>CAYRXM010000028.1:0-39139 GCA_964428175.1 uncultured Anaerolineae bacterium
GGCAAGGGGCTGCGCGATCTGTACGCGCTGGGCCTGATCGACCGCCTGCCCCGGTTGATCGGCGTGCAGGCGGCCGGGTCGGCGGCGCTGTATAATACCTGGAAGGCAGGGACGGAGGACATTGCGCCGGTGCGGGCCAACACGCTGGCCGATTCGATCTCGGTCGATCTGCCACGCGACGGGATCAAGGCGCTGCGGGCGGTGCGCGAGACGGGCGGCGCGTTTGTCGCCGTCTCCGACGACGAAATTCTGGACGCGATGCGCGTGCTGGCGCGCCGGGCGGGGGTGTTCGGCGAGCCGGCCGGTGCGGCGAGCTATGCCGGGCTGGTGCGGGCGCGGGAGGCGGGGCTGGTGGAAAAAGGCGCGCGGGTGGTGGTGCTGGTCACGGGCAGCGGCCTCAAGGACGTGCCATCGGCAATGAAGGCCGTGCAGGCGCCGCCGCCGGTCGCGCCGACGCTGGATGCGCTGGCCCGGCGGCTGTCGGGTGGAACAGAAACGGCCCGGCCGCCGTCTTGAGGTCGCATATTGCTAGATGGAGGTTAGTATGAAACAGATGAGGTTACAAATTTTTACGTTGGTGGTTGCATTCCTGGTTGTTGTGTCGGGCTGCACCCGCCCGGCAGCCACGCCGACGCTGGACGCGCGGCCCGAAACGCTGCCCACGCTGACGCCGACGCCGACGCCGCTGCCCGTGCAGACGTCGCCTCTGCCCGTGCAGACGTCGCCGCTGCCGGCGCCGGACAAGCAGTCGCCCGGACAGGTGGCGATCCCGGCGGCGGCTGAGGCCATCGTGTATTGGGCGGTGAACGATCTGGCCGAACGGCTGGGCGCAAGCCGCGAGACGGTGCGGGTGATCGAGGTGCAGTCGGTGGAGTGGCGCGATTCGAGCCTGGGCTGCCCTGAGCCGGGGATGGTGTACGCGCAGGTGATCACGCCGGGGTACTTGATCGTGCTGGAGGCGGGGGAGGCGCAATATGAGTACCATGCTGGGCGCGATGGCGACGCAGCCATTTTTTGCCCTGATGGGCAGAAACCAGTGCCCGACGCAGCGCAGTAGTGGACTTTTCGGGATAGGGCCTATCCTCAAGATCGTTGTTTTTGTACAAGAATTTCGTCTCAGACAAATAAGCCCTGTTCAGTTCCGATTTAGTCGGGATAGGATGAAAAAGCAAAAAGACCAGCAGATTTTTCTGCTGGCCTTTTTGTTGTAACAAAAAGTTGAATTTACGCTGTTTAACGCAGTACGATAGGCAGATAGACCTTGAACGATGCAACTGTGACCACGACCTGATCGGTCAGCGGCACGGTCATGCCGCAGTTCCACACCGAGACCGTAACCGTGTAAGAACCGGCGGCGTCATAGGTATGGGTCAGGGCCAACGGGTTGGCCGAGTCGGTGGCAGTGATCACCGTACCGTCGCCATAGTCGACCACATAGTGGTATGGTGTGGTCAGGTTGGCCGGCGTAAGTGCGACGCTAAAGGCCACCGGGTCGCCAGGGTCGGGGGCGCTGGTGGTGATGCTCAAGTCAATGCCATCGACGGGCTGGCAGGGCGGTTCTTCTATCACCACCACGCCAGTGCAAACGCTGTCTCCGGCCGTGTTGGTGGCCGTCAAGGTGATGGTATAGCTGCCAACGGCGGCATACTGGTGGGTTGGGTTGATGTCTGTGCTGAACGGGCTGCCGTCGCCCAGGTCCCACTGGTATGTTAGCGCATCGACCGAAGTGTTGGTGAACACGGTGGTCTCGCCCAGGTAATCGGGGCTGCTGGTGTCAAAGCCGCAGGCCGGCAGGCTGGTGATGGTCATCGTCACGGGCACATTGATCTTGACATCGTTGGTCTTGAACACCAGGGTGGCCGTGTACACACCGACAGTCATGGTCGGTAAGGCAGTAAAGGTCACGTCCACATTCAACGTGCTGTTGGCGCTGACCGTGCCGGCAACAGGTGATTCGGATAGCCATTCGATGTCAGGCGTGTACCCGGCATAACCCACATAGAGCCGCTCATTGGTGGCATAGATCACACTGGCTGCCGAGTCGCGTCCGCCGATGACATACAGATAGCCGTCAGTGGCCACATCACCTTCCATGTAGACCTGTTCTTGCGTCAGCATGGGGATGGTGGGCGAGTCGGTCCAGGTGTTGGTCTCTGGATCATAGTAGCCGGCGTGGTTCAGCACGTTCCAGTCTGCGTCGCGACGACCGGCGGCTAGCCACAGGCCATCGGCGCCGTGTGCGTCGGCGTTGTACGACCAACGCGTGTAGGCCCCGCCGCCGTTGGGCAGCGAAGCGATATAGCTCCAGGCTGTGCCGTCAAACTTTTCGGCGGTCATGTCGGGGGTAAAGCCGGGAAAGACCACACCGCCGGCCACATAGATGACGCCGTCAATGGCCGCGGCAGAGAAGGCGGTGCGCGATTTCTGCATGGGCACGCCGGCCGACCATGTGCCGGTGGTGGTGTCCAGCCTCCACACTTCGGTGGTGCTGGCGCTGCCGACGATGCCGCCCAGCACATAGATGTCGGTATCAATGCAGACGGCTTGATACTGACTGCGCGCCGTATAGCCACCGTTGGCAGCGATGGTGCTCCAGGTGTTGGTGGCGATGTCATAGACATAGGTGGTGGCAGTGGCACCGTCGCCGGGGATATAGATCTTGTTGTTGATCAGGACGCCATCTATGCTGTCCAGTGCCGCTGGCACAGCCGCCATCGTGTCCCACGTGTTGGAGGCGGTGTTGTAGCGATAGTTGGTGTTGGTTTTGGTGTTGCCGTCTGCATCGCTGGTGCCGCCGATCACATAGATGTGACCATCAGCGTCGGCGATGACCGCATTGAACGCGCGGCCGACCGGCAGCGAAGCCATACTCTCCCAGGCGGCGCCGATGTCTTCAGGCATCTTGCCGATGGCCGGCTGCGCCGGGACGGTTACGCCGGTGGCCGTTCCTGTTTCGGCCAGATGGGCAGAAGAAGAGGTGCCCAAGATGACCGGCGTGTCGGCGATTTGAACATTCAGAGCGGTGGTGGTTCCACTGATCTCTTTGATCTCAAAAGAGAGCATGCCCGCGCCCAGGTTGCTCAGGGTCAGCGGCACGGTGAGTGCTCTGCCGGAAGTGACGGTCACGTCCAGGCTGGCCGGGTTGACCTCGGCGCAGGGCAGCAGCGCGCGCAGGATTACATCGAGGGTTGTGGTGGCCTGACCATTGATATTGATGCCAGTTATGGTTTCTGAGATGTGTCCTGCCGCCGAGACGGTGACAGTGACCGGCGCGTCGGTCTGATCGATCCAATAGCTGTAACCGCCGCTGGCATTGGTGAGCAAGGTGGTAGTCATGCCGGTGCTGGTTTCGATCCATACGGTGGCGTCAGGCAGCGGCGTCGGATTGGCATCGCAGCGGCCCAGGCTGGTGACGGCGCCTTCCAGCTTGCCCCAGGTGGTTGGTGCGGTGACGGTGAAGGTCACGGGAACGATCGATGTGCCGTAGGGCGTGTTGTTGAGGACCTTGATCTGGGCATAGTACTCGCCCGGCTGGGTGATTTCGGGCACACCGGCGTCAAGGGTCACGTCTACCACCTGCTCCGCTAAGGCAGTCAGCGTGCCAGTGATGGGGCTTTCAGCCAGCCAGGGCACATTCGGCACGGTGCAGTTGGCTTTTTCACCCGGATAGGCATAGCAGACGGCCAGGTTGTTCTTGAGCGAGCCGGCCACATTGCACGAGCCGTAGGCCAGGCCGGCGGTGCCGCTGCCATTCTCGATGCCGGTGGTCGAGCTGGAGCCGGTTTCCACACCGGCGTCCTGGAACTGGATCAGCAGGCTGCCGTTGGGGAAAAAGACTGCTTCCCAGGTGCCGGCCGAGCCGGCCGCACCGTTAAAGTGCATAACATTGGCATATTCCACTACGGTGCAGGTGTTCCAGTCGCCGTAGGGGCAGGGGGTGAGCTGCTGATAGTAGGCGTTGCCGCTGGTATTAAAGTCCAGGTCGTCCCACAGCAGGGCAATCAGGTTGTTGGGGCTGGTGGTGCTGGGCAGCGGACACTGGTTGGCTAGGGATGTACTACCGGCGCCAAAGGTCAACAAGCCATTTGTGCTGGCATAGAATTGGGTCTGGTCGGTGCCATAGAAATTAAAGGGGAAACCGATGTCAAAGGGACCGCCATAGCCATCGTCCAGCGTGCCGCCGGCGGTAAAGGTGATGGGCGCGCCGGTAGCGGTGATGTCTATCCATTGATATACGGGGCCATCGGCTTGGTCCGAATCGGCATAGATATAACCGAACGCATCCGGGCCGCCGGTGGCCAGGACGGGCGCCCAACCGCGGTCCTTTTCTTGCAGTTCAAAGTCGAGAGACGCGCCGCCGGTGTTTTCCAGGGTTAGCGGCAGGGTGACGCTGCTGCCCATTTCGGCAGAGGCATGCAGAGCCGGCGGGGTGATGCTCAACTGGCCGGCGGACAGGTACATATCGGCCCGGACGGTACCGCTGACCACGACGGTGACGTTTTGCACTGCGGCGCCATAGCCGGCCAAGGTGGCCGTAAAGACATGCGATCCGGTCGGCGAGAACAGGGTGTAAAACGCGTCGTCCACGGCGGGATCGTCTGGCGTGGACGTGGCTGCGAACGAGCGGCCGCTGTCATTGCTGACGGTGGCCCCCACCATGGGAGTCATGGTGTTTTCGTCATAGACGTTGCCTACCACCAGGCCGCCAGGCAAGGGCGTGCACGAGATGACGGCGATTTCTATGTCGTCCACGTACATGTTGCTGCCATACGCGCTGAAGGCATGCAGAGCCACACGCACATCGGTATAGCTGCCGCCGGTGTATGTGCTGATGTCTACGTTGTGTTGCTTCCAACCGGTCGAGCCGTCGTAGCGGTTGATCGCTGCGCCTACGTCATTCCATGTCGTCCCGCCGTCGGTGCTGATCTGCACCTGGATGCGGTCGGCGCTGGTATAGTTGGTGTCATGGTACATCCAGAACGCGACCGTCACCGAAGACTGGCCGCTCAGGTCAATGCCCACAGTGCGGTACAGGCGGGTCGAGTTGCTGCTGGAGGCGTTGAATGAATTGAACTTGGCCATGCGGCTGCCGCTGTGCGGCAAAGTGGTAGGATAAGTGCCAGAGGTCGGCGCCGTCCATTCGCCGGCGGTGCCGCTGGTATCCACCTGATCCCAGCCGTCGGCGGGGAAGGCGCCGCCGGTGGCTCCCTCGAACGAGTTGGCCCACAGCGTGTTGACGTTCAGGTTGTAGCCCGGCGCGTTGCAGGTGGCGATGTTGGCATTCAGCGTGATGTTCAGGGTGGCATCGCCGCTGAGGTTGATCTGGGCGCTGCCGGGTTGATAGCCGCTCACCCAGGCGCGGGCAGTGAGGGTGTGGGTCATCCCGGCGGGCAGAGAGACACTGTACCAGCCGGTGACGGGGTTGTTCCAAACGGCGCCATAGGGATAATCGGCGATCTCGATGCTGGCGTACAACGGCCAACCGGTGGCGGCGTCGGTGACGGCGCCTGAAACGACATACCAGGGGGCCATGGTCAGCGGGATGTTCAGCGTGGTGGTGGTGCCAGAAATCAAGCTGACGCCGCCGATCTCGGCCGGATAGTAGCCATAGAAGCTGGTGGTGACGGTATAGGTGTCGGTGAGCAGTCCCAGGCGATAAAAGCCATCTGCGCCGCTGATGGTGCCGGCGGTGTGTGTGGGCGTCAGGCCGGTGGCCTGGATGCGCGCACCGTTCAGCGGAGTGGTGGCTGGGCTGCCCGAATCGTCATATACAGTGCCTTCCAGCCAGCCGATGCCTTCCTGGGATAGGTTGTAGCAGACCAGGGCAAAGTCTTGATCGGTGACGTCGCCGTTGTACGGCACGCCGTCGCCGGCAATATTGACCGCACTGACCGTGATCTGCACCGAGCCGTTGGCCCCGGCCGGCAAAAAGACGTTTTCGATGTTGTTCAGCGCGTCGGCCGAGCCGCCGGTGATCGACCAGCCGCCGGAAAACACGTTGCCCAGGTAGGTGTTACCGCCGTTTTGCACGGTCAGGTTGAGGTCGTTGACCAGGGCCGGGTTAGCCCCCGCCGCGCCGGCGGCATCCGTCCAAACCAGGGAACATTTGACCGGCTTGGTGGGGTCGCTGACCATCAGGTTGGTTTGCCATGTCTCGCCGGTGCTGCCGAGCAGGGTGTTCTGATCCACATAAAATGAGAGAACGCCGCTGCGGATGACGTTGTTCAGGTTGACACGACCCCAACCCACATCGTTGTTGGGGATGCTGCCCAGCACACCGCCGCTGCCGCCGGCGGCGCGATTGCCGCCGTTCTGGTCTTCAGCGCCGTTGACCAACAGGGCCTTGACCATGGCCGGGCTGGGTGTTTCGCCGAAATCCTGCCGCCACCAGTCTACAATCAGCGCCGAAGCGCCGGCCACCTGGGGGCTGGCCATGCTGGTGCCGGAGCAATAGTTGTAATATGCGCTGCCTGCGCCGGCTACAGCCGTGCCGCAGTTGGCGCTTGAGCCGTTCAGCGATACGGTTTGATAGCCAGGCGCGGTGATGGTGGGCAGTGTGCGGCCATCGGCGGCCGGGCCGCGGCTGCTGAAATAGGCCATGTCATTGATGGTGGCCGCGCTGCGCGGATAGTTGGAAGACGCACCGACCATAATGGGGTTCTTGGCGGCGTGCGGCTCGCTGAGGGTGCTATAGTCTGGGCCGCCGTTGCCCACCGAAAAGACATAGATGATCGGTTCGGCGGTGGTTGTGGTGGTAAAAACGGCGTCGCGCACCATCAGGTCGTGCTCGCGGCAGGCCGCGGTATAGCTGTTGTTATACGAGCCGGTATACCAGCTGTTATTGGACCCTTGCGCGCCGTTGAGCACCGAATCGCGGCTGAGCACGTTCCAGCCGCCGGTCGGCGGCCAGTTGGGACCCATCAGCGCGTTCTGTACCACCAGCGTGGCGTTGGGGGCCATACCGGTGCCCCAGTAAAAGCCGTTGGGGTCGGTGATGCCGGTGCCGGTGCGCCCGTTGCCCATGATCGCGCCGGCGGTATGGCTGCCATGTCCGTCGGTGTCCACACAGGCATCGCCGCCGCCATAGGTGCTGACGCAGGCGGCCACGCGACCGGCCACATCGGGATGGGCGGCGTTGAGGCCGGTATCCACATCGGCCCAGGAGACGCCGCTGCCATCGACGCCCTTGGCGACCAGCCAATCGTAATAACCAGTGGTTGGCGTGCCGCCCGGCACATTGCCGGCGACGATCTGGTTGGCGTTTTCGTCATCCAGGCCGGGTCGGGGCGATGAGTATTCGACGGCCCAGACAGTGGGCAGGCGTGCCACGTCGGTTATCCGGGCAGCGTCGAGGATCAGCACGGCGGTATAAAAAGCCTTGTCGGGCTGTGTGGCCCAATATTGCACCACCTTGCCCAGTTGGCTCAGGGCTTTGATCGTGTCGTCCAGATTGCCGTCGTTGTAAAACGTGACTGCCACGTTTTCGATCTCGCCGGCATACTCGGAGGGGGTCAGCCCAAGCTTGAAGGCGGGGTGAAACGCGCCGCTCCAACGCACAGATGATTCTTTGGTCGCCTTGCCCAGTTGGTCTCGAGTGCCCCAGACCAGGTAGGCATTGTGCGCATAGTATTGCAGCACCTTGAGGCCGGTGTTCTGCAAGCCGCTCAGCCAGGCATCGCTGGTTGGGCCAACAAACTGCACCAACTGCAACCCCGGCTTGTCCGAGTTCTCGGCGCGCAGGTTAGCCGGTACTGCCGGTTCACTCAGCAAGGGATCAAAGCGGTAGCCATACACGCCGATGGTGGTCTCGGCCGGCTGATAGGGGATGTTCCGTTCGGCCAGCAGCGCAAGCCGGTCGACGGGTACCTCGACCCAGACAAAGCTGCCGTAATCTATCACGCGGCGGGCGGCCAGGTCGGGCGCATCCTTGAAAGCCTGCGGAGACAGCCGCAGTGCTACTGTGGGGACTGTGTCTTGCGCTTGTGGTTGGGCCGCCGCCGGGCCGACGCTAAACAGCGACAGCAGCATGGCTATGGCTATCCACAAATTGAGGAACCTGAACGACTTCACTTGCCATCTCCTTTTGAAATAACGTGCGGCCCTTCAAGGGCCGCAGATGAATACGGGCCAGTGTGGTACTGGAACTGATCTGATTTTCAACATGTTGGGGAGAAACCAGGTTTTTGTCAAAAACCTGGTTTCTTTACCGAATCCTGGCATCTTTGCGAGGTTTTTTCAGTGGAGTCATGGGGACGTGCTTAAAAAGTGTTGGGGAGGGCGCTTGGCCCTCCCCAACTCGAGTCTAGCTTGAGTTAGTGGTTAAAATCTCGCATAACCACGGGCAAAAAGACTTTGTACAGCGATCCGACGGTCAGGCTTGCCGTGTCCAGGCCATCTCCAGCGTTTTCCGAGGTGAACACGACCTGGTTGGTGATGGTCGTACCCAGGAGTGCGCTGTCGTCTGCCACCATCGCGGTAAAGACGATGGTGAGCGTTTCGCCGGCCGGCAGGTCGCCGTTCCAGGTGATGACTCCGGCATTTTCCTGCGCGTTGCCGTCGTTCTCGACAAAGGCGTCAAAGACGATGCCGGTGGGCAGGGTGTCGGTGAGAAGGATGCCCTGTGCAGTGCGCGCGCCGGTGTTGACGAGTGCGATGGTATAGGTCACCATGTCGCCCAGGTCGAGGTCGGCGGCTGGCGTGACGGACTTGGTGATTTCGAGTTCTGACGACGAGTCGTTGACCTCGAGAACCGTCAGGGCTTGCTGCACCGTGCCCATGTACTTGAGTTCAGCTGTGTTGGTGATGACCTCACCCGCCGCGCCGGTGACACGAGCGTTAAAGGTGATGGTGGCATTGGTCGGAGGGCTGAACTCGAGCATCACATCATCCAGGAAAAAGTTGGTATTGGATGTCGTGTCGTCGTGGATATAGGCTTCAAAGATCAAATCCCGCGCCACGCCATCAGCCAGTGCGCTGACATCAATGACAATCTGGTGATAGTTTCCACCATAACTGTCGATGTCGGCGGCAGTAGCAGTAAAGACCACAGTATCGCCCAAGCGCACTTGGAACCAGTCGGCATCGGGGCTGTCGGTATTGGTGCTGCCTATCAAGAGCCAGAAGCTGAGGTTGGCAGTACCATCGGCAGGGATAGTGACTGTCTGCGTAAGAATGGCGTTTTCATCTTCGTCTCCGCCCATCCAGACGCCATAGACGCCAGTACTTGGCAAGTAATCGCTGATCAGATCCCAGCCATTACTCGAGTACTCGGTCCAGTGCGGGTTGGGGGTGCCCAACTCAAAGCCGCCATCCTTGATTATATCTACTGCTGTGCTCGAGTCGGCCGGTCTGATGTCTGTGATGCGCACATCCTGTTGTGCTTCTGCTCTGGTGCGTGCGGCGATCGTACGATCCACCTCGGGCGTATGACCAAGTGCTGTTATGCCGAGGGCGGCGCCCCAGTAGACGGTGTTGTCGTTGGCGTCATACCAGGCTGTGCCGTAAGAAGCCTTTACAGTTTCAGAGATGCATTCCAGGCCGTCAGGCAATGGATCAACCAATTGAGCCGATCCGCCGATTCCAGACAAAGTCTCGATGCTGATTGTATAGGTGATAACCTCGCCGTTGTCGGCGGTTGCCGGGCCGTCTTTGCCGAGCAGCGCCGGGATGTGCAGGGCAACCGGCGTTTCGAGTGTGGTCGGGTAGCCTTCAACATTGAGTGTTTCGGTGATCGCGCCATCCCAACCCAGGCCCGCAACGACCTCGAACGTTTTGGTGATGGCGTGCCAGGTATCGGCCGCGCCGCCCACGACTTGCCAGGTAAGCGTACCCGCGCCCGGCGTCACGCTGCCCAGGTCGGCGTCATAGTCGACCAGGTTCAGCAGGGCGTCCCATTCTTCCAGCAAGGTAAAGGTGATCGTGTCGTTGAATGCTATGTTGACGCGATCGACGATGGTGACCCGGTCGCCGGGTACGACATTGTGTGTACCGGGCAGAGCCGGCCCCTGGCCGTTGATCCAGACCTCTTTATTCCAGGCCGGGACAGGTCCATAGACGACCACTGCCGGCGCTTCGACCTCGAGGTCGAAGCCCTGGGTGCCGATCTCGGCGACGTTGACGTACGTGCCGGGCGTCTCGCCTTGCAGGGTCAGAGTGACAACATGAGTGTCGGGGTAAACAACTGACTCTGCCCACGACACATTATCAATGTACCAGCTATCGCCATCATCCTGCTCCATAACAAAGGCGACATAGATATTTTGGCCGATATAGGCGCTCAGGTCTACAGAGAAGGGTTGGTAGGTTGTCCCAAAATCGCTCTCGGTATAGGTCTGGACGATAGCAAAGTCGCTGTGGTTAGTCTGAGAAGCCGTCGAGACCCGAACTGTGTAGGTGGTGCCATAGTCAGCTATAAAGCTTTGCCGCATGTAAAACTGGATCGCCGGCGCCGACGCCGTTGGCATAAACTGAGGCGTCACCAACCAGTCTTGCGCCAAACCGCCCGTAACGTTTTCGTAGCGAACAAACGCCGCGGCCGCACCTGCATATGGAGCAGTCGTATCCCGCACCCAATCATAGCCCGTACCCAGGCCATTTACTCCTCGGAAGGTGGCCCAGCCGGCGGGCGGGAAGGTGGCGTCTTCAAAGCCTTCTGTCATCATCACCACGCCGCTGCCCAGGTAGCCAGACCACTCGATGCTGTTGGTGGCGCTGACATAGTTTGCGCCCTGGACATTGACAAAGCCAAAGCCGCTGGGGATAACATCATTCAGCGCCCACAGGGCTGCTTCGGGGCCGGCGGTGAGGACGATGGTGTAGGTCACCAGCTCGCCGGGGTTGATCAGCGTGTCCGAAACGTTCTTGACGGCGTTGCCGAGGATGTGCAGGTCGAACGACGTTTCGGCGGGCAGGCTGCCCTCGTTGTCGACCGTGTGGACGACCACGTTGGTCAGCGGGGAGCCAGGAACGGTGTTATCTACCTGCACCCGGTAGGTGATGGTGATGGGATCGTAGGTGGCCTGGAAATAGTCAAAGCAGACGATCAGACCATTGGTGATGACGCCGGTGGGATCGCCATAGAGGAACTCGCTGCCTGATGAGGCATCCAGGTTTTCAACGCCGACCGTAACCGAGGCCGGCAGATTTTGGATATTGTCATAGGCGTAGACGATTTCATACGCGCCGGGCGCATTGTCAATGGGACCGCCAAATACAACGATCTCAAAGTCGCCCACGATGGTGCCGCTGGCGCCGGCGATTTCCACATCGTCATACTCGACGATCGAAACAGTCGACCCCGCACTGGCCAGCGAGATGCCGCGCGTGTTGGCCTGATAGACCACATTCAGGTCGCTCCACAGGATGGGGGCGATCTCGTTGGGGTTGGCCGGGTTGGGAATGTTGGTGTTGGCCGGCAGGGCCAGGCTGGCCGCATCAAAGTAGACAAATCCGTCGGTAGTAAAGCCCAGGCCGGTCTGATCCACATTGTAGAACGGGATCGGCGCCTGGGTTGCAAAGGCCGTCCATGCCTCTTGGTCGCCCTGAAGGGCTGACTGAGGATTGATACCAAAGTCGTTCAGGTTGACATAGCCGCCAAATCCGGTGTCGCATAGCGGATCGGTGGCATTGGTGGTGACATTATAGCCGCCGGCTGCGCCGGATGGCGAGTACACCAGGCCCGTCCAGGTCAGTTGATTGCCGACCACATTGACCGTGCCGGCGCTGGCCGCAGCCGAGCCGGGCACGTAGGTCAGGCCGGCCGGGATGGTGTCGGTGATTCTATAGGTCAGATCTTCCGGCGTGATGTTGGGCTGCACAACGATGGTGTATTCGACCGTTTCGCCGTAAAAGGCCCCATCCTTGTCGGCCGTCTTGACCACGTCATCGGCCGCGCGGATAATGTCTACCGGCACGGTGCCGATGTTGCCTTCCTGGCCGGGTTCGCTGCCCAGCGAGAACGCGCCGTACCAGCGGTCGCCGGCGACCATCGTGGGGGTGTTCCAGAAGAGCCGCACATCAAACGGCGTGCTGGCCGGTACAGCCTGCGGGCCGGCGATGGTCATGTTGCCGCCGTCGGTGTTGGGCACGATGGCGGTAGCCAGCACAATGTCATCGGGCTGGCCAGCCTGGGAAGCGGTATAGTTGATCACCATGACGAACCAGCGGCCTGCTTGAGGATTGCTGATGCTGCAATACTCCCATGGACCGCCGACTGCGCTCTGGCAGTAGCCGGGGAAGGCGGTGGTGTCCGCCAGCTCGGGCGTGCCATCGTCGTCGGCGTCGAACATGAGCAGCATGTCCAGATCGGGCGAAGTGGTGTTGGCTACTTCGGCGACCAGACGCATATCACCTGCCGCCACGTTCAATGCCTGGACATAGACATTGCCCGTGTCGGTGAAAAAGATGTCGGGAAAGTTGGTGGTTGGCTTGGCATGTTCGCCCAACCCCAAGGTGTCCAGATCGGCCTGGATCAAGCCGAACGATTGGGTGGTCAGCGTGATTACCTCAAAGGTCTGGAGGCCCTGGATCAGTTCCGAGCCGGCGTTGCGGCGGGTGTCAAAGCGCACATAATCGGGCAGGATGCCCGTGGTGGGCTTGACCCCCAGCGTCAAATGCGCGGCGGGGATATTGGGGTCATCCGGGGTGAGGATCACTTCGCCAAACACCCATGTGCCGGCGGGCAGGCTGCTCACATCGGCAGTGATGACCAGGGTTTGTTGCGCATAGGCGGCCAGGCTAAAGCTGGCCGGATTCACGGTGATGGTCATACCGGCCGTCCCGGTGACGGTGACGGTCCAGTTCACGGCAGCGTTTTGTGTGCTGGATACCACGCGCGTCCAAGAACACTCGTTCAAGCAGCGGTCGTTGGCCATGCTGGCCAGGTTGAGCGTCTTGGGATCGCCGCCGTTGTCCGGGTCGGCCGCAGTAAAGTTGGCGACGGACTCGTCCAACACCAGACCGGCCAGCGCCGCTTTGCTCAGGTCCACACGTCCCGAGCCGCGGTCGTGCGGATCGGCCTCGGTGGCGCCGTCCTCTTTGTAAATCTCGTCGCGGTAGGCGGTAGTCATCAGTGCCGACTGGATTTGAGCGGGCGTCCATTCGGGGTGCAGGGCCATCAACAGGGCGGCCGCGCCAGCGTGATGCGGGCTGGCCATCGAGGTGCCGCCGTAAAAGTCAAAGCCGGCCTCGGTCTGTATGGTCGCCAGCACATCCACGCCGGGGGCGATGATGTTGGGCTTGAGCAGACCGGGCACGGTGGATGGGCCGCGCGAGCTGAAATCGGCCATAATGTCGGCCAGATTGGGGTCGATGACCAGCTGGGCGCCGCCGATGGTGGCCATGTGGGTGGCGCCGCTGGCCAGCCAGGCTTTGAGGGTAACGCCGTCGTTGTAGGTGATGTGTACGGCGGGCAAAAAGTGCGAGTCGCCGGTCAGCGCGTCGCCGTTGGCCGCGTCATTGGCCAGGACATAGCCGCCCGCGCCGCCGGCCAGCACGTTTTGGCCTTTTTCTACGCGGGCATTGGTGCCACGGTCGCAGACGACGATTTCGCCATTGGTCCATGTGCCGGCTGGGAAGGGGTTCAGGCACAGGGCGTCGTTGGCAATGGTGCTGGTATAGTTGCCGGCGTAAACGATAGTCGCCGGGCCATAGCCGGCGGTAAAGCCTTTGCCGGTTATATCAGCCGGCGGTGTGCCGTCGCCGGTCATGTTGATCAACGAGTTGTTATAGGTGCGGTTGTGAGTCGCGGCGCCGGTAGAAGCGACCCATGGCTCGTTGTGGCCGACGGTGCCTGCGCCGGGGCCTTCGTTGCCGGCCGAGGTGGCGACATAGATGCCGGCTGCGCGGCAGGCCAAAAAGGCCAGCGAGGTGCTATCTGACCAGGGGGTCTCGCCGCCGCCGATAGAAAAGTTGATCACATTGATCACGCCATCGGCCACGGCCTGGTTGGCGGCGGCGGTGGTGGCCGTGTTGGGGCACAGTCCTCTGCCATCGCTGGCAGTATAACAGGCGTCGTAGGCAATGATCTGCGCATGCGGGGCCATGCCCGATACGATGCGCTGGGTGGTGGTGGTGGGGGCATCGATGGTAGCGGTGATCACATTGCCGGCCACAGTGCTCGCTGTGTGCGAGCCGTGCCCGTTGTCATCGCGCGGGGCGTTGGGATCGAGCACGTTGTCGTTTTGCATGTCATACGCGCCGATCAGCTTGTTGTTGCAGGGAAAAGTGGGGTCGTAATCGCTCGATGACGGGTTGCACACGCCGTAGAACTGGGCAGGGGCGGGATAGACATAGCCGTCTAGGGGGCCGGGGTCTACAAACGAAGGGTGCCCGGCGTAGGTCTTGCCCATATGAACGGTGGGGTTGATCACATTGACGCCCGAGTCAATGATGCCGACCACGATGCCTTCGCCTTTGGTGGCTGTGCCGGTGGTAGACCCGTCCCAGATGCCGGTCGCCCCGATCCAATCGGGACCGACATCGGTGTCCAGCGGCAGGTCGCGCTCGCGCTCGACCAGGTACACCTCTGGCATTTGGGCGATCTTGGCCGCTTCTTCCGGGGTCAAGGTGGCAACGAGACCGTTCACGGCGTGCTGAAAGCGGTAAGCGACGGCCAGCGTGCGACCCATATCGCGCTCCAGCGACGTCACAAACTGTGCTTGTTTACCTTCCAGATATTGGACGTATGCCCGGCTGGCTGCGCTTTGGACGTTGAGTTTGTTGTCGCCGGTGGCTTCGATGCTGGTTGGAGCCAGTCCAGGTATGCCGCCTTTATAGTTGGCCAGGGCTGGCTCTTGCAGCACAATGATATAGCGGGCCAGACCGCTGGCGTCTCGAACTTCACCAACGACCTCGCCTTTGGTGTGCGTAGGCCTCACTGCAACGATGTCGCTGGGGTTGACACTTTGCAATTGAGATTCGTCAATTCTTTTTTTAGTGGGGGGAGTGGGAGTAGGTTGTGGGTCGTCGTCGCCATCGGTTTGCTGGGCGACGATGGCCGTGGTTTCTTGGGTGTTGGGGCCGGGCGCGGCCTGCATCGGAACCGCAAACAGCCCGAGCAGCATCGCCATCACCATAAAGATGTGCAAAAATTTCTGTACCTTGATCATTCTGACCTCTTTCGTTCTGTGAAAATAGCTTGCCGGAAAATTGGGCGAATGGTGAGTGCTTGATGGATGCTCCGCACTTTTCCCATTCTTTCTTGGGCAAAAAAAGCAAATACACGATCAAACTCGGATATAAGCAACACCTCCTTTCGCCAATCGCTGCAAAGCAAAAAGAACCGCACCCCCAAAGTGGATGTGCGCCGGTTATGTCGGCAAAACTTGGACATCATGCGTCACGCGGGCCGTTAGCCCGCCACGCACTACCAAACATGAAAATGGTGGGCTGATTTCGACAGGGTCTCGACAAGCTCGACCTGCCCGCTCGACCAGCGGCATATTTTCAGATCGGCGGGCTATCCAAGATCGTTGCTTGCAACGGTTCACCGTGCTTGCTCACGGATTCTTCCGGGCGACCAAGTCTTGTTCAGTTCCGATTTTATTTGGGATAGGACAATCACGAAATATTCCAGAGTCTCTGCGTCTTTGCGAGAGAGACTTTTTTTCAGGAGATTCACTTGTGGAGGATCAGATGAGGCAAAGAGCGGAGAAAGCGATGGTCTGCTTGAGGCTTCGACTCTTCCCCCGATTAAAGATGCAATTTGAGCATCAAGTGCTGATTCTAGCACACAAACCGCGTGCTGTCAAAAGAGGCCGGCGAGCCTGGATCAAGCGTTAATCGATCTCGCCGTAGAAAAAGAACAGCGGAAAATAATAGACATACTGAAACGCTTGCGGCTTTAGCGTCTCTGCCAGCGCCTGCCGCGCGTCGATGCGCCCCCAGCCGGTAAGCGGGTCCCAGCCGGGCGACTCGACGTCGACCGCGCTGTTGACCATAAACTGCCGCACCTGGCTGGCGGTATAGGTATAATGCTGCGTCCAGAGCAGCCCGGCCAGGCCGGACACGTGCGGCGTGGCCATGCTGGTGCCCGATTTGTAGCAATAGCTGCCGCCCATGCAGGTGCTGTAAATGCTGCTGCCCGGCGCGGCAATGTCCACCTCGGGGCCGCTGTTGGAATAAGAGGCGCGCTTGTCGTTCGAATCGGTGGCCGCAACGGCGAACGCCGCCGGGTAAGCGCCCGGATAGTAAACCGTGCTGCCGTGATTCCCCGCCGCAGCGACGACGAGCGCACCCTGCGCGGACGCATAATTGACCGCGTCTTCCATCAATGAACTGCTGGCGGCGCCGCCCAGGCTGAGGTTGATGATCCGCGCGCCGTTGTCCACCGCATAAATGATCGAATCGGCCAGGTCGGAATAGCGGCCCGAATTGCGATAGTCCAGCATTTTCAAAACCATCAACCGGCAGCCCCAGCACATCCCGGCGACGCCGTCGCCGTTGTTGCTGCGCGCCCCGGCGATGCCGGCCACGTGCGTGCCGTGGCCAAGGTCGTCCTCGACGTTGTTGCTCTGCCCCGTCGACAGGAACCGCCAGCCGTGGATGTCGTCGATAAAGCCGTTGCCGTCGTTGTCGATGCCGTCGCCGGGTATCTCGCCGGGGTTGACCCACAGCTGCTCGGCCAAATCAGGGTGGGCAGTGTCGACGCCACTGTCGACGATGGCGATGATCACCTCGGCGCTGCCGGTGTTGTACTCCCACGCCCCCGGCGCATCGACCTTTTGCGGGCCCCACTGATAGTTCCAATAGGGGTCATCGGGGACGAGCATAGCCTGCACAATGCCGTCGCGTTCGACGGCGAGCACGTTGAGATCGGTTTTCATCTGTATGTGGATGCGTTCGAGGGCGTCCGAGGGCACAAAGACGCGGAACCAGCCGGGCACGAGCAGCGGCTCGATCTGCCGCACCCGGTAGGCGGACAGCATCTCGGAGGCGCGCAGCGTGTCTGTCGTGCCCATCACACCGGCGGGTAACTTGACCAGCAAATAGTCCATGTCTGTCGACTGCGCGCCTGCCGGCAAGGCCAGCAGCGCGACCAGGCCCAGGAGCAGGCCCACCTTGATCGCCATCTGTTCATTGCGCATCGTTTGCATCCATTTCTTGTTCCCGATCCAGGCCGATCAGGTCATAGATGGCCGTCTCTTCCTGCCGCCCGCGCAGCAGGTGCCGGCCAATGTGTTCGACCTGGATAGGGATGGTGATGCGCTGGCAGGTCATCTCGCTGATCAGCGTGTGTCCCGGCTCGGCCATCTCTTCCAGCCGTTGGGCGATGTTGACCGTGTCGCCGATGGCCGTGTAATTCATCAGTTTTTCCGTGCCAATGTTGCCGACGACCGCCTCGCCGGTGTTGATGCCGATGCCCAGCCCCAACCGGGCTTCTTGCGGGTCTTGCCGGCTGGCCCGCAGCCGGTTGAATGCCGCGTGCATGTCCAATGCCGTATGCACGGCGCGCTGGGCGTGGTCGGGCTGTTCGATCGGCGTGCTGTAAACGGCCATCATCGCGTCGCCCATATACTTGTCCAGCGTGCCCTGCCAGTTGAGCACCACCTGGGTCAGCTCGGTGAAAATCAGGTTCAGCAGTTCGACGACGCGGGCCGGGCTGTGAGTTTGGGCATAGCGGGTGAAACCGCGAATGTCGGCAAACAGCACGCTGATCTGGCGGCTTTCGCCGCCCAATTTGAGGTAGCGCTCCGGATCGTTGATGATTTGTTCCGAGACCTCGGGGGCCATGTAGCGGTTCATGATGCGGTGCAGCAGTTGGTTGCGCCGTTCCAGTTCGTCGTGCTGGCTTTTGATGCGCAGCATCGACTTGACCCGCGCCGCCAGTTCATAGATGCTGAACGGCTTGCTCAAAAAGTCGTCGGCGCCGAATTCGAGCGCGGCGATGCGCTGCTCGATCTCTTGCAGCGAGGTGACCATCACGATGGGGATGTGGCGGATTTTATACTCTTCACGGATGGTCTGGCAGACCTGGAATCCGTTCATGCCCGGCATGATCACGTCCAGCAAAACCAGGTCGGGCAGATGTTCTTGCAGCAGGGCGAGGCCGTCCGGCCCGTTTGAAGCCGAGAGCACCCGGTAGCCGATCATGGTCAGGTAGCGGGTGATCAGGTTAATGTTGACCTGATCGTCGTCGATGACCAGGATTTTGCTGTTTGCATACGCTCCGTTCGAGTTGACCACAGCTTTGCCTCTGTCTCGTCAGATTACGTGCCCAGATAATTGAGTGCGGCGCGCAGTCGCTCTTCGGTGCCGCGCACATTGCCCGGCACGTGCTGCAGGGCGGTTTGCGCCTCGACGATGCTGTAACCCAGCGCGGTGAGCGCAGCGATGACTTCGGCGTCTTCCTGGGTGATCGCGGCGATGATCGGCGAAACGCCGCCCAGCGCCTTGACTTTGTCCTTGAGGTCGAGGATGATCTTTTGCGCCGTCTTGTTGCCGATGCCCGGCACCTGCGACAGCGCGCTGGTCTGCTCGTTGGCGATGGCCCCTTGCAGGTTGTCGAGTGACAGGTGCGACAGGATCGCCAGCCCGGCCTTGGGGCCGATGCCCGACACGCCCAGCAGCAGTTTGAACATGTGCAGCTCTTGCTCGCTGCCGCAGCCATACAGCGCGATCTCGTTTTCGCGCACGTGCAGGTGGGTGTGCAGCGAAACCGGGCTGCCGGCCGCGCCGCACCCCTCCAAAAAGGTGCCTGGCACGAAAACCCGCAAGCCAATGCCGCCGACCTGGACGATCACGGCGTCTTTTTCCACGGCGACAAGATGTCCTTCGATACTGGCGATCATCGTCTCCCCTCACTCGACGAGCAAGCTGGCCAGCCGGTGGCTGTGGATGTGGCACACCGCCACCGCCACGCCATCGGCGGCATCGTCCGGCTGCGGGACGTGGTCCAGGCCGAGCAGCATGCGCACCATGTCCTGCACCTGGGTTTTGGGCGCTTTGCCATAGCCGGCCACGGCCTGCTTGACCTCCATGGGCTTGTACTCGACCACCGGCAGCCCCGCGCGAGCAGCGCCCAAAATGAGCACGCCGCGCGCCTGGCCCACCAGCAGGGCCGTGGTCACGTTGCGAGCGAAAAAAAGCTCTTCGACGGCAACCACGTCCGGCTGGCGCCGGGCCAGCAGCGCACCAAACTGCCGGTCGATGTCCAGCAGCCGCTCGGCGGTGGGCCGGCCGGCCTGGGTAACGATTGTCCCGTATTCGAGCAGGCACAGATCGCCCGACGGTGTCTCTTGAACCAGGCCATAGCCGGTCAGCGCCAGTCCGGGGTCGATGCCCAGAACGAGCATCAGCCCGCTTCTTCTGCGTATCGTTCAAACATCTCGTCGGTGATGTTGAGGTTGGTGAACACTTTTTCCACGTCGTCCAGTTCGTCCAGCGCATCGACGAGCGCCATCACCTTGATCCCTTGCTCCACGGCCAGATCGACGGTGGTGGTGGGGATCATGGACATTTCGGCCGCATCCATCTCGATGCTGGCCACAGACAGCGCTTCCTGTACGCGCTGGAAATCGGCGATCTGGGAATAGACTTCCACCATATCCTCACCGATGACAATGTCTTCTGCCCCGGCTTCCAGCGCCAGCTCGAACAGCGCGTCCGGGTCGTGGCCGTTGAGCGGGATGGTGATGTAGCCTTTTTGTTCAAACATCCAGGCCACGCAGCCGTTCTCGCCCAGGTTGCCGCCCGCGCGGGTCAGTGCGCGGCGCACATCGGACACGGTGCGGTTGCGGTTGTCGGTCAGCGTGCGGACGATGAATGCCGTGCCGCCCGGCCCATATCCTTCGTACATGACCTGTTCGAGGGCTTCGCCTTTTTCCATCCCCGCGCCACGGCGGATCGACCGCTCGACGTTGTCTTTGGGCATGTTGGCCTGGCGGGCCTTGTCCATGATCAGGCGCAGCTTGAAATTGGTCGTCGGGTCCGGGCCGCCCTCGCGCACGGCGATGATGATCTCGCGCCCGATCTTGGTGAACAATTGGCCGCGCTTGGCGTCGGCTGCGCCCTTTTTACGCTTGATCGTTGACCATTTTGAATGTCCTGACATCTTGTCTCCTCATGTGGTGAATTCACCCTCCCGGAGGTTCAAACCAAGCGACACTCGGCCAACCTCCGGGAGGGCAGGCGAGTTGTTATGTTTGATCGAGAATTAGGCGCAGTTGCCTGATCGCGTCAATCGACTGGCCTTGCCAGTGATTGTTGGCGAACACAAACAGGTCTTGCGCTTGCTCGTTCATTTCGTGCAGGTGCGGCGCCCACTCATCCAGTTCTTTTTGGCTGTACATATAGTTGTAACGCTCCCAGGCTTGCTCGTGCTGCCACCACTTGTCGGCGTTGCGCCCGTGCAGGCGCACATAGGCCGTCGGCGCAGTGACCCAGGCCGTCTTGGGCAGCAGCCCCGGCAGCCCCGGCATATCGACGTTGCAAAAACCCACTCCCAATTCGCGCAGCAGGGCCAGCGTGCGCCGGGTCAGCCAGTCACTGTGCCGGAACTCGACGACCAGCGGCAGGTCCGGCAGTTCTCCGGCGCAGCGGCGGATGTACGCGGCGTTCTGCTCGCTGCGGCGGAACGAATGTGGAAACTGGAGCAGCACTGCGCCCAGTTTACCCGCCCCTTGCAGCGGCGCGAGCGCGGCCCTGAACTGGGCCAGCGGCACCGGGTCGGCGCGACGGTTGTGGGTGATGTCCTGGTGCGCCTTGACCGCGAACCGGAACCCCTCCGGCGTCTGCGCGGCCATCTCTTGCAGATGGTCGGCGGTGGGCATGCGATAGTATGTAAAGTCAAGTTCGACGGCGCTGAATTCCGCGGCGTAAAAAGCCAGGCGATCCTGCTCCGGCAAATCGGGCGGATAATAAACGCCGCGCCAGTCGGCATAGCTGTAGCCGCTCGTGCCCAGCCAGATCATGACGCTTCGCTCTGCACCGTCATCGCTGGCCCTTGGCTCTCGAAACTGGACAGCACCTTGCGCGCCCGCCCGCCCTTTTCGGCCGGCCCGACGATGCCCTGGGCCTCCAGTTCGTCGATCAGGCTGGCCGCGCGCGGGTAGCCGATGCGCATCCGTCGCTGGAGCAGCGCGGCCGAGGCGCTGCCTTCCTGGCGTACGATCTCGATGGCCTGGTCGAGCAGTTCGTCGCCTTCCGGTTCGCTCGATTCGGCGCGTTCCCAGGGCATCGGTTCGCTTTCCCAGCCTTGCTCTTCGGCCCAGGCCTGCCAGTACTGGGCAACGAGATAGCTTTCTTCGTCGGCAACCCAACTGCCCTGGATGCGGCGCAGCTTGCTCGAATCGGGCGACATAAAGAGCATGTCGCCCTGGCCGAGCAGCGTTTCCGCGCCGACGGCGTCAATGATCACCCGCGAGTCGGTGCCGGTGGTGACGGCAAAGGCGATGCGCGCCGGAAAGTTGGCCTTGATCAGCCCGGTGACTACGTCGACGCTGGGGCGCTGCGTGGCCAGCACCAGGTGGATGCCCACTGCGCGCGCCATCTGGGCCAGGCGGCAGATGTATTTTTCGGCCTCTTCGGGCGCAAAGAACATCAGGTCGGCCAGCTCGTCGATCAACACGACGATGCGCGGCATGTATTCGCTGCTGCCCACCTGCCACTTGGCATTGTATTCCTCGATGTGCCGCGCGCCGACGTCGGACAGCTTTTTGTAGCGCGCCTGCATCTCTTCGACCAATCCCTCCAGCACGTGGACGACGTGCTCGACGTTGACCTCGACGTGCCCGTACAGGTGCGGGATGCCGTTGTAGCGGGTCAGCTCGACCCGCTTGGGGTCGATCATGACCATGCGCAGCGTCAGCGGCGAGTTTTGAAAGAGCAGCGCAACGACGATGGAATTGATACACGCCGATTTGCCCGATCCGGTCGCCCCGGCGATTAGCAGGTGCGGCATTTTGGTCAGGTCGGCGATGACCGGATACCCGGCGACGCCGTTGCCCAGGGCCAGCGTCAGCGCCGATTTGCCGCGCCGGAAGGCGCGCGATTCGAGTACCTGCCGCATCGGGACGACGGCGAGCTGCTCGTTGGGCACCTCGATGCCGACGATGGAGCGGCCCGGCACGGGCGCTTCGATGCGGATCGGTGCGGCGGCCAGGGCCAGGGCCAGGTCGTTGCTCAACGAGGCGATCTTGGAGACGCGAATCTTGCGCTCGCTTTCTCCGCCGTTGTAATCGCGCCGGGTCACGTATCCCGGCTCGACGCCGAACTGGGTCACGCGCGGACCCCAGTTTTTCTCAACTACCTGCGCCGGGACGCCAAACTGGTTGAGCGTTTCTTCGATGATTTTGGCCTTGCGGTCGGTGTCGGCCTGGTTGAACTCGGCCGGTTCCGGTTCGCTGAGCAGGGTCAGCGGCGGCAGTTCGATTTTAAAGCGCCTGGGTGCGGGCGCGACCTGCGGTGCGGGCGCGGCCTTTGGTGCGGGCGCGGCCTTTGGTGCGGGCGCGGCCTTTGGCACGATGACTGGTTCGATCGCTGCCGGCACAGCCTCGCGCTGCTCGTCCTCGACCGGCAAGGTTGAGCGGCCGGCCATCACCGCGCCGATCTTGTCGCGCAGCAGCAGCGTCCAGTCTTCGAGCAGTTCCAGCCATTCCTGGACGGTCATTCCGGCCATAAAGAGGCCGTCGCCGAGCAGCGCCAGGGCCAGGATCGTGCCGGTCAGCCACGGCCCGACCAACTCGCTGAGGATGGCGCTGAAAAATGCGCCGATCAGCCCGCCGCCCGACCCGTCCTGGGCGGCCGGCCAGGGGCCGGTGTTGAAAAAGAGCAGGTGGATCAGCCCCAGCAGCAGGATAAAGGCCACCTCGATGCCGACGATCACCCGCCAGGGCAGCGATTCGCGGGAGGGCAGTCGATCCAGGGCCGTCAGCGCGCCCAGGGCGACGGCGGCCAGCACCACCACATAGCTGCCCCAGCCAAACGTTCGGAGCAGCAGGTTGCTCCAGGGATCGATCAACGTGCCGCTGGTGCGGTTGAACAGGCCGATCAGCGTGACCACCGACAGGGCCAGCAGCAGCAGCCCCCAGATACCGTGCTGGCGCAGTTTGTGCAGCCAGTCCGGGATAACGACCACCTGTTGGGTTTTTGGCTTTCGCTTTTCCAGTTTCGCCATCAATGCCCCTTTGGCTTTGATTATACTGCAAAAGCGGCTTTCTGTCTAAAAATTCGGCTTTTGTTATTGGTTTCTGCCGGGCAGTCGCTCCGGCTCGACGGCCAGGCGCAGCAGCACGCGCGCGGCGGCGGCGACGGCCTCGCGCATGGGGCGCAGTTCGAGCTTGTCCAGTGTGTCGGCCTGGGTGTGCGCCCAGCCGCGCCCTTCGCCCGGCGATGAGGTGACCGCCATCAGCGCGGGCACGTCGCCGGCCTGGACGAACGGGTAATGGTCGGAATAGGGCACCAACTGCGGGCCGCTGACCTGGATGTCCAACCCGTCGCCGGCGAGCGCGCCCAGCCCGTCGGCCAACGGCTGGCTGTTTTGCACCATCAGCACCAGCGGCGCGGCCAGCCCGACGATGTCGGCGTTGAAGATCAGGCGGATGCCGGGCAGTTCGCCGGCGTGGGCCTGGACGTAATGCCTGGAGCCGTACAAGCCCATCTCTTCGCCGGAAAAGAGGATAAAGCGCAGACCCAGCCGGAGATGATCGCGCAGCGGGCAGAGCAGCCGCGCCGTTTCGAGTACCAGCGCTGTGCCGGTGGCGTTGTCCTGCGCGCCCTGGGCGATGTCGTGCCCGTCATAGTGCCCGCACACGACGATCCAGCCGGCGTCCGGGGCTGTTCCGGGCAGTTCGGCGACGATGTTGCGCGCCTGGACGGTGATGTTTTCGCCCTCGGCGTGCAGGCGGGCGCGGATGGGGCCGCGTTCGAGCCGCCGCTGCAGCAGAGCCGCCGCTTCCAGGGCAACGCCGATGCCCGGCAGCGGGGCCGGGCCATCGTTCAGGTTGATGCTGCCGGCCGGGATCAACTGGCCGGGGCGGCCGTGGGCAAAAATGAACCCCACTGCGCCGTATTGGCAGGCGCGAGCGTACCTTTCCAGCCGGTGCGGGCCGGGCGCGCCGGTGAGGACGATCTTGCCCCGGATCGATTCGCCCAGCCGCTCGAATGCTTCCGGTGTGCCGGGGCCGAGGTCGACGATCTCGGCTTCGACCGCGCCGGCCGGCGAGCCGGCCAGGGTCATGCAGGGCAGGTCCAACCCGGCCGCGCCGTCGAGCAGGGTTGCCAGCCGGGCATGTCGAACGGCTCGGCGTGGACGTTGTCCAGCCCCCATTCTGTAAACCGGCGCAGCATAAAATCACCGGCGCGGCGCTCGTCGTCGGCGCCGGCAAAGCGGCCGTGGCCGTCGTCGCACAGCGCGGTGAGGGTATCCCACAGGCAGGTCGAGGTCCACAGGTCGCCGAGAATGGTTTGTTCAAGTTGGCGTATATTCATGTTTGCCTCCAAGTAGGGCGGTTTTGCATAGCCGCCTTTGCTGGCGGGTAACAAACCCGCCCTACGAACTTGCGGGAAGGTGAAAAGGGGCTCGTTTATGGCAATTGTGGCGTCAGGTTGGGCACGATAAAGAGAAAGGGGCTGGCCGCGCAGAGGGCGATCAATGGCAAATAGACCGCGCCCAGCAGCCACGGTTCGACCCAATCGGGCAGCAGCGGGCGCACGCCCCAGGCGGCGGTTCCTGCGCCGGTGAACAACACGCGCCACTTGTCGCCGCATACGTTGCCGATCCAGCGCACGGCGCCGATCGCCGTCACCACGGCGAGCGCGATGCCGATCAACGCGGCGTTGCGGCGGCGCAGCGTTTCGGCCAGACCCAGCGTCCAGGCGACGCCGAGCGGGATCAGCGCCGGAAAGAGATAGCGGCCTTGGGCCTGGTAAAAACTCAGGTTGTACCACAGCATCGATCCGGCGGTGAGCAGGCCGGAGCAGGCGAGCAAAATCGCCGCCGGCGCGAGGGGCGTGCGCTCAAACCACCGCTCGATCAGCCACAGGCAAAAACCCAGTGCGACGACGATGCAGAGCAGTTCCAGCGCGGTATAAATGCGTCCGTCGACCGGTACGGCCAGCCAGCCAAACTGGCCCCAAAAGCTGTGAAAGGTGGTCGCCAGCCAGTTGTTGATGGTCGCGTACCAGCCGTCCCGGGCGATGAAATCGGCGCTGCGCGGCTGGTCGACGACGACATGCTCGTGGCGGCCCAGCCCCAGCAGATCGAGGCCGCCATAGGTGGCGACGTTGCGCGCCCACCAGGGCAGGCCGAGGAGCAGCGCGGGGAGCAGCAGGGCCAGCAGGGCCAGCGAAGCCCGTTTCCAGACTTGCGCCTGCGCCATGCGAACCTGCGGCCAGAATTTCAAGCCCGCGGCGACGACGATCAAGGGCAGGGTGATGTAGGCCGAGGTCTTGGTCAGCAGGCCCAGCCCGCCGAGTACGCCGATCCCAACCAGATTGCGCATAGCCACGGGATTCTCGGATTGCAGCCAGCGGATCAATGCCAGCAGCGCCAATCCGATCCACAGTTCGGCCAGGCCGTCGTTTTGCACGGCGGCGGCCAGGGCGATCCGCTGCGGGTTAAAAGCGGCGAACGCGGCGGCGCTCAACGCCAGCCAGGGGCGGGCCGGAAAAACGACCCGTCCCACGCCGTAGGCGGCGGCAATGGCCCCCGCGCCGATCAGCACGCCCAGCATGCGCAGCGGCAAAAGCGCGCCGCCGAACAGGGCATAGACTGGCGCGGCGAGCAGATAGTACAGCGGCGGCTGGTGGAACTCGTAGCGGATCGAATCGATAGCGTAATCAGGGTGAAATTTGGCCGTGGTGATGGCATGCAAATAGGCCTGGTCGTAATCGCCTATCTGCAAGACGGGAAAACACCCTTGCTCGACCAGGTGCCGGACATAGTTGTAATGCGCGGGTTCGTCGGGGGATTGCCAGGGCGGGGTGAGCAGGGCATAGAGCGTGCCCAGGGCTGCGTAAACAACGAGGATCAGAATCAAAGCCCAGGTGGGCCACGTTTTTCGCCAGTCGGACATCGACCACCTCCGGTTTGAGAATGACCTTATTCTAGTCATCCGGCCCAGGATGTCAATTGCCGTGCTGTGCTGGTCGGGCCAATGGCAACTGGAAAGTGTGTATCGATTGGATCGATATTACAATACCAAACGCTTTTTGACAATGGGTTCATTTGTGGTATAATTTCCTCCATCTTGTTCCCCATGCGCGAGTCTGCCCCAAAAAGGGACTCGCGCATAAAAATCAATGAAAATCAGTGCATATCAACGCTAAATTTTTCTGGGCATTCCCGGATTCTTGCAACACACTCGCGCCTTGATTGGAAAAAAGTCCATGATGAAACTTGATTCCCGGACCAAAATTTCGTACATTGCGTTTGTTCAGGTGGCGCCTTTTTTGCTCTTCCCCTGGACGTTTTCCATGCCGAGCCTTATTGCTGCGCTGAGTCTGGTGGTGTTGTCGGCCTTTTTGGGCTGGGCGCTTTGGACGCGCAAGCCGTGGGGGCGCACGCTGACCATTTTTACCCAGGGGTTTAACATTGTTATTCGTATCATCACCTTTTTCAGCAACGTGTACCGGGTCGAGCAGGGCGTCAACTGGGCGCTGTTGATCACCTATGTGCTGTCGGTGATTTTGTCCTGGCTGATCCTGTCCTACATTGACAAGCCCGAAGTTCAACTGCTCTTTGAATCTTGATTCTCAACGACGAGAACATGCATGGTATCATCACGTGCGGTCTCGTACTCGGTCAAACAAGACTTGACAGGTGACTTGGCCCGATCCGGCAGTTCACCTATCATGGCTGGTTTGTACGAGTACCAGCATCCAGACGTATCCGCGATGAAAGGAGGTGAGTGCTCCCTCGGACTGGCGATGTGCTCGGGTTGGGTTCCCTGACGTGTTGTTGTTTGTACACATTTTGCTTATTTGATTCAAGAGGAGGAGTTTTACGATGAAGAAGGTGTTTTCGTATGCGGCTATTGTGCTGACCCTGGCGGCGATGCTTGTCGCCGGCTGCACGGGCGGCAAAAAAGAAGTCGTCAAGATCGCGCTAATCTTTCCGATGACCGGTCCGGTACCGACCTATGGCGTGTCGAGCAAGGAAGGCGCCGAGATGGCGATCAAGGAATGGAACGACAAGGGCGGCCTGCTGGGCAACCCGATCGAGTGGGTGCTGGCCGACGGCGGCTGCGATGGCGCGACGGCGACCGACGCGGCCAACAAGGTGATCGACCAGGACGGCGTCAAGTTTATCGTCGGTGAAGTCTGCTCCAGCGCATCGATCCCCGTTTCCGAAGTGGCCAACCCCAAAAAGGTCTTGCAGATCAGCCCCACATCGACCAACCCCGTGGTGACTATCGGCAAGCCGTTCACTTTCCGCGCCTGCTTCCTGGACCCCTTCCAGGGCGACGTGATGGCGACATTCGCCTTTAAGGACCTGAACGCCAAAACCGCGGCCGTGATGTACGACAAGGGCAACGACTATGTGTTGGGTCTGGCCGAATATTTCAAGCAGTATTTTGAGGAAAAAGGCGGCAAGGTGCTGGTCTATGAAGCTTACACCGCCGAGGACACCGACTTTTCGGCCATCCTCTCCAAAGTCGCCGATGCCAACCCCGACGTGATGTTCCTGCCGGACTATTACAACAAGGTCAACCTGATCGGCAAGCAGGCCAAGGAAAAAGGCATCACCGCCACGCTGTTGGGCGGCGACGGCTGGGACTCGGCCGACCTCGACCCGCTTGCGGTTGACGGCGGCTATCACTCCAACCACTATTCGGCTGCAGACCCGCGCCCGATGGTGCAGGATTTCCTCAAGGCCTATCAGGCGCAGTACGGCAAAGCGCCCGATGCGCTGGCCGTCCTGGCTTACGACGCGACCAAAGTGCTGCTTGAAGCCATCAACAAGGCTGGCACCACCGACACCGAAAAGGTGCGCGAGACGTTGGCGGCAATCGAGTACGAGGGTGTCGCCGGCAAGATTACGTTCAACGCCGAAGGTGACCCGATCAAGACGGCTGCGATCAACCAGGTCAAGGATGGTGCGATCCAGTTTGTCAAGTTTGTCGCGCCCTAAGTTTTAGAATTGATTATGGATTTTGGAGAGGGCGATGCGCTGGCGGCATTGCATCGCCCTCTCTTTTGTTTGAAAAGGGTCTGCTATGAACGACAATGGATCGAGTCGCACAAGAACGATTGTATACTGGATACTTGCGCTTGGTGCGGGCCTGCTCGGCATCTATCTGGGCGTGCTTGGTTACATCAGCTCGCTGGACAAGACTCTGATCGCGCTCTCGGTGGGCGAACTCAGAACCGCTTTGAGCGGCGCCGGGCTGTCTGCCGTGCAAACGCTGCGTTCGGCCATCCTGTATGCGGCGATCGCCTGGCTGGTGGTGATGGTCGTCGCTCTGCTGCGACGGCAGCCGCCGCAGCGGGCCGTGTCGCGCGGCTGGTTGGCGGCGCTGGCGGTGGGCGTGACGGCCAAGCTGGTTGGCGAGCTGCTTTTTAACCCCAGCCTGTTCGCCGAGATCGTTGTCGGCGGGCTGCAAAAGGGCTTCATCTATGCGCTGATCGCTCTGGGCTACACCATGGTCTATGGCGTGGTCAAGTTGATCAACTTTGCCCACGGCGACTTTTTTATGGTCGGTGCGTTTGTCAGCTTTTACACCACCAGCAAGATGAACCTGCACAACATGCCCGGCGCGCTGTATATGCGCCTCACCGGCGCCGAGGCCGCGCCCGGCTGGACGCTGGCCCTGGGCGTGTTCCTGATTATCCTCATCTCAACGGCGGCGAGTGCGTTTCTGGCCGTCGTTGTCGAGCGGGTGGCCTACAAGCCGCTGCGCAATGCGCCGCGCATCGCTGCTTTGATCACCGCCATCGGCGTGTCCTTTTTCCTCGAATATTTTTCGGCATTGGATTTCAGTTTTGGCCCCGATTTTGTCACCTACCAGCGCCCCTTTGACCTGGTGCGCTGGGACAGGGCCAACCCCAACCTGGCGCTGCTGATCTTGTTCCTGTCGCTGCTGCTCGTCGCGGCGGCAGTGCAGATTGCTTTCTGGTCGCTGCGCCGGGCCAATCGGGGCGGCGCTGTTCCGGCGCTGGTCGAAAACCCTTATCTCAACCTGCTGCTGCGCTTTGGCCTGCTCACCGGTGGGGCGGGCAGCCTGTATATGGGGTTGACCACCGTCGGCGTGGGTGTGACCAACATCCAGATCATTGTGATGGTTGCTTCGGTGGTGCTGTTGATCATCTTGCAGTATATCGTCAGCCAGACCCGCATCGGCAAGGCGATGCGCGCCTCGGCCTGGGACAAACCCACCGCGCGGCTGATGGGCATCAATGTCGATCAGGTGATCTCGTTCACCTTTGCCACCGGCGCGGCGCTGGCCGGCGCGGCGAGCGTGCTCTATGCGGTGGCCTACCCGCAGATTGTGTGGAATATGGGCATCATGCCCGGCCTGCGCGCGTTTGTGTCGGCAGTGCTGGGCGGCATCGGCAGCATCCCCGGCGCGTTTGTCGGCGCGCTGATCATGGGCCAGGCCGAAGAACTGAGCGCGGCTTTTATTTCGACGCCAATGCGCGACGCGATTGCTTTTACCGTGCTGATTATCGTCCTCATCGTCAAGCCCACGGGCATCTTTGGCGAGCCTGAAGGCGAAAAGGTGTAGGGGAGTAGACTATGAAGGGCATTGTGAAACGCTTTTTCGGACATTGGCAGTGGATCGTTGGCGGGGCGGCGCTCTTTGCGGTGGTGCAGGTGTTGATCAGCACCGGCGCGCTGACCACCTATTGGGCGACGATTTTGCAGCGCGCCTGCATCATGGCCATCGTTTCGCTGGGCCTGAACCTGATTTACGGCTTTAACGGCCAGTTTTCGCTGGGCCAGTGGGGCTTTTACGCGGTGGGCGCCTATGCCGCCGCCGACGTGACCTATCGCTGGAAGGAAAACGATATGTCGGGCCTGGCGGTGGTGCTGGCGACTTTTTTGCTGGGCCTGATTCTGGTCGCCTGGCGGCAGAACAATACGCTGCGCTACGTTTGCATCGGCCTGCTCGGCGCAGTCGTCGTCGGCTGGTTGATATTCCTGATCGCCGGCGGCAATCCCAATCCATGGGATTATCTCAAGACGGTTTCCGGTTCGCTGACGCTCCTGCCCGACTGGCTCGAAGGGCAGGTTGCGCTGCTGCTGGCCCTCTTTTTCGGCGGCACGCTGGCGGCGGTGGTCAGTTACATTTTCGGGCTGCCGGTGCTCAAGATGGGCGGCGACTATTTCGGCATCGCCACGCTGGGTTTTACGATGGTGGTCAAAGTGTTGGCCGACAACGCTGACAGCGTGTTTCCCGAGATGAAGGGCGCGCGCGGGATGGTCGGCACGCCGCAGTTGGCTTCCTGGTTCTGGTGCTTTTCCTTCCTGGCCCTCACGGTGATCGTCCTGCGCAACCTGCTCAACTCGACCACCGGGCGGGCGATCATCTCGATCCGCGAGGACGAGGTGGCCGCCAAGGCGATGGGCATCGATACGGTGCGCTACAAGACGCTGGCTTTTGTGATCGGCAGCTTTTTCGCCGGGCTGGCCGGCGCGCTGTTCGCGCATCGCTACCCCACGCTGCACCCGACCGCGTTCCACTTTGTCAAGTCGTTCGACCCGTTGATCATCGTCGTGTTTGGCGGGCTGGGTAGTGTGTCCGGCACGGTGATCGCCGCTTTTGCCTGGGCGATCAGCCTGGAGGGTCTGCGCCTGCTGCCGGCCGGGATGGAACTGTGGCGTTATGTGATTTATCCGGTCATTTTGCTGCTGGTGATGCTGCTGCGGCCCAAGGGCCTGTTGGGCGGCGCCGAGATCGGATTCTTGAGGTCCAAGATTTGGCCGAGGAGAAACCAAGATGTCCGTGTTGAGCATTAACGCGCTGACCAAGTTCTTTGGCGGTCTGCGTGCGGTATCCGATTTCAGCATCGATGTGCCCGAAGGGGCATTGTATGGGCTGATCGGCCCCAACGGCGCCGGCAAGACGACGGTATTCAATATCGTGACCGGGCTGTACAAGCCGAGTGCGGGGGCGATCAGTTTTATGGATCGTGATATCACCGCCCAGGAGCCGTACAGCATCACCCAGATGGGCATTGCGCGCACGTTTCAAAACATCCGCATCTTTCCCAACCTGACCGTGCTCGACAATGTGCGTATTGCCTATCACCCGCACGCCGGGTACAACATCGCCGATGCCATCTTGCGCACGGATCATTTTGCAGAGCGCGAAAAGGCGCTGACCGAAGAGGCGCAGGACTTTTTGGCTGTATTTAGTCTGCAAGACCTGCAAGACGAGATCGCGTCGAGCCTGCCCTACGGCCAGCAGCGGCGGCTGGAGATTGCCCGCGCGTTGGCCGCCGACCCGCGCCTGCTCTTGCTCGACGAACCGGCAGCGGGGATGAACCCGCAGGAGACGGTCGAGTTGATGGACCTGATCCACTTTATCCGCGACCGTTTCAAGCTGACCATTTTGTTGATCGAGCATCAGATGCGGGTGGTGATGGGCATTTGCGAGCACATCACGGTGATGGATTTTGGCGAGGTGATCGCCCGCGGCCAGCCACGCGAGATTCAGACCAATCCATTGGTGATCGAGGCGTATCTGGGCAAAGGCAAGGTCGTCGGCGCACGGGCGGAGGTACAAGATGGCTGACATTTTACGAGTGAACAATCTCGCCGTCAATTACGGCGCGATTCAGGCTTTGCAGGGCATCTCGTTCCACGTCGAGGAAGGCGAGATCGTGACCCTGATCGGTGCAAATGGCGCCGGCAAGAGCACCACGCTCAACACTATCTCTGGGCTGCTGCTGCCCACGGCGGGCGAGGTGATGTACCGGGGTGAGAACCTCATCGGCCATCCGGCCGATTTTATCGTCAAAAAAGGGATCGTCCAGGTGCCGGAGGGGCGCAAGATTTTTGCCCCGCTTACCGTGCGCGAAAACCTGGAAATGGGCGCTTTTACGCGCCGGGACAGGGCCGAGATTCAAAGGGCGATGGAAACCGTCTTTGCCCGTTTTCCGCGCCTTCAGGAACGGTTGGGCCAGTTGGGCGGCACGCTTTCCGGCGGCGAGCAGCAGATGCTGGCCATGGGCCGCGGCTTGATGGCCCAGCCGCAGCTCCTCTTGCTCGACGAGCCGTCGATGGGCCTGGCCCCGATCCTGGTCGAAGAAATTTTCGACATCATTGACAAGATCAACCAGCAAGGGGTGAGCATTTTGCTGGTCGAACAAAACGCGGCGATGGCGCTGTCGATTGCCAATCGCGCCTACGTGTTGGAGACGGGCCGCGTGGTACTCGAAGGGCCGGCGCGAGAGGTGCTGGAGAACCCGGAGGTGCGTCGCGCCTACCTGGGTGAATAGCGGTTGGGGACACCAAAGCAAAAGAGGCCGTCGATGATTCGACGGCCTCTTTTGTGTGGGCCGTGCGTAACCAATGTCAGGTTACGGAAGTGAGCGCTGATTTCGACAAGCTCGACCCACGCTCGCTCGATATGGCCGAGTTATCACAGGCAAGTGCTCAATAATCCGTTTTGAGCTGGCGTTCTTCTTTTTTCAGAATGCGCCAGATGTTGGTGCGCAGGGCGTGGACGGTCATCACGGCGCCGAAAAAGCCAAAGAGGACGTAGGCCCACGGCGTGATCCCCAGTGCGGCAAAGGTGATCAGCACAAAACCCTGGGCAATGGCGATGGTCAGCGAGCTGATCGAGGCTGTGCGCGAGATGAGCAGGGCGACGAGCGCGACGACGATCAGCGCGGCCGTGGCCCAGGGGTTCATCGTGCCGAGCACGCCGATGGTCACAACCGTGCCCGCGCCGCCGCGGAATTTCAGGAACAGCGACCAGTTGTGCCCGGCGACGACGGCGATGCCAGCCAGGGCCTCGACCCATGGCGCCCACACGCAGGCCGTTTCGCCGACCAGCACGGCGGTCATCACGCGCGCCAGCCACAACGCCATGATCCCTTTCAGCGCGTCGCCGAGCACGGTCAGGATGGCCCCCACTTTGCCCGTGGCGCGATACACGTTCGTCGCGCCGGTTTTGCCGCTGCCGATTTCGCGTATTTCGACGCCGCTGACCAGCCGGGCTATCAACACGCCGACGGGAAGCGATCCCAGCACGTAGGCCAGGGCTACCGGAATGAGCAATAGAATCAATTTCATCGTACCTCCACAGCATAGGGTTGTGTCATATACAACACATCCGCAAGCCCCAAGTTGCCGTTTTCAAGCCAGCCGGGCGGCCTGCTTCTGAGTGATCGACCGGTGCAGCGGCTCGCCGTTCAGGTAGCGGCGCAGCTCGTCGACCATTTCGCGGCCCATGCGCCGGCATTCGCCGTTCATCGCCCCGGCGATGTGCGGCGTTAGCACCACGTTGGGCAGCGCATACAGCGGCGAACCCTCCAGCGGCGGTTCGGGCCAGGTCACGTCGAGGATGGCGAACAGGTCGGGCCGCGCTTGCAGCGCTTCGATCATCTCCGGTTCGTCGACCACCGCCCCACGCGCGGTATTGATGAACGTCGCGCCTTCCTTCATCAGCCGGAAATGCGCGCCGGTGATCATGCCTTCAGTTTCTTTGAGCCAGGGTGTGTGTAGCGAGACGACGTCGCCTTGCCGGAAAGCTTCTTCCAGCGAGCAGAGGGTCACGCCGAGCGCGGCGGCATCCGCTGGCTCGACAAAGGGATCGTAGGCGAGCACGCGCAGGTCGAACGGTTTGAGCAGTTCGGCTACGCGGCGGCCGATCATGCCCAGCGAGATCAAGGCGACGGTGCTGCCATACGCGCCGGGCACCGGCCATTTCTGCGGGTACTGTCCCGCGCGCTTGATCGTCAGCACATAGCGCCAGCCGTGCTTGAGGCTGAACAGGATTTGCGACAGGGTGTACTCGGCCACGGGCACGGCGTTCATCGCCCACGCGCTGCAAATGGTGATCCCGCGCGCCCAGAATTCGGGCGTCGTCAAGCTGCGGATCGATCCCGCGCCATAGAAAACCGCTTCCAGTTTGGGCGCAGCGTTCAGAAATGCCGCGTCGAAGGTTGGCGCGCCCCAGCCGGACAAGATGATTTGCACGTCGCGCAGCAGTTCCGGTTGTTCCTGGACGGCCAGCGCCGTCTGCGGCGGGGCGAACACATCGACCAGCCGGGCGATCTCGGCCTGTTCATCCGGGCCATAGATCAGGTCAAAAGAGCGTTCGGCGAGAATGTAAAGGGCTTTTTTCATCGGTTCCTCGTTTCAAGCAAGTATGTATTTTGCGAACGTTGGCGCGGTCAGCAGTCGCTTCACTCGAATAACTCGCGCAGGTTTTCGACGATTAGATAGCCGCCGGCTAAAAGCACGGTCAGGATCGTCACCGTCCAAAAGTGCTCGTACAGGATGATCAGCGCGCTGGTGGCGGCCAGGATGACTCCGACGCGGGTGATAAAGCGATGCAGCTGGCGGCGGAACACAGCTTCGACGGCGAGCATTGTGACCAGTATGGCCCCCAACCCGATGGCCAGGTAGTGCCGCGCAAAAAGGATCAGGGCGACAAAGCCGACCAGCATCAGCCCGATGCTGATCGCGGCCCAGCCTTCGGCCAACCGCCCAATCTGCATGTCTGCGTCCGAGGTGGGATGGTGCGGGTGGCGCAGGTGCGCGCCGGGCGGGGGACGCTCGCCGTCGGCCAGGCGCGTCGCTTGCTGTTCGAGCGCTTCCAGCCGGGTCTGGTCGGTGGCGGCCTGGGCGCGCAGTTCGGCGACTTGATCCGACATGGCCCGCACGTCGGCGCAGGCGTCGGCGTGCAGGCGTTTGAGGTGCGGCTGCCCGTTCAGCGCTTCGGCCTCACTGCCCAGGTGCAGCAGCCGTTGGCTTGCCTGTTCGATCTCGTATTGCGTGCGGGCATAGCGCGCTTGAATTTCGGCGTGGCGCACGCGCAGGGTGTCCAATTCCATCTGCGGCGGCGGCACCTTGTCCAACCCGGCCCAGCCGACCGGATCGTACCAGGCGCGGCGCACCGATCCGTCGCGGTTGTACATCGGTCCGGCAGGGGCGTTTTCGCCCGAGATCGGATCGCGCACAAAGACGCCCCACAGGCCGCGATAGTGCTGCGCCCAGCCGGGCAGCGGGTCGAGCAGGCGGGCCTCCGTCCACGCCTTTTTCTGTCCCGGCCCGATGCTGAGGCCGTCGCCGCGCGCGTAATCGACAAAGGGCACGCGAAAGATGCTCATCTCGTCTTCGTCGCTGTACGGCGGGCGCTGACCGACCAGCCGGGCGGCGACTTGTTTGATCTGGTCGGATGTCTTGCGCACGCGGGCCAGGAAAGGGATTTCCAGCTCGGCCAGGTATTCGCCGGGCAGGTAATAGCTGGCGTGCGAGCCGGCCCCGGCATAGATGACCGGGTGTGAGCCGTCGATCTTGTGCAGGTTGGGGTCGTCCCAGCGGCGGCGCAGGTCGTCGCCGGCAAAGTCGTGCGCAGCATAGGCCGCCCATTCCGGCGTCATTTCGCCATCTGCGCCTTCGTACAGGTAGACACAAACCATTTCCCAGTCGGCTTCGTGATCGTTGACGCCGAAAAAGCCGGAGCGCCAGCAGTTGAACGGGTAAAAGAACCAGTATTGCAGGGTTGTCCAGTGGCCCTGACGCAGGACGCGCCCGTAATAGACATAGCGTTCCCATTCGTCCATCATTTGTTCGTAGGCGATGGCCGAGGCGGCGGCGGTGTCGCCGGAGACGCGGCCGCGGGCGAGCAGGGTCAGTGAAAAGAGGGCGTCGACGAGGCGCGGCAAATAGCCGACGCGGGCCAGGCGGCCGCGTCCGGCGCGGAACTGCTCTTCGCGTGCGTGGACGTCGACCAACTGGGCGCGGAGCTTTTCCAGGCGGTAGGCGGCCAGATCGATGACGTTCATCGGTTCGATGAATTTGAGGAAATAGACGACGTTGGCGCCTTCGGCGCGCGGTTCGGCCAGCGCGTCGAGAGTCAGTTGACCTTCGGGTACCAGGCAGACATCCGGTTGGCCGGGGCGCTGTAGCCACAGGCTCGATTCGCGCACATAGGCATCGACTTCCATCGGGAAAAACTTTTCGCCCCGCGTGTAGCGGATGGCCGGCTCGAAGCGCCGCAGCAGGTCGAGGTCGAAAGTGCAGTCCGGGTTCATGGTACGCCGTCCTCCAATGCATCGCGCTGTGAGTGGAAGGCGTTGGCGACCTCGGAATAGTTCAAATAGATGACCATCAGGATGCCATAGAGCATCAGGATGCTCGTGTAAACCGGCCTGGACGTAAAATAGAGGATCAGCGCGCACAAGAGGTGGATGCTTTGCACGGTCATCGCCGCCGTCCAGACAAAGAGCCTCCGCCGGCAAAAGCCGAGTGCGCTGAGAAAGGCCATCAAGCCCAGCGGCACAAAGAGGATGGTCAGGTGTGAGCTGCGTGCGCCGATTTCGAGCAGGCGCGCCCAGACGCCGCTCAGATCGACCGGCGCGGCGGCGATCCATTGCCCGACCCGTTCGGCGTCGAGCCAGGGCAGGGCGTGGATGGCGACCGAATGCACCAGGCCGAAACCGAGCAGCGCAGCAGCCTGGACTACCAGCAGCAGGGCGACAATGCGCACTGCGCGCGGGCAGGCTGGCGCGCGCCGGGCGGACGGTTTGGTTTTCGTTTTTTGACGCATTGGTATGAATCCCATCCCAATCTGGCTATGGACTGCGCATATCTTGAAACAGCTTGCTCAAACTGTCTACGACTTGGGAAATTTGTTTCTTGCGATCCAGGCTGAACCAACGCACGCTCTCCAGCGCACAGTCGGTCGCGCCTTTTACTGCGCAGGCCGCCTGCATCTGTTTGAGGGTTTGGTCGCCGCCCCAGCCGCGGACAAAGAAATGCGTCACCAGGCAGGCGACCTTTTTGCCCTGCAAGGAGGCGATCTGTTCCAGGTAGCTGTTCATCGGCGCCGACATGTGCCCGCCCCACACCGGCGAGCCAAAGATCAGGGCCTCATAGGCGTCGATTTCGGGCCTGGTTTTGAGTTCGGCGTGCGTGGCGCTGCTGCTCACCGGGCCAACCGGCTCAAGCTGGGCCAGCGTCACCGCGTGCCCGGCGGCAGACAGGGTTTGCTGCAGCGCTTTCGCTGCGGCCAGTGTGTGGCCGGTTTTGGAATGGACAATGATGCCAATGTTCATGTTCGGCAGCCTTTCAATTCCCCCGCCGGCTTTTCAACACGGCGTAGGTGTGAAAATCGGGCGGCACCCCGCCGCCGGCAGCTTCAAACTCGGGCCTGGGGTCTATGCCCGCCGCTTCAGCGGCCATCCACAGCTCGGCCAGCGCCAGCAGGAAATCGCGTTCATCGAGGCGGCCGCCCTGGATGGCCGCCGCTGCCAACCCGATCCGCAGCCAGTGGCCGTCCTGGGTCGCGCGGAGGTGCTCGCTCGATTTATAGACAAAGCCCAGCAGGCGGTTCAGGACGCCTTTTTTGTCGCTGACCGCATCGCAGATCCGGGCGCGCTGCCGGGGCGATGCGTCCAGGTAGGTCTGGCACAGGCTGGCGTAGAACGGCTCGTGTTCCTGGTCCGGCCTGTAAATGACCAGGGTGCTGTCGGGAGACTGTGCTTCGATGGCTTGTAGCTGACGATCCAGATCGTCCAGGTGGCTGTGACTCCAGGGCATCGTTTTACTCCAGGGGCGGCAGCTCTTCGACCGGCACCAGCACCTCGATCGAGCGGGCGACACGCGGCACGCGGCGGATCAGGCCCTTTTCCTCGAGCCGCACGATCATTTGATGCACGGTTGGCGGTGAGACGCGAAAATAGCGCTGGATGTCGGTCTCGGCGGGGGACTGCCGGTTGAGCTTGGTATAGGTGTAAATGAAGGCCAGGTATTGGCCCTGTTTGGGTGTGAATGGGGGCATGGTTTATTTTTCCTCTTTGTTATGGCGAACGCCGTCCTTCTCGAATGGCATCCAGTATCTCGGCAGCGGTCCATCTCGGGTCAAGCCCCGGAACGTTCAACGGCGAATCTGTATTGGGTTCGAGTCGAATCACAAAAACCTGACCGTCTTTGCGCCTGATTCGGACCTCGCCTTCTCGCGCCGCTTTGTCCAACAGCGTCGCAAAGTTTTGACGTGCTTCTGAATAGGTATATACATTCATCTCATGACCTCGATCACTTGGGCATTGGCCTGCCGTGCGGCTTGCGAAAGTCCATTATCTGTCGTGATTGTGCAAGCGCTAAACCGAGCGGGCGACGCCGGGCACGCGGCGGACCAGACCCTTTTTCGTCAGCCGGACGATCACCGGATGCACGGTTTGTGCTGAGATCCGACAGTAGCGCTGGATGTCGGTCTCGGCGGGCGGCTGTCATCTTCAGGTGGTCGGCCGTGCATCCAGACAGTCTGGTGAATGAGTGCTCTGATCTGCACAGCGGGGCCATTCCCTTCTAGCAGCCGGCTCAAGATCGGTCTGTGCTCTGGCATGTGTTTCTCCGACAAACCGATGCGCGCCTGCATCGTACCAACCTAATGGCTTGTGGCAAAGATAAACATAAAGACGAGATAGACGATCAGTGAGAGAAAAGCCACAACTCGGGCTGTAGCTGCTCCGCCAAGCACCTTAAAAGCGGCGATAAAGGCCGCAACCGCAAGCAGGAGCCAGGTCAAGGCATGAAACCAGCGCAGTACAAAAAAGCGCAGTCCGATAGCTAAAGTGGCTTTGCCGCTTGGCCAGACAAATATCCAAACCACAGTAAGCGCCACACAGATTCCACCCCAAACGACAAGCGGTACTCCCCAAAGTTTTTCGCCCATGCAGACCTCCATACGCAGTTTTACTGTCGATCTATTCCAAACTGGTCACTGCTCAGCCACCTGTTATCCTGAGCGCCTCGGAATAACACGCTAAAAAGTGATTTTCTCGTTCTCACGCGAAGTATGGGAACAAGAAAAGGCCAGGTATTGGCCTTGTTTGGGTGTGAATGAAAACATGGGCTATCCCTTTTATTTTAGTGATACACAATGAACTGCTCGCATTCGATCTTGATGTCATCCACAGGGATGCGGTCAAAATAATGACGTTGTCGGTCTAGCGAAAATGCTACTTATTACACCGGAAACTAAGTTCTTGACAAATCCTGCCAGATATGGATAATGGCAGG
>CAYRXM010000029.1:0-39123 GCA_964428175.1 uncultured Anaerolineae bacterium
TTGGCCCTTAACCGTGGAGTCGGCCGATGTCCCCAACTCGTGACGGTTTCGCGCGGGGGCTTTTCCTGACTTGCAGAGTATGGTATAATGCGATCAACTTGACCTGAATCGAGATTGAGATGAAACTGCTATCCAAGCTGGCTGCGCTGGCGCGTACATTTGTCCCGCAGCGCAAATCAAACCCTGGCGCACCCGCGCTGCCCCGGTCGCCAGAACTGCCGCAATCTGCCATACCGGCATCCCAGGCCATCCAAGGGGGGGACGCACAGGCGCCCATCGAGACCCTGGAACAGGTTCGCGTCGCCGATCTGCTGCGCGATCAACTTGACGCGAACAAAGAAAGAGGAGAATGATATGAGCAGCCTGATGTATAACGAACTGGTTACGTGTTCAAACTGCGGAGAGGATGTGCCCGGCTATGAGGACTGTATCTTGTGCGGGTATTCGCTGCAAGACCCGGACGTCCCGCCGCGCGAAGTGACCACCGACGACATCCAGCAGATGATGATCGAGGCCAAGATCAACGAACTCAAGGCCAAGCGCGAGATGCTCTATGATGACCGGTGGGATCACGCTCCCTGGCTGGAGCGCCTGGAAAAACTGGCCGAAATCGCGCCCGACCACGGCAAGGTTTACTATCACCTGGGCCGGGCGCACCTCGAACTGGGCGACTGCCGGCGGGCCATTATGTATCTCACCGCCGCCTTGATGCTCGACCCTACCCTCGTCGATGCGATCCGCCTGCGCGGCGACTGCCAGAATGCGCTCGTGCCCGTGCTCGGCGGTGACGCCCAGGTCTATTACGACCGCGCGCTGGCCGATTATGCGGCGGCCATCGAGATCGAGCCGGATGCCTACACCCTCAACACCCGTGCCGCGATCATCAGCTCGCTGGGCGAGTGGGACACAGCCATCGAAGAATATACCCGCGCCATCGAACTCGATCCTGATTACGCCGAATCTTTTTTCAACCGGGGCTATACCTACAAGGTGATCGGCGAAACCGACAAGGCCGTTGCCGACTTTGAGCGCTTTTTGTCCTTCAAGGAAAGCTGGAACCAGGAAATGGTCGGCATGGCCCAGGCGCACATCAAGGAACTGACCGAGCCGGAATAAAGACTGAACCCGGCATTTTTTCAGATCACCTTCCCGCAAGTGTCTGCAACTCTTTGCGTTGCCATCTTGCGGGAAGGTGAAATTGTTTTTCCCCCTCTTTGCTGGTATACTTGCGCAGAGGCATCCATGAACCCAACCCTGATTTTGGCTTCCAGCTCGCCGCGCCGGCGCGATTTCGTCCAACTGCTGCGCATCCCCTTTCAAATCCACATCGCCGACATTGACGAGACGCGGCGCAACGGCGAATCGCCGACCGATCTGGTCGCCCGCCTGAGCTGCGAAAAAGCCCGGGCCGTCACCCAACGCTTTCCGGGGACTATTGTCATTGGCGCGGACACCATCGTCGTTCTCGAGGGCGACGTTCTGGGCAAGCCGGTCGATGCCGCCGATGCCGCCGACATGCTGCGCCGCCTGCGCGACTGCGTTCACCACGTTTACAGCAGCATCACCGTCGTAGACGGTGACGGGCCGGCACACTTGACCGCCGTGTCCGACAGCCTGGTCTGGATGCGCCCCTATACGGACGCCGAAATTGCCGCCTATGTCGCTTCCGGCGATCCACTGGACAAGGCCGGCGCCTATGGTATCCAGCATGCCGGGTTCCACCCGGTGGCCCGGCTGCGCGGCTGCTTTGCCGGGGTGATGGGTCTGCCGCTGTGCCATCTGAGCGGTCTTTTGGAGCAAATGGGCTTGAGCATTGAAATCAATGTTCCTGCCGCCTGCCAATCGCTGACCGGCGTGCCCTGCTGCGGCGGGCAAGATGTGGAGATGTGGTTTGAAGAACAAAATTTCACGTAGAACCGCCATCAAACGGCTGACCCAGGCCGGTCTGGGTTTGGGACTGGCCGCCTGCCGCCCCACGGTTGGGCCGACTGAGACGCCCGCGCCGACGCCCACGCCCACGCCGCTGCCAATCGATGCGCCTGCACACGAAACGGCTGTCGCCTACTTGAGCGCCTGGGCCGCGGGAGACTTGCAAGCGATGTACGACCTCTGCTCGGCCGAGGCGCGCCAGGCCGTCTCCATCGAAGAATTCCAGCGCATCTATACCGAGATCGCCAACGAGGCGACGCTCATCGCCGTGCTGCCGCAGCTCACCGCCGTGCTGCAAGAGGGCCAGCAAGCCCGCGCCGCCTTCAAGGCCGAATTCCAGACCAGCTTTGTCGGCAATTTCGAGGCCGAGAACGAACTGCCTCTGGTCTGGGACGGCAACCGTTGGGCCGTGGCCTGGTCCAAGCAGTGCATTTTCCGCGAACTGGCTCCGCGCAGCCTGGTTCACATGGTTTCCAGGCCGGCGGTGCGCGCCAACATCTATGATGTCCGCGGTAGAGGGTTGGCGGTCAAAAAAGACCTGGTCACGGTAGGTGTCGTTCCGCGCGACATCAAGGACGAGGCCGCTGTGCTCTCGCGGCTCAACCTCGTGCTCAAGATGCCCCAGAGCGACATCAAGGCCAAATATGAAAACCAACCGCCGACCTGGTATATCCCGCTTGCCGACATTACACTCGAAATGAGCCAGGAACAGTACCAGCTCTTGCTCGAACCGGGCATTTCACTGCGCGAAAAATCGGTGCGCGCCTACCGCGACCCGGTCGCCGCACCGCACATCATCGGGTTTTTGGGCGGTATCCCTGCCGAGACGCTGGATTATTGGAAGGCGCACGGCTATACCGGCGACGAGTTGATCGGGCGTGTGGGCATCGAAGCGTGGGGCGAGTCTTATCTGGCCGGCAAGCGCGGCGGCACGCTGACCATCATCACCCAGGAAGGCCAGGTGGCGGCGACGCTGGCCAAGCGCGACGCCGTGCCCGCGCGCAGCATCTATTTGACCCTCGATTACGACTATCAGCGCAAGGTCGAAGACCTGCTCGGCGAGCGCAAAGGCTCGGTGGTGGTGATCAACGTCAACGACGGGCGGGTGCTGGCCCTGGCGACGTGGCCGCGCTTTGATCCGAACCACTTTGCCGAGGGCATCGACGCCCAGGTGTGGGGCGAACTGAGCAGCAATCCCGACCGGCCGCTGCTCAACCGCCCCCTTCAAGGCCAATATCCCACCGGCTCGGCGTTCAAGGTGATCAGCATGGGCACGATCATGGAACGCGGCGGCGTGCCCGCAACCAAGGTGTTCAACTGCCCTGGCTCGTGGGACAAGCTCGGTTGGCCGATGACCTGCTGGCTCAGGAGCGGCCACGGCAACATCACCCTGCAAGATGCGATCACCGGCTCGTGCAACGTGACGTTTTACCAGGTAGGCTATGATCTGAGCTACATCGATATGGACGCGCTGCCCAGTTATGCCAAATCGTTTGGGCTGGGCGCGGTCACCGGCATCGGCAAGCTGTGGGACGAGGAATCAACCTACGATCCGCTGGGCGAGGCCGGCGGGTTGGTGCCGGATGACGCCTGGAAACGTTGGACGTATAACGAGGGTTGGTCGGTGGGCGACACGGTCAACCTGGCCATCGGGCAGGGCTTTTTCCGGGCGACACCCTTGCAAATGTGCCGCATGGTTGCCGCCATCGCCAACGGCGGTGCGCTGTATCGCCCGCAGATTGTCGATAAAGTAGCCGGTGTTGGTGATCAGCCAGAAGTCACCTTCAAGCCGGAGCGGGTGGCCCGCTTGCCGGTCACATCGGATACGCTCAAGGCGATCCAGGCCGGCATGTTGGGCACGACGACCAAGCCAATGGGCACGGCGACGCACCGTTTCGTCGATTTCCCTTATGCTGTAGCCGGCAAGACCGGTTCGGCGCAAAACGAGGGCCAACTGCCGCACTCGTGGTTCATCGGCTACCTGCCCGCCGACAAGCCCGAAATCGCCATCGTGACCATGCTCGAAAGCATCGGTGAAGGCTCGACCCATGCTGCGCCGCTGTTCCGCAAGGTAGCGGCGGCCTATTACGGCGTCGAGGACGAAGCGCCCCAAGTGGAAGGACAGGGAGACTGATGTCCAGGTTGGAGCAAGGCGTAGCGGAAAGCCAGGACCGTTATGCGGTCATCCCGCGCGTGCTGGTTTTTGTGTTCAATGGCGACGACGTGCTGCTGCTCAAGGGTGCGCCGGACAAGCGCATCTGGGCCAATCGCTACAATGGCCTCGGCGGGCATGTGGAGGCGCACGAGGATGTGTACGCCGCCGCCAGGCGCGAGGTCTGCGAAGAAAGCGGCCTCGACGTGACCGGCCTGCGCCTGCGCGGCGTGGTTAATGTTGACATTGGCCGGCCGACGGGGATTATGCTTTTTGTGTTCACCGCGCAAAGCGCGAGCCGCGAGACGCGGGCTTCGACGGAGGGCACGCTGGAATGGGTGCCGCCGCGCCAACTGCCCCGGCAGGGGCTGGTCAAAGACATCCCACTGTTGTTAGAACGCATCACCGCACCGGATGATCAGGCGATCTTTTTTGCCCGCTATTGGTACGACGAGCAAGAACAGTTGCAGATTTCATTCTCCGACGCGGGCTGATGCCCGCCCCCCAGGTCTTTACTGCCCCGCATGAATCGCCCGCAGCAGCGATGTTTCATCCCTGGTGTCCTGCCCCAGTTCCCAGATCATCACGCCGCCCAACTGCTGCTCTCGCGCATAGCGCGTTTTTTGCTGGATGGTCGCCGGGCCATTGAAATAGACGCCGCCGGCCAGGTCTTCCTCCGGCGCGGGCTGGTAGCGGCTCACGATCTCGGCATAGGTCAGCGCCCTGGAAAAATTGTCGACGTCGCGCCCGTAAAAGGGCACGCCCAGCAGGAGTTTTTCGGGCGGCGCGCTGCGCGACAGAAAGGCCTCAATGTCGGCCGCGGCCTGTTCAAAAGTCGCGTGCTGTCCGTTGTGGTCGTAGGACATCACGTGGATGCGATCCACCGCCTGGTAAAGTTCTGGCCCCAGGTCTTGCCACGCCGCCAGCGCGACACTGACCCGCAGCCCGTGCGGCGCAAACGCCCGGTGGATCGCCGCCAGCAACTCTACATAAGCCCGGTTCTCGCGCTCGTCCTGGGGAAACTCCCAGTCCAGGTCGACGCCGTCCAACTGCTGCGCCAGGCAGTAGGTGGTGAGGTTTTGCGCAAACAATTCGCGCAGCGCCGGATCGGTGGCGACGGCGGCAAAGTGCTGTGAGCGATCCCACCCGCCGATGGCGACAAACACGCGCGTGCCATAGGTGGTGCGCATCTCGCGCAGGGCGGCGAGCGTTCGCTCGCTCAATCGCCCGGTATTCAGTTCGCCAGAAGCCTGCACCCCGGCCGAGAAATAGATCATGTCGGTGGCATAGCGCCCCCACTCCGGGTCGAGCGTGCGATAGTCGGGCAGATAGCCGGCGATGGTGAACGTGGGCGTCGACGCAGCGGGTGTGGGCGTCGACACGTCGGGCGTAGGCGTCGGCAGCGGCGAGGACGGCACGCACGCCGCCAGCAGCACCGCACACACCCCCAGCCCGATAAATAGTATAATCCGCTCTAGCATCAGACACTCCCTACAATTCGCCCAGCGCAAACAGGGTCAACGCGACGATGGCGATGCCCGCCGTTTCGGCGCGCAGCACGCGCGGCCCCAGCGAAACCGGGCACAGGCCGGCGGCCTGGGCCAAACCGGCCTCCTGGGGGGAAAAGCCGCCTTCCGGGCCGATGAACACGCCGACGCGCGCCGTTGGCGGCACATCGCGCAGCACATCGGCCAGCGACGGCGCGCCGGATCCCGGCCAGGGGAACAGAGAAAGGTCGTTTTGCGCCGCGCTTTGGGCCAGCGCCGTCTCCAGAGAGACCGGCGCGGCGAGCACAGGCAGTCGCGCGCGCCCACTCTGCTCGGCCGCCTCGCGAACGATGCGTGCCCAGCGTTCGCGCTTTTTTTCAATCTGCGCCGGATCGCGCACAATCGTCCGCTCGCTGATCAACGGCGCAAAGGCGTGCGCGCCGAGTTCGGTGCCCTTTTGCAGCACCCACTCAAACTTGTCGCCCTTGAGCACCGCCGCATACAGCGTCAGCGACGCCCGCGGCTCCGTCTCGGCCGGCCGCTGCCCGCACACGCGGCCCACTGCCCGGTCGCGCCGCACCTCGCTCAACTCGACCTCGTACTCCAGGCCCGAATTGTCGAGCACGGTCACGCGCGCGCCGGGCTGCATGCGCAGCACGTGCGCGATCTGGTGCGACAGGAGGGCGTCAAACTGCACCTGCCCATCGACGATGGCTTGCGGTGCGACGAAAAAGCGCTGGTTCATTGGAGACGTTTGCCGCTTGAAAAAATACACCATTCTTGCTCGATGATTTGACACCCTTCATTCTGCAATAACATTTTCATCGGCAAACGCTCCTTCATCGTTTCGGTTCAAACCGAAACGATGCACTTTGACCAATCAGCGCCACCCAGTCTTTCTCGATCAGCCGTTCGACGATCTCGATGCCGTGCGCCTCGAACGCCCGGCGCACCTCGGCCTCTTGCTCATCGATAATGCCGGAAGCGACCAGCACGCCGTCCGGCGCGAGTAGGTCTGCCAGCCCCTGGTCGAGCAGCATCACGATGACCTTGGCCAAAATGTTGACCAGCAGCAGGTCGTATGTGCCCTCGCCGCGCTCAATCGACCCCGTTTCAAGGCGGATTTGCCCGCTCAACCCGTTCAGTTCGAGGTTTTTGCGCGCCGAGTTGACCGCGATTTCGTCCACGTCGACGGCCAGCACCTCGCCGGCTCCCTGCCTGAGCGCCGAAATCGCCAGTACGCCGGAGCCGGCGCCCACGTCGAACACGCGCATGCCCGGTTCGATCACCCGTTCCAGCGCAGCCAGGCAGAGCTGTGTGGTGGGGTGGGTGCCTGTGCCGAAAGCCATGCCCGGGTCGAGCCGCAGCACCACCTCGCCGGGCTGCGCCTCATAGGCCTGCCAGGCTGGCACGATCACCGTGCGCTGCCCGATGTGCAGCACGCTGTAATGCGCTTTCCAGGCTTCGGCCCAATCGGCTTCGGTCAGCAGCGCGAATTGGGGTTCGGGGATGGGGTAAATCTGGCCCAGGTGCCACAGCGCCTCTTCGATCTTGCGTTTGGTCGCCGTGTCGTCGGGCGAAAGGTAGGTCTTGACCCGCAGTTCGTCGATGTCGTCGTGCGCCCCCGGCCCGTCGATCAGCAGGTGTTCGATCACCGCACCGCCCTTGCCGTAGCGGTTAAAGACCTCACTGATCGCTTCGGCCGCTTCGCCATCGACCTGAACGCTGATTTCCAGCCAGTTTTCGGTATCCATCTTATAATCCCAACGCATCCTTGACGCGGTCGAAAAAGCCGCGTCCTTGCGGTTGGATCGTCTCTTTGCCCAGGGTTTCGCTCAATTCCATAAAGAGCTGCTCCTGTTTCTTGTTCAATTTCTTGGGGATTTCCACATTGATGACGACGAGCTGATCGCCGCGCCCGGCTTTGCGCAGATAGGGCACGCCGCGCGCCTTGAGTCGATGCACCGTGCCGCTTTGCGTGCCGGCAGGGATGGCGACCTCTTCTTCGCCGTCGATGGTGGGCACCCTGACCTTGTCACCCAACGCGGCCTGGGCCACATTGACTGCCAGTTCGAGGATGATGTCATTGTCGCGGCGCAGGAAAAACTCGTGCGGTTCGACGGCGATGAACACGTACAGGTTGCCCGGCGGCCCGCCCAGTGTGCCCGGTTCACCTTCGCCGGTCAGCCGTATCTGGGTGCCATTGTCCACGCCGGCCGGGATCTTGACGGCCATGCTGTGCGTGCGCTGCACCTGTTTCCGCCCGCTGCATTCGGGGCAGGGCATAGGGATTTCCTCGCCGGTGCCCCGGCAGCGCGGGCAGGTGGTCACGTTGACAAAAGAACCAAACACCGATCTTTGCACGTGGCGGATTTCGCCGCTGCCGTTGCATTCTGCGCAGCGCACCGGTGTGGTGCCCGGCTTGGCCCCGGAGCCGTGGCAGGTGGGGCAGGTTTCGTAGCGCTGAACCTGGATTTCTTTTTCGCAGCCAAAAACCGCTTCCTGGAACGAAATGTTCAGGTCATAGCGCAGGTCGCGCCCCCGCTGCGGGCGGTTGCGTCCCTGCTCACTGCCGCGCATCCCGCCGAAAAAGCTCTCAAAAATGTCCTCAAAGCCGCCAAACCCAAAACCGCCAAACCCTTCTCCGCCGGCGCCCCCTTGAACGCCGGCGTGGCCAAAGCGGTCATAGCGGGCGCGCATATCCTGATTGCTCAAGACCTCGTAGGCTTCGTTGATCTCTTTGAAGCGGTCTTCGGCGTCGGCCTGTTTGTTGACATCCGGGTGGTATTGGCGGGCTAACTGCCGGTAGGCCTTGCGCAGTTCGTCTGAGGAGGCGTTGCGGGGCACACCCAGCACTTGGTAATAATCGCGTTTGCTGCTCATGCGTCATCCTTGGCTTTGCTGGAAACAATCGGACGTGGTCCGCTGAGTCTGGTCGCCGAAAACGCGAAAACGTGAAACGTGAGCGCCGTTTTCCGGTATCACGTTTCACGTTTTACGCATCACAAATTTTTATTATGCTTCGCTGAATTCGCCATCGACCACGTCTTCGTCCGGCGGAGGGGTGGGGCCGTCCTGGAACGGCTCGCCACCTGGAGGCGGCGTACCCGGCCCGCCCTGCTGCCCGTACATCGACGCGCCGAACTGCTGCATGGCATAGCCCAGTTCCTGGGTGCGGCGCTCAAGTTCGTCTTTGCTGCCGCTGTCCTTGATCTTGCGCAAAGCCTCGATCTTGGCCTCGATGTCTGCCTTGACGTTGTCGGGCACGTTTTCGCCCTGATCGCGCAGCAGCTTTTCGGCGGTATAGATGGTCTGGTCGGCCGCGTTGCGCGCTTCGATTTCTTCCTTGTGCTTGAGGTCTTCGGCGGCGTGTTGTTCGGCCTCATCGACCATCTTTTTGATCTCGGCCTCGCTCAAGCCGCTGGAGGCGGTGATGGTGATGTGCTGCTCCTTGCCGGTGGCTTTGTCTTGCGCCGAGACGTTGAGAATGCCGTTGGCGTCAATGTCGAAAGTGACCTCGATCTGCGGCACGCCGCGCGGCGCGGGCGGGATGCCGTCGAGGATAAAGCGGCCCAGTGTCTTGTTGTCGTTGGCAAATTTGCGCTCGCCCTGCACGACGTGGATTTCCACCTGCGACTGCATGTCGGCGGCGGTGGAGAAAATCTGGCTGCGCTTGACCGGGATCGTCGTGTTGCGTTCGATCAACGGCGTGGCGATGCGGCCCAGCGTCTCGATGCTCAGGGTCAGCGGGGTCACGTCGAGCAAGAGCACGTCCTTGACGTCGCCGCGCAGCACGCCGGCCTGGATGCCCGCGCCCACGCCGACGACTTCGTCGGGGTTAACGCCTTTGTGCGGCTCTTTGTTAAAGAACTTGCGCACCGCCTCGCGCACGGCCGGCATACGGGTCATCCCGCCGACCAGCACCACTTCGTCGATCTGGTCGGTGCTCAGTTTGGCGTCTTCCAGTGCCTTGCGGCACGGCTCGATGGAGCGATCGATCAGGTCCATCGTCAACTGCTCCAGCCTGGCGCGCGAAAGCGTCATCTGCAAGTGCTTGGGGCCGCTGGCGTCGGCGGTGACAAAGGGCAGGTTGATCTCGGTCTCCATCACCGTGGAAAGCTCGATCTTGGCCTTTTCGGCGGCTTCTTTGAGCCGCTGCAAGGCCATGCGATCCTGGCGCAGGTCGATGCCCTGGTCTTTTTTAAACTCGGCGCAAATCCAGTCGATGACCCGCTGGTCGAAATCGTCGCCGCCCAGGTAGGTATCGCCGTTGGTCGATTTGACCTCAAAAACGCCGTCGCCGACGTCGAGGATCGAGATGTCGAACGTGCCGCCGCCCAGGTCGTACACGGCGATGGTTTCGTCCTTTTTCTTGTCCATGCCGTAGGCCAGCGACGAAGCGGTCGGCTCGTTGACGATGCGCAGCACGTTCAGCCCGGCGATGCGCCCGGCGTCTTTGGTGGCCTGGCGCTGCGAGTCGTTAAAATAGGCCGGCACGGTGATGACGGCTTCGGTCACTTCTTCGCCCAGGTAGGACTCGGCATCGGCCTTGATTTTTTGCAGGATCATGGCCGAAATCTCCGGCGGCGAATACTCTTTGCCGCCCATCGACACGCGCACATCACCGTTGGGTGCGGCGGTCACTTTGTATGGCACAATCTCCATCGCGCGCTTGACTTCGGCGTCGTTGAATTTGCGGCCCATAAAGCGCTTGATCGAGAAAATCGTGTTTTCGGGGTTGGTGACGGCCTGTCGCCGGGCCACCTGGCCCACCATGCGCTCCCCGGTCTTGGGGTTGATCGCCACCACAGAAGGAAACAGCCGTCCGCCTTCTGAACTGGGGATGACGACAGGCTCGCCGCCTTCCATCACCGAGCATACCGAGTTGGTCGTTCCCAGGTCAATTCCGATAATTTTTCCCATTGCTATGCTCCTTTATAATCTGATTTACGAGTCTGCGCTCTGTCGCTTGCCGCTCGACACGCGCACGACGGCCGGACGCAAGATGGTCTCGCCCAGGTTGTAGCCTTTTTGCAGCACCTCAACGATCTGGCCTTCGTCGTATTCGTCGCTCGGCTCGTGCAGCAGCGCCTGATGGTAATACGGATCAAAGTGATCGCCGGGTTTCACCTCGATCACACTCATCCCTTCTTTTTCAAACACCGCCCACAGCTTTTTGTCTACCAGGGCCAAGCCTTTGACCCAGGTATGTTCGCCCAATTCCTGGGGAATGGCGGCAAAGGCCCGTTCATGGTCATCCAGCACCGGCAGCAGGTTTTCGAGCAGCCGTGACGTGGCTTGCTGGCGCATTGCCTGCTGCACCTGCTCCTGCCGCCGCTTGAAATTGATAAACTCGGCCCGCGAGCGCTGCCAGCCATCCAGATATTCGGCAGCGCGGGTTTCCGCTTCTTGCAGTTGGTTTTGCAAAGCTGTCAACGGATCGACCGTTGTGGTTTCCGGGGTCTCTGCAATCTCGCCCGGCAAGCCCTTGGTTTTTTCCTTCCCCTGGCCTTCGAAGGCCTGGTCCATTTCTTCGGTCACGACCGGGTCGTCGTTTTTGTTTGCCATAATAGTTGTAGCCTCTCTCGACAATTTTTACAATGTTCGTCGCCCGCGCTAGATCGATGCCGGCGGTTCTTCACCAAAATGATCGTACAGCAGGTTGCTCAACAACCCGGCGACAAAGCGCACTGCCGACACGGTGCGCGCGTAGGGCATGCGCAGCGGCCCCACCACGCCCAGCGCACCGCTGATCGAACCGTTCATCCCATAACGCGACAGCACCAGGCTGAAATCGGCCAGATCGTGATAGCGGCCTTCGCCGCCGATCAGGATTTGCACGCTTTGGCCGCGCATCGTGCGCGACAAGATGTCGGACAGGGCCACGTCGAGCGGGCCGCCCGAAGAAAGAACGCTCATGACCTGATCGGCGCTGTGCTCGAACTCGGGCTGTGCCAGCACATTGATCAGCCCGTCGCGGTAGGCCGGTTCGCGCTGCTCGTCGATCTCTTCCATCATGCGGATCACCATCTCGCCGACCTCGCGCTCGAACTGCGGCAGACCAGCCAATTGCTGCCGAATCTCGTCGGTTGCGCTGTTGGCAAATACGTCGTTGAGCCACCGGCTGACCCGGCTCAGGTCCAGTTGGTTCCTCGCCTCGCTCAGGGTAAGCATCTGCTGTTTGACCAGCCCGCTTTGCAAGACCAGCACCAGCAGCACCACGTTGCCGTGCGTCGAGATCAGTTCCAGGTGCTTGAACATGCAGCGGCGGACGCGCGGCGGTACGACAACGGCAGCGCCTCTGGCGGCATGGGCCAGCGCCGTCGCTGCCAGACGCATCCACTCGTCCAGGTCCAATTGGGCCTGGTAGAACTGGTGGGCGATCATGCGCTGCTCGGTCAACGGCAGGTGAACGTCTTCCATCAACTGCTGGACGAAATAGCGATAGCCCTTTTCGGTCGGCACGCGCCCCGCCGATGTGTGCGGGTGAGTCAGAAAGCCATGGTCTTCCAGGTAGGCCATCTCGTTGCGGATGGTCGCCGGGCTGACGTTCAATTCGGGATGTTGGGCCGTTGTCTTGGACCCCACTGGCGCGGCGGTCTGGATATATTCGCGCACAACGGCATTGAGTATCCTCTGCCGGCGTGGCGTCAAAATGACAATCTCTTCACTCATCGCGCCTCGATTCGTCTTGTCCCCCCCAGGGACGTTTTAGCACTCTCAGTACCAGAGTGCTAAAAGATAATATCACAAAGTTGAAAATCTGTCAAGTGCGGACCTGAGCCAGCCTGAGCCGGCTTGGAAAACGGCCCACATTTCCCAACTTTTTCCCAAATTATCCCAAATTCCGCCCGCACATCACTTGCTTTGCCCAATAAACGATGATATACTCGTCGCACATCTCACCAGGAACAGATTTGATGAAAAAATGGCTATGCTGCATCTTGTTGATCGTCGCCGTGCTGTGCGCGGCGTGCGTGCCGGGGCCGACCGGAATCAAGGGGCAAATCAAGGCTTTGGATCGAACCGGTCTCCGGGTTCGCATCTGGGAATTGATCCCCCAGGACATCAGCGCGTCGGCCAAGGTCTTTGTCGAAGGAGAGGTGGTGTCCACGCCGGACATCGACCCGGACGGTGCATTTGAGGTCCATCTTCGCCCCGGCGACTATGTGCTCAAGGTCTTTTCCGCCGACGATGAGCTGCTGTACAACCGCCAGGTGCAGGTCAAACGCAACCATATGACCCGCGTCAACGTTGAATTGGAATAAATCTCAGGAGCCAACATGAGCAAAATTCACTTGCCCCCCGACCGCTATTTCGATCCCGATCCCGCGCAGCGCAAGGTGGCGATGGAACTGTACCAGGCCGTCGCCGACCTGCCCATCGTCAGCCCGCACGGTCACGTCGATCCGAACCTGTTTGTGGACGAGGCGGCCTCCTTTGGCACGCCCGCCGATTTGCTGATCATTCCCGATCACTATGTCTTTCGCATGCTCTATTCGCAGGGCATTCCGTTGGCGGATTTGGGCGTGCCCCGCGCCGACGGCGGTGCGGTTGAGACGGATCACCGCCGCATCTGGCAGCGCTTCGCCGACCATTTCTACCTCTTTCGCGGCACACCGAGCGGCATTTGGCTGACCCACGAGCTGTACGACGTGTTCGGCGTCGAGGACAAATTGAACGGCGACACTGCGCAGGCAATCTATGATCAGATCGAGGCCCGGCTCAGGGCGCCCGATTTTCGCCCGCGCCGGCTGTTCGAGCGGTTCAACATCGAAGTGATGTGTACCACCGACGCGGCCACCGACACGCTCGACGCGCACCGGCAGATCAAGGCCTCCGGCTGGAAGGGGCGCATCGTGCCTACCTTCCGCCCCGACGCAGTGGTCAACCTGCTCACCGAAGGCTGGTCGGCCAACATCGACCGGCTGAGCGAGGTATCGGGCATCGCGGTGACTTTTTACCGGGCGTTCATTCGCGCGCTGGAGCAGCGCCGGCAGTTTTTTATCTCGATGGGCGCGCACGCCACCGATCACGCCGCACTGACCCCGTACACCGAAGAACTGTCGGAAACTGAAGCAGAGGCCATTTTCGCCCGCGCGCTCAAGGGGCGGGCCACTGCCGAGGACGAAACCCGCTTCACCGCGCATATGATGATCGAGAGCGCGCGCATGAGCATCGACGATGGGCTGGTGATGCAGTTCCACAGCGGCTCGTATCGCAACCACAACCGGGCCATTTTCGAGCGTTTTGGCCGCGACAAGGGCTGCGACATCCCGGTGCAGAGCGAATTCACCCAAAATATGCGCCCGCTGCTCGACAAATACGGCAATGACCCTCGCCTGACGCTGATCCTCTTTACCCTCGACGAGACGACCTATGCCCGCGAGCTGGCCCCGCTGGCCGGGCACTATCCGGCGCTCAAGGTCGGCCCGGCCTGGTGGTTCCACGACAGTTTGAACGGCATGATGCGCTACCGCGAACAAATCTGCGAGACGGCCGGCCTATACAATACGGCCGGTTTCAACGATGACACGCGTGCTTTTCCTTCCATCCCGGCCCGGCACGACCTCTCGCGCCGCGTCGACGCCAACTGGATTGCCGGGCTGGTCGTGCGCGGGGTGATCGACATGGAGGACGCACACGAGATGATCCTCGACTGCGCCTGCCGGTTGGCGAAAAAAGCCTACAAATTCGACTAGAACGGAATACGCTTTATTTTTCAGGAGCCGTCCATGCCCGCACCCATCCGCCATCCCAGCATTGATGAATTCGATGCGCTGATGCGCTTTTTGGATCGCTGTTTCGGCCACTCGAAGGGTTTTTTCGAGCGCAATCTGCCGCACATCAGCCGCGCCGATCCCGAGGTCGCTTCCTGGAGTTATGTGATCGAAGAAGGCGGACAGTTCGTTTCGCACGTCGGCGTCTATCCCATCGAGGTGGTCACGGCCGGCGTGAGGCTGCGCATCGGCGGCATCGGCGGGGTGAGCACACTGCCCGAGGCGCGCGGCAAGGGCCACATGACCCGCCTGCTGCGCCATTGCATCGACGAAATGCGCACACAGGGTTATTCCCTCTCTTGGCTAGCCGGCAACCGCCAGCGCTACAACAGCCTGGGCTGGGAGCGGGCCAATCCCGGTTACACGCTTGCCTGGTCGCGCCGTTCGCTGGACTGGCACAAGGTCTCGCCGTGCAAAATTGAAGAGACGTATCCACCGGATGCGCTCGAACATGTGCGGCGGTTTCACACCCAACAGCCCTGTCACGTCATCCGCCCCCGGCTCGATCTGCAACTGAGCCGTCCGGGCATCCGCGTCTGGACCGCGCCCGACGGCTATGCCATCGGCGAGGGCGAAGGAGGCAGCCGCTTGTCGATCCTGGAGCTGGTCTCTACTTCCGGGCGCGAGGCGGCGATGATCCGCGCCATCGTCGACCGGGCCGCCACCGACAGCGCCGCCTGGACGTTGTCGGCGTGGGACGAGCGGCTGCCCCGGCTGATGCCTTCCATCGAGGGCTACCGGGCCGAGGGCGGGTGTATGTACCGCATCGTTGATTTAACCGGACTGCTGCAAGCTGCGCTGCCGCATCTCGAAAGCCGCGCCCGGGCGGTGCGCGATTTCGCCGTCACCGTCGGCATCCGCGAGCATGACCGGGTCGATGTGGTGACCGTTGCCGTCGAGAACGGCGCGGTCGAGGTGTGTGCGGGCAAGCACGCCGCCGATGAGGTCGAACTCGATTCGCTCGAAGCGGTACGGCTGTTCCTCGGCGGGCCGCCAATCGGCGCACCGGCGCCGCCCCAACTCGCCGCCCTGCTGCCGATACCAGTACACGTTCCGCCATTGGACTATGTGTAAAGATGAAACGCATCATTTCCTTTCTCAAACGCACTTTCAAAATCGGGCATGAACGCAAATTTACGCCCCCCAACGTGAGGCATATGCTGCTCGCCTGGTTTATCGCTTTTGTCCTGATATGCATTGTGCCCGCTCTTTTGCCCGAAATATTAAAACTCTTTGGCTCCCTTTTTATGTTCATCCCCACCAGACTGGGATTATTAGAACAAGTAAAGGTTGAGCAAGTTTTCGTTACACAGATTGAACCAACACCGATGAGCATTCGAGCGTCTAGGCCCGGCCGGTATCTGATGTATACAGATGATTGGGATTTACTCTCATATAATGATAGTGCAACCCAACCCTGGCTGCGCATCACTTCAGAAACAACCTGCAAGTTTATCGCAGTTTCTGTCATACATAGAGGATTGCGCCTTTACGATCCTGTTTTTGTATCAGGCAGACCGGTATTGTCATTTGAAATTGAAACGCCCGACGACTACGAGTTCAGACCTCTGTTCGAACTTGCCAGCGCCATTCCAGTTTCGATCGTGCCAGATTACACGACCGGCAAGGAATTGACACTCTTTTTTGTCTACCTCGCACAATATTCGCTCGTGATCATTCCGTTAACCATTATTTTTTACTGGCGGTATCGGGCTCGTGCCAACTTGCGTCGGGCTGAACAAGAACAAAAACGAAAACAAAGCGATGCTTTTTGGGAATCAGAGATCAAGAGAGCGAAAAAAGGATAGCGCCAAGCGCGATCTTGGATCGAGCGTTATCAGGGAGTTCTTTTGTGACCGCTGTTCCCCAAACCATCGACCTCAGCCTCGACCGGCTCAACCGCACGCTGCTGCGGCTGGCCGTCCCCTCGGTTGTCGAGAGCCTGCTTTCCACCCTGGTTTACTTTGCCGACACCATCCTGCTTGGCTGGATGGACGACCCGGTGGCGCTGGCGGCGGTGGGACTCAGTGCCACGCTGCTGTGGGCTGCCGACGGGCTGTTTGAGGCCATCGCCGTCAGTGCGGCGGCCCTGGTGGCCCGCTTTTGGGGCCAGCGAGAGTTCGAGCGCGCGCGGCAGGTCGCCGGTCAGTCGCTGCTGCTGACGGTGATCGCCGCCGTGCTGCTGATGGTGCTGTTCATCCCGGCGGCGCGCCCCTTTTTGACCCTGATGAAGGGCGAAGCGGCGGTGGTCGATCAAGGCGTGACGTACATCCGCATCATTCTGGCCGTCTCGCCGATCAGTTTTGCGCTCAGCATCGCCAATGGGCTGATGCGCGCCGCCGGTGACACGCGGCGGCCGCTGCTCACCTCCGGGTTGATGAATGTGGTCAAGGTGGCGGCGGCCTATGCCTTGATTTTTGGCCTGGGGCCGATCCCGCGCCTGGGGCTGGCCGGAGCGGCGCTTTCCACTGGCATCGCCCGTGCGTTTGGCGGCGTGCTGGCCCTGGCCCTGCTCTTTGCCCGCCGCTCGTCGATGGGGCTGCGCCTGGCTCACCTGCGGCGCTGGGACTGGCCGCTGGTGCGGCGTATCTGGCGCATCTCGCTGCCCAACATCGGCGAGACGGTGGTTTCGCGGCTGGGCTTTATGCTTTACACGCGCATTTTGGGCGAACTGGGTACCGTGGCTATCGCCGCTCACCAGGTGGCGCTGCGCGTCGAATCGCTGGGCTTTATGCCCGGCTGGGGCATGGCCGTCGCCGCTGCGGCGTTGGTGGGACAGGCGCTCGGCGCGCGCAAGCCGGACGTCGCCGAGCAGGGCATCCGCCGCGCGCTGTTGCTGACCAACCTGGCGATGGTCCTCCTCGGCGGCGGATTTGTCGCTTTTGCGCCGGGAATCGTGCGCGTATTCGGGATCAAAAACGTCGAAATGGCCGCGCTGGCGGTGATGGCGGTGCGCATTTCGGCGTTGGAACTGTTTGGGCTGGGATCGGTGATGGTGCTGGGCGGCTGCCTGCGCGGCGCCGGCGACACGCGCACGCCGATGATCGTGGCGCTGGTCGGCTCGTTCCTGTTTCGCGTGCCGATCGTCTATCTGTTTGCGCTGGCCCTGCGCGGCGGATTGCGCGGCCTGTGGCTGGGTACGGCGGTCGACTGGAGCTTGCGCGCGCTGGTGATGTGCGTGCTCTACCTGCGCGGGCGCTGGAAGACGGTCGAGGTGTAAGAGGTCGGCTCAAGGGGTTTGTTGACGTTCTGTTCGGGGCATATTATAATAAATCATCTGATGTTGTTTGACAACGTGCAATGGGAGTATGGAGGCGACGGTGCCCGAACAAACCACACGCCGCGAGCAAATTCTTGTCGTTGACGACAGCGAAGAAATCCGCGATGTGCTGCGCAACATGATCCTGGGGCCGCAGGGATTCGACGTGCTCACTGCACGCGACGGGCAGGAAGGACTGGAACTGGCCCTGGCGCAGCGTCCCGACCTGGTTTTGCTCGACGTGAATATGCCGCGAATGACCGGCCTGCAAGTGCTCGAAGAACTGCGCAAGGCCAATTACGAATACCCGGTGGTCATGATGACCTTTGAGGGGTCGGAAGAGATCGCCGTGCAGGCCTTCCGGCTGGGGGTGCGCGATTACCTGATCAAGCCGCTGGAAATTGGGCCGGTTTTGGCCGCCGTTGACCGTGTGCTGCAAGAGTCCAGGCTGCGGCGCGAACGTGAGGTTTTGTTGCAGAAACTGGAAGTGTCGAACCACCAGCTCAACCGCCGTGTTTCCGAGTTGAGCACATTGTACGCGCTCGGTCGCGCGCTGACTTCGGTGCTCGATCTGGACAAGTTGATCAACCGCGTGGTTGAGGCGGCGGTTTTCATGTGCCGCGCTGACGAATGCACGCTTTACCTGATCGACGAGGAAAGCGGCGAGGTGTTTATGACCGCTGCGCAAGGCGCAGGCGAAAAGCAAGCGCGCGGCTTTCGCTTGCGGGTCAGCGATGGTATGGTGATGCAGGTGGTGCGCACCGGCGAGCCGGTCGCTATTTCCGATCAGGCCGGCGGTGCGGAGCCGGGCCTCAAGATCAAGACCGGCTACCTGGTTCACTCGCTGCTCAACGTGCCGCTCAAAAGCAAGGTCAAGGTGATGGGCGTGTTGAGTGTGGCTAACCGCGTGCAGCGCAGGTATTTCACCCGCGAAGACCTCAACCGGCTTTATGCGCTGGCCAACTATGCCACCATTGCCATCGATAATGCGCGGCTTTACGAGCAGACCCGCAAGGTGGCCGCCGCCGAGATGCTCAACCGCACCGCGGTCACGGTTTCGCACTATGTCAATACGCCGTTGATGGCGCTCAGCGCGCGCGTCGACGGTCTGTTTTGCGCCGAACAAGACGGGCGGATTGTCGATGAGGACGCGCTGATCGCCGACGTGGCCCGTTTTACCCAGATGAAGGTCGAAGAGATCGCCTCGGTCATCTCGATTCTGCGCGACATCGCCTCGCCCAAGTTTGTGACCTACCTGGATGACATCCAGATGCTCGACATTGAGGCGCGGGTCAGGCAGCAGTTGGATTATATCAAAAAGAAATATGAGGCATAGGTTTGGATTCTTACGAGTCGTCTCACAATACGAGTCGTCTCACAATACGAGTCGTCTCAAAACCTCAAGGGCGTCAGGACTTGGGGTTTTTTGTTGGCTGTTCTGCTTTGAAAACCGGCGGTTTGGGGTATAATAACGCTATTCTCTCCTGGAGGTCCTTTTGGAACGCGAAGCGATTCGACCGGTCAACATCGAAGAGGTGATGCGCACCTCGTATCTCGATTACGCCATGAGCGTGATCGTTGCCCGCGCCCTGCCCGATGCGCGCGACGGCCTCAAGCCGGTACACCGGCGCATCTTGTATGCCATGCACGACATGGGCCTGCGTCACAACACGCCCTACAAAAAGAGCGCGCGCATTGTCGGTGAGGTGCTGGGCAAGTACCACCCGCACGGTGACTCGGCGGTGTACGACGCGATGGCGCGCATGGCGCAGGATTTTTCGATGCGCTATATGCTCGTCGATGGGCAGGGCAACTTTGGCTCGATTGACGGCGATTCGCCGGCGGCGATGCGCTACACCGAAGCGCGCCTGGCTGCCATCGCCGACGAAATGCTGGCCGACATTCAAAAAAACACCGTCGAGTTTGTCGACAATTTCGACGGCTCGCTGCAAGAGCCGTCGGTGCTGCCGGCGCGGCTGCCCAACCTGCTGCTCAACGGATCGGCGGGCATCGCCGTGGGCATGGCCACCAACATCGCCCCGCACAACCTGGGCGAGGTGTGCAATGCAATCGTCTGTCTGATCGACCGCTATGACCAGATCGACGAGGTGACGACCCAGGACCTGATGCAGTTCATCCAGGGACCAGATTTTCCCACCGGCGGGTTGATCGTCGGCGACGAGGGGATCAAGAATGCCTACGCCAAGGGCAAAGGACGCATCGTGATGCGCGCCGTGACCCACATCGAAGAGATGCGCGGCAACCGCGAGCGCATTGTCGTCACCGAGCTGCCCTACCAGGTCAACAAGACGACGCTGCTGGAGCGTATCGCCGCGCTGGTGCGCGACGACAAAATTTCGGACATCAGCGACCTGCGCGACGAGTCCGACCGGCGCGGGATGAGTGTCGTGATCGAACTCAAGCGCGGCGCCGACGCGCGGGGCGTGCTCAACCAGTTGTTCAAATACACCCAGCTTCAGAGCACTTTTGGCTACAACTGCCTGGCCCTGGTCGATGGCACGCCGCGCACCCTGTCGCTCAAACGCGCGCTGCAAATTTACATCGAACACCGCCGCGCGGTGATCGCGCGGCGCTCTGCGTTCGACCTGGAACGGGCGCAGGCGCGGGCGCACATCCTCGAAGGGCTGATCAAGGCGCTTGACGCCATCGACGCGGTCATCCAGACCATCCGCGAGAGCGAGGATGCCGAGACGGCGCGTGGGCGGCTGATCGAGCGCTTTGACCTGAGCGAGGTGCAGGCTCGGGCCATCCTCGACATGCAGCTCAGACGGTTGGCCAACCTGGAACGGCAAAAAATCCAGGACGAATACCTGGAGGTGATCCAGACCATCGCCTACCTGGAAGACCTGCTCGCCAACCCGCTCAAAATTCTATACCTGATCCGCGAAGACGTGCAGCAGCTCGGTCAGAAATACGGCGACGCGCGGCGCACGCACATCGTCGGCGAGGCCGACGCCACCCTGTCGGCGCAGGACCTGGTGCCCGATGTGCCGGTGTTGATCTCGGTGACGCAGCGCGGCTATATCAAGCGCACGCCGGTGCGCGCTTACAAGCTCAACCAAAAGCAGAAAAAGAAAATGGTCGGCGTGCCGGGGATGGAAACGCGCGAGGAAGATTCGGTGCGCTACCTGTTTGCTGCCGGTTCGCGCGACGACCTGCTCTTGTTCACCAACCTGGGCAAGGTATACCGGGAAAGGGTCTACCAGGTGCCGGAGCGCGAGCGCGCCGCCAGGGGTATCCCGCTGACCAACCTGCTGCACCTCGGCGAGGGCGAGCGAGTGACGGCAGTGCTGCCCGTCGCCGATTTCGGACAGGACCGGTATCTGACCATGTTCACAGTGCAGGGCCGGGTCAAGCGCGTGCCGCTGGGAGAGTTTGAAACCGTCCGCGCCAACGGGTTGATCGCTTTTCGCCTGGAAAACGGCGACGAGTTGGGCTGGGTGCGGCTGACCGGCGGAAATGACGAGTTGATTCTGATCACGGCCGGGGGCAAGGCGCTGCGCTTTGGCGAAGACCAGGTGCGCCCGCAGGGCCGCGACGCGGCGGGAATGGGCGGCATCAACCTGGCAACCGCGTCAGCAGATGCACCCGCTGACGCAGTTGCGGCGGCAGATGTAGTTGAACCGGGTGGGGAGTTGCTCGTCGCTACACAGAATGGCTTTGCCAAGCGCACCACACTCGACGAGTATCCGCTCAAGGGGCGCAACACCGGCGGGGTGATCACCCTGCACGAGCGCTACCGCACCCTCACCGGCCCGGTGGTCGCCGCACTGGTCGTCCAGCCGGAGGATGGCGTGACCCTGATCACCGCCAACGGGATGGCCCTGCCCACCGGCGTGGAGCAAATTCCCCAGCTCTCGCGCACCGCGCGCGGCGAAATCGTGATGAACATCTACAAGGGGGATCGCCTCAGTGCCGTCGCCCGCATCGTGCCCGAGACCAATCAAGAGGATGAGGAGTAAACGTTCATGCAGTTTTATTTCATTCGCCACGGACAGTCTCAAAACAATGTCAGTTGGGACATCCATGGCGACAATTATCCCCGCGTCCAAGACCCCGAACTGACCGAGGTCGGTCACCAGCAGGCCCGGCTGGTGGCGCAGTTTCTGGCCTGCCCGGACGTATCAAATCCTGACGGTGAGGGGCAGGCCCAGGATTCGGGCAACTCGCACGAGGTGCTTCACTCGGCGACGCATCCAATGGCTTTGACCAGTCCCAGGAACCTGGGCCGCTTTGGCATCACCCATCTCTACACCAGCCTGATGGTGCGCGCCGTCCAGACCGGCAGTCCAATCGCCGAGGCGCTGGGGCTGCCGCTGATGGCCTGGCCTGACTTGCACGAAACCGGCGGCATCTTTCTGGCTGATCCTGAGACCGGCGAAAAGCAGGGTCTGCCGGGCCACAACCGGGCCTATTTCGAGCGCCATTTTCCTCACCTGCTGCTCCCCGACGACCTGGGCGAGCAGGGCTGGTGGAACCGCCCTTTTGAAGACTATGATCAGCGTCCGCTGCGCGCCGGGCGCTTTGTCCAGAATTTGCTGACCCGTCACGGCGGCGCCGACGACCGCGTGGCCGTGGTCAGCCACGGCGCGTTTTACAACTATATGATGTGGACCATCCTCGGCTTGCAACGTGAGTGCGGCATCTGGTTTGCGATGAACAATACGGCCATCACCCGCATCGACTTTGTCGAGGAGGTGCGCATCGACTATACCAACCGCACCGATTTTCTTCCGGCGGCATTGTTGACCTGATCTGGCAACTTGAAGCCGTGTTGTGCGTATGAATGATAATTGTTTTTGATCTGTGCAAGGTGAGGCAAACCGATGCAGTGTCCGGCCTGTACCAACGAGAATAAACCCGGCGCGCTTTTTTGCGCCTTTTGCGGCTATGCCCTCGTGATTGACGATCCGGCAGAATCGCTCCAGTCCGGCCGGTTGATGGACGGCGGCACCTACCGCATCATCCGCCCGCTGGGCAAAGGCGGAATGGGCGCGGTTTATCTGGCGGCCAACACCAAGGCCTTTGATCGCCAGTGCGTGATCAAAGAAGTGATTGAATATTACGACGCCGCCGATCCGGAGGAACATCAAAAAGCCGTGCAGCGATTCGAGATCGAGGCGCGCATCCTGGCCACGCTCAAGCACCAGGGTATCCCCGACATTTACGCCTATTTTACGGAAAACGGGCGCAACTATTTGGTGATGGAATACATCGAAGGGCCGGACCTGGCCGATGGGCTGACCCGCGAGCAAGACGATCAGATCGTCCGTGGCGGGCCGCTCAAGGCCGACGACGTGATCCGCTACACCCGGCAAATCTGCCAAGTGCTGGATTATCTTGAAAAGCACCAACCGCCGGTGATCCACAACGACATCAAGCCGGCCAACATCATCATCGACGGTCACACCGGGCGCGCGGTGCTGGTCGATTTTGGCACTGCCCGGACGCGCTATACGATGCAGCAGCCGGCTGCTGTTGCCCGCCCTGGACGGCAGCAGTCGAGCATTTATGGCACGGTGGGCTATGCCGCGCCAGAACTGTACGACGGCAAGGCCGAGCCGCGCTCCGACGTGTACGCGCTGGCGGCTACCGCCTATCACCTGCTCACCGACGACGACCTGCGCCTGCACCCCTTTCAATTTCCCAAGATGGAGACGATTCCGTCGGCGCTGCGCGAGGTGCTCCAGGCGGCGCTGTCGCCCAAGATCGAGGATCGCCCTACCGCTGCCGAACTGGGCGTGCGCCTGGATGCGCTGATGAACCGGGGCAGTCGCCCGCTGCCCGCGCTGACTTTTCCCCAAGACGATCAGGCCGCATCGCGCCGCGAGATGATCGAACTGTGCGTCAAGCACTGGGACTATGCCACCGGCATTTTGTACGATGGCAGTATCACCCGCTGGCTCAACGACGCGATCCACGATCCGGCCGCCGCGCGCGCCGCCGACGAGGCCATTCGTCGCTATGCCGACGACCCCAACGCCGGGCTGGAGTATTTTGTGCGCACGCTCGATCCCAAGGTCATGCCTTCGCCGCAGCTCAAGGTGCTTAGCGGGCGGTTGAGTTATGACAACATCGCCGGCGCCGACAACTCGCGGCAGATCGAGGTCAAAAACACCGGCGGCGGCTATCTGTATGGCACGGTCAAAAGCTCGGCATCGTGGGTCGAGGTGCCGGACAAACTGGCCTGCGCGCCCGGACAAAGCCAGACGCTGCCGGTGATCGTGCGCACTGCCAGCCTCGCACCAGGACGTGTCTACCAGGCCAAGGTCGAAATCCAGGCCTCCGGCGCGCAGTCGGCTGTGGTGCCGATCGAGATCAAGGTGCCGCCGCCGGTCGTCGACGTATCGCCGACGCACATCGATTTGCGCGTGCAGGGCAAAGGAGAATTGTTCACCGAGCGGGGAGGATTCGAGGTGCGCAACCGGGGCAAGGTCGCCGCAAAAGGTCAGATCGAGGGCAATCCCGAATGGCTGGTGCTCGACCCGCTCCAATTTGTGGTCAGACCGGGCGAAACCAGGTCAATAGACCTGGTTGGGCGGGCCGACAAGCTGCCGCAAGACCCGCGCGGGCGATTGGCGACGCTTCAGGTCAAGATCGACGGTGTCCGGCCCAGCCAGGTGACGGTGGCCGCGCGCTCCAACGTGCCGCAGGAAAGCCGCCTGGGGGCGACGATCATGATCGGCTGCGCAGTGATGGTGTTGATCGCCGTGCTGGTCTGGTTTGTACTAACCATCCTGCCGCTGCTGCTGTGAAAATACGCCGTTGGTTGAGCTGGCAGGTCGAACTTGTCGCGACCTTGTCGAAACCAACGGTGGCTGGCTGCGACATCTTGGCCCGTTTCACGAGGGAGCGCCGGGGTGAGACGCGCGCGACTTACCACTGGGCGGGTATCCGCCCCTATTTGCCCTCTTGGACCACCACCGTCTGCTTGAGCGTCTCCCCGCCGTGCCCGCTGAACCAGGCATCCCCTTCGCGCAGCATATCCCATTCTAGCACATAGTGTCCCGGGCTGGGCGGGGCGATGATCCAGGCCCTGATCCGCGCCTCGTTTCCCGGCTCGACGCGGTGCGGCACATCGGTGCGCAAGGATTCCATCACCAGCAGCGCGCCGTCTTCCGTCTGCCAGCGATACGAGAGGCGCACCGGCAGCCACGAACCGGCCTCCCAGATCTGCGAACCGGCGTTGCGCACGCGGATCGTCACCTGGTACAACTGCCGGGTGCGCATCTGTGCCGGCGTGCCTGCCGCGAGATATTCCACGCGATACATCGCTTCGCCATAGCGGGCCAACTCCTCGCGTACCTGGCCCATATTTTCCCTCGGCGCGCCCAGGCGCAGCAGCAGTGCACCGCCGTGTTGGGCGACGACCCCGTATTTTGGCTCGTCCAGCCACAGATCGACCAGTTCGTAAAAGGTGTGAAAATCGAGCGGGCTTTTATTGGCCGCCGCGTCCAGGTCGAGCACCACGTATTCGGCCTGCTCGTTTTCCGACAGTGTACAGCGGTAAAACAGCAGAGCATCGCGTCGCTGCGACAGGTGTGGATGCAGATTGCTCTGCGCGCACACTGAAGCTTCTAGCGGCACCAGGGCCAGGATCGCGCGCAAGTTATCGTCATACACCGATTGTTGGTAGTAATCCTTGATGTGGAACGCTTTTCCCGGCGGGTACGGGCTGAACAGGAAACTCGCCAGCAGCGTGTTGAGCATGATGAACAGAGCCAGGACGGTGCTTGCGCGATAAAGCCGGTGGTGATCCTGCCGTCGCGCCAGCCAGGCCAGCACCTCGCCGGCCGCGATCCACACAAAAGGGATCACCGGAGCCATATAGTGGGCATAGATGGTGCTTTGCCATTCGGAATCGGCCAGCAGGTTGATCGCCAGCACGGGCAGCGCGGGCAGCAGCGCGGGCAGGTGGAAAATTGAGGTGAACCCCAGTGGAGCCAAGAGATCGAACAGCGTTTGCAGCTTTTCCCGGTTGGCCAGTTGGGCCAGCAGCAGCCCGGGGCTGGCGAGCACGTTGCGAACCATGTCGAGCGGCGTGCCGCCCAACGCGCCAAAGCGCCGTTCGACCAGGCTGCCCGCGTCCGGCCCGTATGCGCTGCGCACCAACGGCAAGACAAGGCCGAAATCGAGGGCCAGCCAGGCCAGGGCGATCAGCATCGTCGCCAGGCCGTGCTTCCAGCTTGTTTGGGCGCGCCCGCCGCGCCAGACCAGCATCACCGCGCCCAGCACCAGCAGCACAAACGCCGCTTCGATACGGCAGGTCAGCGCCAGCCCGATCCAGATATAGTACGCGCGCCAGCGCGCCCCGCGCATCGCCTGCCAGGCGGCAATCATCAAGGGCGCCATCAGCGCCGAGGGATGAAATTCGGCCATGTTGACATAGTGCAGCGGCAGGTAGAGCAAGTACGCCGCGGCGATCAATGCCCCCCACAGCGCGTTGCCGGTCAAATCGCGCACCAGGCCGTAGAGCGGGACCGCGCCGGCGGCCAGGCACAGCGTCTGTACCACCAGCAGCGTGTGCGGATCGGCCCACAGCCAATACAGCGCGGAAAGGGGGATAAAGATGAGTTCCAGCTTGGCATCGAGCAGGCGGTTTTCGTAGCGCGAGCCTTCGGCCGGGGCGCGATAGAGCGGCGTCCGTTCCAGGATGCGTCCGTGGATGGTGTTCCAGGCGGCCTGGTCCATCGTGCCGGTATCGAGGGCGTGGGTACGAAACGAGACGTGATCGGCGATGCTCAAAAAGCCAAAGACCAGGGCATAGATCAGCGCCAGCGCGCCGACCAGGCCCAACATCAAGCGGGGGCGGTTGAGCCGGCCGAGCGACGTGTGGAGCGTGCGGCCAAGCGGAATAGCGACCAGCAGCGAGGTGATCGCGCCCAGGCCGTAAACCCATACCGAACTGCCCGGCTGGACGCCCAACGGATGGATGCCATAGCGCGCAAAGAAAGGCGTTGCCAATAAAGAGAGCAAAAACGGCAGTGACGCGCGCGGCAGCCCGCGTTCTGGATCGGGATCGGTGCGCAGCAACACCCACCACAACAGCAGCGCCGCGCATTCAAAGGCCAGCAGCGTCCATACCAGCCGCCGCAGCAGCAGGGCATAAATGGGCTTTTCCTGCCACCACAATAAAATCTGGCCCTGATAGGCCCAATCCCACCAGGCGAGGGCCAGGATGGCGCCGGCCAGGAGCGGACAGGCCAGAAAGGGCCAGATGGAAGAGCGGTTCGTGTTTCCGGTCATGTGTTCAAGAATCCGGGTTGGGGATAAAACCGGCCCCGGTCGCTTGACGATTATAGAGGCGGCAGCGGGATCGGCTTGGCCAGCATGCCCAGGAGCGCAGTGACGGCAAAAGCGATCACCGCCGCCATCCACAGCCGCCAGCGCCAGGGGTTATAGACACGGGCGATGCGCCTGTCCATGGCCCGGCGCCGCCGGGCCTCAAACCTGTCCATTGTCGGGGTAGGCTTGTCGGCCTTGTCTTGGTCCGTTCTGTTGGTCGCCGGCTGGCTGCGACCATCATCGTCATCGTCATCTGTCGCGCCCTCGGTCGGTGCGATCAACCCGCCCAACAAGAGCAGCGCCGACATCCAGAAACACCAGTTGGAGAGGTGGTAGAAGAAATTCTGGAAATTGGATGGCTGGAAAATGCTGACAATGAGAAAGAGCAGCGTCGTTGCCAGGATGCCGGCGCCGGCAAATCCACCTGCCCAGGCGAAAAAGATGCCCGTCTTGTGCCAAAAGGTCTGCATTTTTTCTCGATTCATTGCGCTTCCAAAACCTCGATTCCCATATCGATACGGCCGAGCACGCGCTCGTGGCCCATGATGTCCATCGTCTCAAACAGCGGCGGCGAAACCTTGCGCCCGGTGACGGCCCCGCGCAAAATGCCAAAGACCGCGCCCGCCTTGACCCCCAGTTCGTCGGCCAGCGCGCGCAGCGGTTGTTCGAGCGCTTCACTGCTGAACGCCGCTGCCCCGGCGACCAGCGCGCGCGCGCGCCGGAGCGCGTTGGCCGAGGCTGCGGCGTCCATCTTGGCTCCGATCAGCAGTTCGAGCGCGGCGGGGCGGTCCGGCTCAAAGATAAAATCGGTCAGCGGCACGGCGTCGGCCAGTGTCTTGAGCCGTTCTTGCAGCGCCGGGGCGATTTTCCGGGCCATCTCGACCGAGACCTCGTGACCGGCGGCTTGATAAAAAGGGCGCAGTCGTTCGGCCAGATCGTCGCTGTCCAGTTGGCGGATGTACAGCCCGTTCATCCACTCCAGCTTGGCATAGTCAAAACTGGCCGGCGAGGCATTCAGCCGGTCGAGCGAGAATTTTTCGACAAATTCGTCGCGTGAAAACAACTCGGTGTGGTCGTCATAGCTCCAGCCCAGCCGGGCGATGAAATTGACCAGCGCTTCGGGCAAATAGCCGGCGGCGCGAAAGTCCTTGACCAGCACCAGGTATTCCTTGCCATCCGCGCCGACCGTTTTGCGCTTGCTCATCTTGCCCTTGCCGCCGGGGTCCAAAAAGATCGGCAGGTGGGTGTAAACCGGGATTTCCCAGCCGAAAGCGTTGTAGAGGATGACATGGATCGGGCAGGTGGAAAGCCACTCGTCGCCGCGCATGATGTGGCTGATTTGCATCAGGTGATCGTCGACCACGTTGGCCAGGTGGTAGGTGGGAAAGCCATCTGATTTGAGCAAGACGATGTCCTCGAGCATCTCGTTGTCGACGGTGGTGCTGCCGCGCAGCAGGTCGAAAAACGAGGTCGTCCCTTCCAGCGGAGCCTTGATGCGCACCACGTAGGGTTCGCCGGTAGCCTCTCTGTCGGCGACGGCCCGGGCTGAGAGGTTGCGGCAGTGACGGTCATAGCCGGTATGCTTGCTGTGGGCGGCGCGCTGCTGCTCGCGCACCTGCTCCAGTCGCTCCGGTGTGCAAAAGCATTTGTAGGCATGTCCCTTGTCGATCAAAATTTGGGCATATTTTTGATAGAGTTCGGTACGTTCCGATTGATAGTAGGGGCCGTAATCGCCGCCAACCTCCGGGCCTTCGTCCCATTGCAGGCCAAGCCAGCGCAGGCTGTCCATGATGTCTTGTTCGGTTTCTCCGTAATAGCGGCTGCGGTCGGTGTCTTCGATGCGCAGGATAAAGGTGCCGCCCTGGTTGCGGGCAAAAGCCCAGTTGTACAGGGCCGTGCGCGCCCCACCGACATGCAGGTAGCCCGTTGGGCTGGGGGCAAAGCGGACGCGGACAGGGTTGGTCATGATCGATCTCCTTGAGGAATGCCAAGCACCCATTCTACCCGATTCAGGCTAAAAAGCAAATAGGGCCTGGACAGACGACACAATCTGCTCCGGGGGCGTCTTTAGCACATCGAACCAGTGGATGGATGGATCACTGGGGCGAAACCAGTTGTACTGCTGGCGGATAAAGCGCCGAGTCTCTTTTTTGATCGCGGCCACGCACTCGTCCAGCGGGGCAGCGCCTTCAAAGTAGCTTTTGAACTGCCCATAGCCCAGGCTCGACAGTGCGGGCAGCCACCAGCCGTAGCCGCGATCGAGCAACGCCTGCACCTCGTTCACCAGCCCGCGGGCGACCATCTGCTCGATGCGCGCGTCGATGCGCCGGTACAGCGCCTCTCGCTCCAGGGTCAGGCCGATCTGGACAATGCGGTAGGGCGGCGGCGATTTGCCGCGCTGCTCGGAAAAGGGCCGGCCCGATTTCAAGCACACTTCCAGCGCGCGCACCACGCGGCGCACGTTGCGCGCGTCGATCAGGTCTTGGGCCGCCGGGTCGAGGGCCAGCAGCTTTTCGTACAGCGCCAGGTGACCGTCTCGCTCAGCCTGGGCAAACAGTTCGGCGCGTAAGGCCTCGTCGGGCGGGACGCGGGGGACGTTCCACCCTTCGATCATCGCATGCACGTACTGCCCCGTCCCGCCGACCAGCAGTGGTGTCAGGTTGCGTTTGAAAATACTGTCGATGGCGGCGCTGGCCAATTCCTGGTAGGTGGCCAGACCAAAGTCCTCGTCCGGATCGACGATGTCGATCAGGTGGTGCCGCGCCTGGGCCTGTTCTTCGCGGGTCGGCTTGGCCGTGCCGATGTCCATATAGCGGTACACCTGGCGCGAGTCGGCCGAGACGATCTCGCCGCCGAGCTGCCGGGCCAAAAGGACGCCCAATGCGGTTTTGCCCACGCCCGTCGGCCCGACGAGGGCAAGCAGGGGGCGATGGGCCTGTTCGGAATGATCCATAAGCTCTCCTACGGCAATCATACCTGAATTAAGAGCACCCGTCAACTGGCAAAAAAGGTCGATTGTGAGTATAATGGCGCTTTATGCGCCGGGCCAAGATGGCGCAAGGGGGGAATGTGGACGTTTTGATCATCGGCGCGGGAGCAATAGGCACCTTGTTGGCCTTTCGCCTGGCCCTGACCGGAAACAGGGTCACAGCAGTAGGGCGCGCGGCGTTCGTGCGGGCGGTGCAGAGTCGCGGCCTGGTGGTCGAATGCGATGGGCGCGCAGGCTGCGTGGATCGCCTGGATGCCGTCCAGGACACGCGCGCACTAGATGAGACCCGTTTCGATTTGATCCTGATCACCACCCGGGCCTGCGATACGGCTGTCGCGGCCGTGCAGGCGCTGCCCTTTGTTTCCGGTAGGACGCAGACGGTGGTGATACAAAACGGCATCGGCGGGCTGGAAGTGGCGCAAGGCATCCTGGGTGTGCCCAACCTGTTTGCCGGTGTGGTGACGATACCGGTGCAGGTGCTCAAGCCGGGGGTGATCCGCTTGCGGCGCCATCAGGGCGGGATCGGTGTGGCGGCGGCAAACGGGCGCGATCCTGGTCTGCTGGTCGATCTCTTTGCCGGGGCCGGGTTCGAGACGCGCCGGGTGCATGATGCGCGCACACTGCAATGGTCGCGGCTGTTCATCGCCATGCTGGCCAATGCCATCCCGTCGATCCTGGATTGGCCGCCCGATCAGGTGTACAAGAATCTCCAGTTGTACGCGATCGAGCTGGCCGCACTGCGCGAGGCGGCGCTCGTCGCCCGGCAGATGGGGATCAGGCCAGCGCCTCTGCCGGGATATCCGGTGCCGGAACTGGTCTGGCTGTTGACCCGGCTGCCAGCGCGCCTGACCCGCCTGGCTTTTGCCCGCCGTATCGTTCAGGTACGCGCCGGGCGGCGGCCTTCCTTGCAGGCCGAGCTTGCGCGCCAGCGCAAGTCTGAAATTGAGTTTTTGAACGGTGCGGTGGTGCGCGAGGGGGACAAGGTCGGCGTGCCGGCGCCGGTCAACCGCGCGCTGTGCGGCCTGGTGCAGGGCATCGCCGGGGGCGCAATTCCGTGGAGCGAATATCGCGGGCAGACCGACCGCCTGATCACGCGCATTCGACAGGCGAGTGCATGATGGCTCGCTCCAAGCCGGGCCGCTATTTTAGTATTGTGGAGGAGAGATGCTCAAGAATCTGCGCATTGCCTTTATCGGCGCGGGAACGATGGCCGAGGCCATCATCAAGGTGCTGCTGGACAAAAGACTGACTGCGGCCGAAAACGTGGTCGCCAGTGAGCCTCGGGCGGAGCGCGCGGCCGATTTGACCAGGCGCTACGGGATCAAGGTCGTTTCAAACAACAGCCAGGTGGTCAGTGACTGCGACGTGGTTGTCCTTTCGGTCAAGCCGCAGGTGATGCCGGTCGTGCTGCCCCAACTGCGCGGCCACATCCTGCCCCAGGCGCTGGTTTTTTCCATCGTCGCCGGCGTGCCGGTCAGCACCTTGATCGATGGGCTGCATCACGGGGCAGTGGTGCGAGTGATGCCCAACACACCGGCTCAAATCGGCGAGGCGATGTCGGTGTGGATCGCTTCGGCAGAGGCGAGTGCGGCGCAGCGCGGGCAGGCGCAGGCGATCTTGCAGGCGATGGGGCAAGAACTTGAGGTACACGACGAGGAATACCTGGACATGGCTACTGCCGTCAGCGGCACCGGCCCGACCTATGTCTTTTTGATGATGGAAGCGATGGTCGATGCAGCGGTACACCTGGGATTTTCGCGGGTCGATGCGCACAAGCTGGTCATCCAGACCGTGCGCGGCTCGGTGCTCTTTGCCGCCCAGTCCGACAAGCACCTGGCCGAATTGCGCAACATGGTCACGTCGCCGGGCGGCACCAGCGCCGACGCGATCTATCAACTTGAAAAGGGGTCGCTGCGCACGGTGCTCTCCAAGGCGATCTGGGCGGCTTATCAGAAAAGCCGCTTGCTGGCACAGATGGTGCCCGTCGCCAACGGCCCGGAACGTAAGCAGCTCGAAGACTAGATCGCACTGAGGTTTAGACGGTCGTCGACTGGCGTTCCATGTTTTCCAGCATCCGTGAAACCTGGTCGATGGCTGTCCTCTGCTTGCGGTAAAGGTCCGATTCGCTGACCGCCATCCGGTTGGCAATATCGACCATCCGGTATCCCTGGCGGAATTTGAGGTCGAGGATGTTGTACAACGTCCATTCGGCGGCGGTCATGTTGCGCTCACCGGCCGGGCGCAGCGCTTCGATGGCCTGTTCGAGCACCTGGCGCAAGGCCTGCACGTCGTCGCCGTTGTACAACTCGCGGGCCGCCTCGACCACGTTGAGCTTGAGCAGCGGGCTGCCGGTCAGTTTGGGGCCGCCCCAAAAATGTGTCAGCGCGTCTTTGACCCAGCGCGTGAATGACGGGTTGTTGATTGGGCTTTCCTCGAGCGGATGCGGCAGTGAGGTGACATAGCGCATCAGGCGCTGTCGCTTTTGGATGCGTTCAATGTCGGGCATGATCTGCTGCAAAGCATCAAAAATCCCCTGCTGCAAATGTCGATCCTCCAACGCCGTTTCGGCCTGTTCGATCAGGTCGGCAATTTCGTCATTTTCCAGGGACTGGTGGATATCAATGCCGGCCGGGCGTTCGACGATCAGCACGCCGAGCGCGGTATCGCCGCTCCGCGTACACAGCGGGCGCAGCACATAGCCATTGATCTCGGTCAGCGCGGGGTAGCTTTCGGCGGTATCGGGCGAAATCTGCAAGACCGGCTCCAGGTCGAGCCGCGCCAGCAGATTGAGCGCCTGCTGCTCGCTGCCGCAAGCCGCTTCGAGTTCAAACTGATCGCCGACGACGGTGAGCACGTAGGCATGCTGCACGCGCAGCAGTTCGGCGAGGGCCGAGAGCACGTTTTCGAGAAACTGCTCCAGGTCGCTGGGGGTCAGCAGCCGCGTATCGAGTTCTTGCAGCCAGGAAACTTCTTCCAGGTCTTGGCGATAGATGATCCGGTTGAGCAAGGGCCGCAGCAGGTTGATCCCTTTTTGGGCCAGGATGATCGTCAGCACGGTGGCGAACAGCGTGACCAGGTCGCCGGGCAGGCCGAGGATAATTTCGATCTTGGGCATGGTCACAAAGATGACCACGATGATCGAGGCGAGCAGCGGCCCGCGCAGCAGGTAATCGATCAGGTCATACTTGATCACCCGGTCAGGGGTAAACGCGCCAAAGTAGGCCACCGTATAGGCCATGACCACGATCATGATCGCCACGGCGACGTTGCCGGCGAGCAGAACCGTCATCAGCAATGGTTCGGGCAGCCGCGCGGGCAGCGTGGTCAGCAGCATGTAGGGAAAGACACCCAACGCCGGCGCGACAAAGGCGATGGTCAGGTAGCCCATGCGCCGCCTCGACGTGGTGGTGAGGCAGCGCCGCCGCGCATAGTTGATATTGATCGCGCCATTGGCTACGGCGGCGAAAAAATAGATCGCAAAAATCCAGAACAATGGGCCGGGTTGCAGGCGCGGCTTGATCACCATATAGATGCCGTTGCGCACGATCCAGGGGGTGAGGACAACCATCAGCAGGGTGACCCCGCCGGCGAGGTAGCTCAACCCGACCCCCAGATGCCGCCATTTTGAATGGCTGCTGGTGGTGTTGAGCAAAGCGTCGGAAAAGTGCAGGTAAGCGGCAGGCACAAAGGCGATGCCCAGCCATTGAAATTTGAGCCAGACGATGGCCGAGTCGTGCGATACCACTTGCTGGATCACCACGTCGCCCATATAAACAATCATGACAAAGATCAGCATCACACAGAACGCGCGCCCGACGGCGCTGCGCCAGTTGTGTCTGAAAATATAGATCACCAGCGAAAAGGCGATCAGCAAAATCGCCGAAGATAAAATCCGGTTAGATAGGGTCAAGATCGAGAGTAGAATAGCCACCTCCCGGCAGCGATTTCAATCGCTCTTAGCCGAAACGATCACTCGTCCGGACTTGGTGTGCTGCCGATGCGCAGGGTGAAAAAGAGCGCGATGTCGCGGTTTGTATAATAGTGATCGTTGAACCCGCAAAAGAGCAGGTTGTGCTTGTCGCAGAACGAGATCGCCGGATAGTTCTTGGTTTGCACGGCGACCATCAGCCGCTCCAGCTTTTGGCTTTTTCCCCAGGCGATACTTGCCTTGAGCAGCGCCGTCCCGATGCCGCGCTTGCGGTAGGGGCGGTCGACGATCAGGTGGGTGATCCAGCCCGTTTTGTGCCACGGTTCCACGTCGAGCTGGCAGTAACCAAAGATCGGGTTGCCCAGAAGATCGGATGGCGGTTCTTGATCGGCTGCCAGGACTGCTGATTTGGGTTTGTTGGTCACAACCAGCACCATCGATCCCTGCTCCCAGCAAGCCGTCAGATCGTCGCGCGGCCGGGGATAGCGCACATACATCACCCGGGGCAGTCGCACCGTTTGAAAGCGGATCGCGATGCTTTGATTTTCATGGCGGTGCTCCATCTGCCAGACGTAATCGGTCTGCGAATCGGCACTCAGTTCCAGGCAGGCATTCAGGTCGGCCAGTGTTGCGGAACGGATCAGCATTGGGTTTCCTTTGACGTATGGAATGGCTCAATTGAGCGGCTGGCAGAAATTATAGCACATTTTGGCGTGCAGGTACAACTCGATCTTTGATATTTTGGAGTAGAGATATGATCACATCGAATCCCGTATCGCGCGTACAGGCCGCGCTGGATGCCCTGTGCCCGGGCGCCGAAATCCAGACTTTTGACGTGTCTACCGGGACGGCACAGCAAGCCGCCGAGGCGATTGGCTGCGAGCTGGGGGCCATTGTGAAATCGCTGTGCTTTGTCGTCAACGGCGATCTCGTGCTGGTGCTGGCCGCAGGCGACAGGCAGGTGGATGCCAAGGCGCTGCGCCGGATTTTCAACGTTTCCAAGCGCCAGGTCAAAATCGCCGACGCCCAGACGGTCAGGCAAGCGACCGGCTTTGAGGTTGGCGGCGTGGCCCCGCTGGGCCACCTGACCCCGCCGCTCACCCTGATCGACCGTTCGCTGGCGCGCTTTGAAACGGTGTACGCGGCCGCCGGCAGCGCCAACACCATTTTTCCCATTCGATACCAGACCCTGGTCGAGGCCACCCATGGCCGGGTCGATGACCTGACCAGGGGGGAAGCGCCATGATCGATCTGCAATCTGTTCTCGATGCGCACGCGCGCATCCGCCCGTTCATCCGCCACACGCCGCTGGTATACAGCGCCCGGCTCAGCCGCACTGCCGGGGCCGAGGTGTGGCTCAAGCTGGAGAACTGGCAGCCAACCGGTTCGTTCAAGGTGCGCGGCGCGCTCGCCAAGATCGCGCTGCTCGGCCAGGAGGAAAAAGCGCGGGGCGTGGTCACCGGGTCGGCGGGCAACCACGGGCTGGGCGTGGCCTATGCCGCGCGGTCGATGGGGGTGGCGCAGGCGGCGATTTTCGTGCCGGGCAGCGCGCCGCGCGCCAAGGTGGACAAGATGGCTCAGTTTGGCGTCGCCGTGTACTGCGCCGGCGAAACCTATGAGGACGCGCACCGGGCGGCCGAGCAGCACGCGCGCGAAACCGGGGCGATCTATATTTCGGCCTACGACGATCCGCTCGTCGTCGCCGGGCAGGGGACGATGGCGCTGGAAATTCTGGCCGACCTGCCGGCAACAGACGCCGTGCTCGTTCCGGTCGGCGGCGGGGGGATGATTGCCGGGGTGGCCCTGGTGGTCAAGACATTGCTGCCGTCTTGCCGGGTGATCGGGGTGCAGCCAGAAGCCAGCCCGTCGGCGCTGCTCAGCCTGCGCGATGGGCGGGCCTATGACCCTTACGCGCACGCGCCGACTATCGCCAATGGTTTGGCCGGGGGTTTTGGCCGCGTGCCTTTCGAGATCGCGCGCGGGCTGATCGACGAGATCGTGCTTGTCGGTGAGGCCGATATGCGCCGGGCCATCTATGCTTTGCTTGATTGTCACCAACTGGTTGTCGAGGCCTCCGGCGCCATCGCCATTGCCCCGCTGTTGGCCGGCAGCAGCGATTTGCGTGGCAAAACGGTGGTTTGTGTCCTTTCCGGCGGCAATCTGGACACGTCGCTGCTGCGCGAGGTGGTGAACGAGTTTGCGCCCGAGACAAGCTAGATAATCCGCAACTTTGCCGCCGGTCGGCGGCAATCTGGACACGTCGCTGCTGCGCGAGGTGGTGAACGAGTTTGCGCCCGAGACAGGTTAGATAATCCGCAATCCGGCCGCCGGTCGGGTGAGCCGGGTAGTCACCGACCGGGTGGGGCATCCGCCCGGCGATAAAAAGATACATCGGCGATTGCCAGGCCCATTTCTGCCGCTCTCGAGATGACTTCGGTGCCCCCCACGAACAAAATCCCCCCCGGACGCAGGGCCTGGTAAAATCGGCGGTACAAATCGGTTTTGACCGGGGCCGTAAAGTAAATAACCACGTTGCGGCACACCAGCAAGTCCAGGTCGTTTTCAAAATCGTCGGTGAGCAGGTTGTGATGGCTGAACGAGATGCGCCGTCTCAGGGACTCGATGATCCAGTACATATCGACGCCGTTTTCGTCCGGCTGCCGGGTAAAGTAACGGTCGCGCCAGGCCGGCGAAACGTGTTCCATCTCGAAAACGGCATAGGGGCCGCCGGCCTGGGCGCGGGCCAGCGCCGCATGGTCAATGTCGGTGGCCAGGATGGTGTGCCGGCTGTAGAGGCCGGTCAATTCGGCCAGCAAGATTGCCAGCGAGTAGGGTTCGTGGCCGTGCGAGCAGCCGGCGCTCCACACGCGCAGCCGGGGACGCTCGCGCAACAGCGCGGGCAAGATGGCGGTTTTCAGGCGTTCAAATTTGTCGGGATCGCGGAAAAATGAAGAGACGTTGATGGTCAGGTAATTGCCAAGCTCGCCCAGGGCCGCCGGGTCATCCTGGATGGCCCGGAAAAAACTGGGCCAGGTGGTATGCCCGGAGCGTTGCAAATACGTATTGAGCCGTCGCTGCATCTGGCTGCTTTTGTATTGGCTCAAATCGATGCCGATGAGCTTGCGAATTTTGTACTGGACAAAGCGATAGTCGTGTTCTTGCATCAGCAAACCAGCTTGATCAGCGTCGCGGCGACCTCGTGGATGGGAACTGTGTAATCGGCTGCACCGGCTTCGATCACGCTGCGCGGCATCCCATAGACCACGCTCGTCGATTCGTCTTCGGCAATGACTGTGCCGCCGGCGGCCTTGATCTGCCTGGCGCCGGCAGTGCCGTCGGCGCCCATGCCGGTCAGGATCACGCCGATGACCGCCGAATGGTGCAGGGCTGCTGCCGATTCGAAACTGACATCGATCGATGGGCGGGTGTAATTGCGGCGCGGCCCCTGGTCGAGTACAACCTGGCTGCGGCCCGCAAAGCACAGGTGATAGTCGCCCGGCGCAACCAGAACCAGCCCTTGCGCCAACCGATCGTGCGGCTCGGCTTCGCGCACGGCCAGCGGCGAGTTGTCGTTCAGCCTTTGGGCCAGCGACGTGGTAAATTTGGGAGGCATGTGCTGGACGACGACCGCCGCGGCGGGCAGGTCGGCGGGGAGTCCGGACAAAACCTGCTGCAAGGCGCGCGGCCCGCCCGTCGACGCGCCGATGATGATCAGCGGGTCGCCGCTGAGAAACGGGCGCGGCGCTGCCGGGAGTGCATACGTTTGGGTTTGCGGCGGGGCAACCAGCAAGGCCGGTGAGACGGTGGGCGATCTGGCGGCGGCCCTGATCTTGGGGATGAGTTCGTCCAGCACATGTTGAATGTCTACCGTAGCCGACGGTTTGGGCACAAAATCCACAGCGCCCAGCATCAAGGCCTGGATGGTGACTTGCGCGCCGTGTTGGGTCAGCGCGCTCAACATCACGACCGGCGTCGGACATTCGGCCATGATTCGCCGCAGCGTCTCCAGGCCGTCCATGCGGGGCATTTCAATGTCGAGCGTGACCACGTCGGGCTTGAGCGCGGCGATTTTTTCCAGCGCGTCCAGGCCGTCGCGTGCTTCGCCGACCACGGTGATCCCTCGCGCGGCGTCCAGGTTTTTGATCAGGATGTGGCGCACAAATGCTGAATCGTCGACGACCAGTACGCGAATGGGCAGAGGAGACAAGGGATGCGTGCTCACTGCCTCACCTCAGCACCTTTTTCAAAGCCTTGAGCAGTTGTTCGGCATCTACGGGTTTGGTCAGAAAGTCTTTGGCGCCATACAGGATGGCCCGGCCGGCGATGAGCGATTGGTCCAGTGCGGTGAGCATGATGACTTTGGCATGGACATCGTACTGGTGGATTTCGTTCAGAGCATCCAGGCCGCTTTTTCGGGGCAGGGTAATGTCCATGAGCACCGCATCGGGGTGTCTTTCTCGATAGAGCTGCACGGCCTCAACGCCATCCCCTGCGGTCAGGGTGTCGTATCCGGCCTGGCTCAGCCACTTGAGCAAGCGGTTGCGCATAAATACGCTGTCTTCAACAATCATCACTGTGGGCATAACCTACTCCTGACTTGCTAAAAAGCTTGCGCCCTCAACGTTCGGCAAGTGCATCAATTGCGTGCTCGGCGCGTTCCAGCGTCCGCACGGTGACCTGGCCCGTTGCAATGTACAATCTGACCGTTCGTCCGAGTGCGCCGCCGGTGTCTTGGGCGTGAATGCGCAGCCCGGCCTTGAGGATGGCCTTTTGCGCGGCCTGGATGTTGCGCTCGCCGATGTTGCGCAGGCCGTCAAATTCGGGCCAGGGCAGCAGGCTTGCACCGCCGCACAATTGCACCGTCAACCGGGTGTGTTTGGCCCCTTTGGCTTTGAGCGCTGCCAACAGCGCGTCCATTCCGCGATCGACAAACCGGGCCGGGTGGCTGATTCGCTTGCTGTTGGCGGCTTCGGGCAGCAGCGCGTGCAGCATGCCGCCTATCCGGGCGACGCGGTCATAGAGGCAGACGGTCACGCACGACCCCAGCCCATAGGCCACCAGCACATCGTCGGGGTCAGCACTGACCTCCAGACTGCCGATGTGCACGGGGCGGGCTTGGACGTTCGTGCGTTGGGTCATTGCAAACCTAGCCGGCCAGCAAATCGGGCAGGACCCAGAAGCGAATTTGCACTGCGCGATCGACGGTGCTGAATATCGTCTCGATGATCATCAGTTCATCGTTTTTGGTCGACACGGGCACCACAAGCAGGCTCAGGATGGCCCCCAGCATGTC
>CAYRXM010000030.1:0-38888 GCA_964428175.1 uncultured Anaerolineae bacterium
TGTTTTCAAGGTGCAAATGCCCTCAACAAGGGGGTTTTTCAGCGGTCTCCTAGCGAAGGATTGCAGCCAATTCACCGAGCAGCTGACCCGGTTCAACACAACCAGGCTCAATCACAGACAAGTTTGGAACCTTTGCAAGGATAGGCTGAACAATTACGTCCAGGAAACGCAAATGGGGAGGGGCTATGAAAACATTGGGCTGGAAACACAAAATCCCCGGTATGGTCGCCACCGGGCTGCTGGCGCTGACCACATCGCTGTGGACGTTTTGGGGCGCGGCCGAGATGTACTATGAAGGCTGGGGGCTGCCCTTCCCCAAACCGCTGGCCTACCTGATCCCCGGCGCGGCTTGCCTGGCCTTGAGCTTGCTCGTGCTCACCTGGCCGGGCGTCGCCGGGTGGCTGTTGATCGGCGCAGGCGGCGGGTTCACCGTCTGGTGGTGGACAATGACCGCGCGCCGCGCCGGCCAACTCACCCTGTCCATGATCTTGAGCATGTTCCCGGTCAGCGGCCTCCTGATCGTCGTCGGCGTGCTCTTTCTTTTTGAGGGCCGCTACCGCCGCCGGCGGCGCGCGGCGGGCATCGAGCGGCATCCCAACGGCTGGCTGCGCAACCTGCATTACCTGATCGGCATCGGCGCGCCCCTACTGACTCTGCTGGGGATCAGCGCATTCCAACTGCCACACGTGCTGGCCCGCGTCGACGATGGCATAAGCAGCGCGCGATTGATACAAGGCAACGGCGTCCGGCTGATCTGGGCCCCTGCCGGGCCGGGCTGGAACTGGCAGCAGCCCGGCGGCTGGAATCCCTCGTGGAACCACATCGCGCTGTACGGCGCATCGCCGGCCGGCCTCAAGAATCGCCCCCCGCAGGCCGCCCAGGCCGACATGGATGCACAGAGCATCTGCGCCCACCTCGCCGACGACGGCATCACACTGATGGACGAACCGCAAGGCATCTGGCGCATGCCCACGGTCGACGAGCTGGTGCGCTCGCTGGTGCGGCGCGGCGAGAATGCCGGCTGCGCCTGGAATGGCGAGGATGGACGGGCCGAGTGCCGCGTCGAGCCGGACAAGGAAACGCCGCTGTGGAGCGGCAGCCAGTCGGCGATCTATTACTGGACCGCCGACGAATACGACGCGCAAGACGCCTGGTACGTCAGTTACAACGGCTGGGTGCACCACCAGCCCAAAGGTTGGGGCAACTCGCGGCACGGCCATCGCTGTGTAAGAGCGCCCTAAACTGCGAGGGGCGAGTCAGTGACTCGTCCCTCGCAGTCGCTTACTCTAAAAATCCCATCCGTCCCAAGAGGTCGAACATCTGGCTGTAACCAGTGCCCGGCCCGCCTCGCGTCGACCATTTGGTGTAGAACCAGTCGAGATAGTGAGCCATGCCTTCCGCTTTCCAGGCGTCGCTCAGCATCAGATGCGCATCGACACTATCGTATTGCGCCACCAACTCGTCCAATTCCTCCGCCGTCAGCCGGTGATACCTGCCCCAATGGACCACGCCCGCGCCGGTCAAACGCCCTTTCAGGAACGCCGGTTGGGCATCGGCGTACCCAAGCACGAGCATAATCAGCGGAAAACAGTACTGCTCGGGCAGGGCGAGCAGCTTGTACACGCGGGTCATATCACCGCGATGGACGCCATTGGTAAACAGCGAGTCGATGCCCAGCGAACACGCCGCGACGGCTGCCGTCTGCGCGGCCAGCATCGTGTCGACCGCGCCGGTGACAAAAGACACGATGCCCGAGGGGTCAAAACTGTGCCCCATGTGCGCCGCCGTATCGGTGATGCGGTTGTAATCGACGCAGTAGAGCAATGCCTTGCTGCCTGTATAGCCGCACAACTGCTTGATCAAGTCCCGCTCTTCAACGACCACAATCGAATAGCTCTGCCGCGCCGAGGCATTGGCCGCGCGCACGCTGGCCTCGACGATGGTCTGCACGTCCTGCGCCGACACCTCGCGCTCGCCAAAGTTGCCGTGCGTCGAGCGCAAACTGTGAATGGTTTTAAGCGTTTCGTTCATTTCACCCTCCTGATTTGTTTTAGATGCTCGTTCATTTTGCCCAACAACCGATCCAACTCGGCAATTTCCTCCTCATCAAAACAGCCCAGCGGATCGAAATCCTCGCCCTGCCGATCCACCTGTGCCAGTTCCTCCAGCTTGGCCCGCCCCGCCCCGGTGATCACCACCCGCACCTGGCGTCGATCTTGCTCATCCGGCTCGCGGCTCACCCAACCCTGCTTTTCCATGTTGCGGATGATCACCGTCGCCGTGGGCCGGTCGCAAAAGAGCAGTTCAGCGATCCTGGATGGATACAGGAACTCGCGCCGCGCCAGTTGTCGCAGCAGGTACAACTGCTTGAGCGTGATCCCATGTGGAACCAACCCCTGCTGTAAATGCCGCCGCCAGGTGAGAAACGCGACGCTCAGCCGGGCGATGACCCTCGCCTTGATGCTGCCATTCCCCTGATCACTCATTGGCCCATTTCCTTAGATAGTTAGAATTCTAACTATTTTACTCATAAGCTCTTGATTTGTCAAATGTGCTTGACAACAGGCCAAACCTGTGTTATTATATCGTTATACGATATATCGGAGGACGATAGTATGTCAAGCAAACCACCTGTAATCGACAACCTGCTGCCTCTATCCCCGGCAGCGTTTCACATCTTGCTTGCGCTGGCTGACGGTGAAAAGCACGGCTATGCGATCATGCAAGGGGTCGCCGAAAGCACCGACGGCACGATCAAGATGGGGCCGGGCACACTGTACGGTGCGATCCGGCGCATGCACCAGGCTGGCTGGATCGCCGAATGCGACGAGCGCCCCGATCCCACGCTCGACGACGAACGCCGCCGCTATTACCGCCTGACCGACCTGGGACAGCGCATCGCCACGGCTGAGGCCCAGCGCCTGGCGCGTCTGGTCGCCGAGGCACGACAGCGCGGCTTGCTACAGCAGCCGCAGCCGGGAGAGGCGTAATGGCCCTCGACCTACTTTCGCTCTCCAACCGGGTTTACCGCCGCTTGCTGCTCGCTTACCCGCCTACATTCCGGCAGCAGTACGGGGTCGAGATGGCGCAGGTCTTTCGCACGCATTGCCGGATCGCCTTTCAAATGGCAGGTGTCGGCGGCGTGCTGCGGCTGTGGTTGCCGACGCTGTTGGATTGGGTCTGGACAGCGGCGCGCGAGCGGCTCGCAAGCTTGTTCAGCGGGAGGTACGATATGAACGACACCACTTTGCTCGATCGCCAACTGAGCGATGCCGTATGGCTGCTCGTCGGCGGGCTGAGATCGGGGTACAGCCTGCCACAATGCTTGGAAGCACTTGCTGTCGAAACGCCAGCGCCAGCATCTCAAGTGTTTGGGTGCATCGTCGACGCCCTGCGGTCCGATCAGCCGATCGAGAAAGCGCTGGACGCCGCGCACCGGGCATGGCCGTCGGCGCACCTCAAGCGAATTGTCGACGCAATCCTGGCCCATCGACGGACAGGTAGCAATCTGGCCGTGCAGATCGAGCCGCTCTACGAGGAAATCCGCGCCCAGGCCGGCAGCGATGAGGCCCTGTACCCCGCCATGCGCAGGCAGGCCTACCAGCTTGGTCGCCCGCTGCCGGATTACGCCCGGCCCAGAATGACCTGGGACACCCCCACCCCGCTGCCCGATGTCGAAAACACCACCGTGTACGACGCGGACGGCACACCCGTCGCCAGCGCCGATTACCTGTACCCGCAAGCCAGGATTTTCGTGCTCGTCTCAGGCCAGCCCAAATGGCAGGCCTGGATCAAAGGATGGGAAGGCCGGTCGCAGGCCGAGCAGCCAGGCCAGCGGATCGCAGCGCTGGGCTACCGGACACTGGTTGTGCCGCAGCAGGTGGCCGACGCGGGAATACAGGAGGTCGCGGCCTACGCGCGCGAGGTCTTTCCGGAGCTTTTGGGCTAAAAACGCACCGAAAAGCAGGGGCACATCAAACTCAAAGAGCCTGTCATGCTGTGCCCCTGCAATCGTGAATTTCATCAACCGCCCCTTGACAGGGGCATTTTTTTCTGCTATAATTAGTGTATTATTTACACTAATAGGGGCAGCGATCTGCCTTTTTCTTTCCAAAATACTTAGTGTATAAAATACACTTTAGGAGGAATCAATGCACGCTCAACCGATGACCTGGAATCAAGCCGCTCACATCGATCGCTGTGACGGCGACCGACGTGACGGTCGAGGCATCCTTGACCCGCAGACGGTGTTTGAGGCCGGGCTGCGCCATCACCACATCGCCAACACGGCCTACCCGATCCATCACAGTACGACGATGCGCCCTTACCACGTGCGCGGGGCGGCGGCTCAAGCCGCCGCCATCGACGCCTGGCAGGGGGTTGACCGGCTGGGGCTGTACGTTCATGTGCCCTTTTGCGCCGCACGCTGCCGCTACTGCGAGTATACGGTCGTCGAGCAGCATGATTGGGCAATCGAGAACCGCTACTTTGATGCGCTGCTGCGCGAGATCGAGATGTACCGCAACCGCGCCGGCACGGAACGGAGAATGCTGATCGGGTTCGACATCGGCGGAGGTACGCCGGCCCTGGTCAGGGTGGAAAACCTGCGCCGGGTGGTTGAGGCGGTGCGGTCGGCATTTCAGTGGCAAGGGGAGACGTCAGGCGACCGGCCGGTGGTCGCAAGCATCGAGACGACGCCGATCGTCGCCGCCCATGAGGCAGACAAGATTGCCGAAATCAGGGCGCTGGGCATCGAGCGGATCAGCATGGGCGTGCAGACCACCCATTTCAAGCTGGCCCGCTCGCTGGGGCGCGAGTACGAGGGACTGAGCATGCTCGAACGAGCGGTGCGGCACATCCGCGACGCCGGGTTCAAGCGCTTTAACATCGACCTGATGTACGGTTTCGCCGATCAGACCCTGAGCGACTGGCACAACACCGTCGCCCAGACGATCGCGCTGGGGCCGGAATACATCACGCTGTACCAGATGCGTTACAAGGGCACGCGCCTGCAAGAACAGGCCGCGCAGGTGAGCCAGGAGCAGGTCTACGCGCAGGAAGCGCTGGCCCACGGCCTGCTGCTGGCGGCGGGGTACGCCGGGTCGCCGGGCAAGAACACCTACAGCAAGGTGTCCAATGATCCCGGCACCAGCGATTACCTGACCGAGCGGGTGGTCAAGGGGACGCCTTACCTGGGGCTGGGGCTGGGCGCGCAGACGTTTTCGCCCTACACGTTGAGCTATAACCTGGGCGCGGCGAGCAAAACGCTCGAGTCGTACCTGCAAGCCGTCGACGCACGGCGGCTGCCGGTGCAAGACCTCTACCACCTGCCCCTTGAGGTGGCCATGGCGAAAATGATCTCGGTGTCGTTTTATTTTGGTGAGATTCACCTGGCACATTTTCGCGCCAAATTTGGCGTGGCGCTGGAGGAGGTATTTGGGCGTGAGGTGGCGTTTTTGCTCGACCGGGGATTGATGCACTATGTTGGGCCTTGCCTGCAATTGACCGAAAAAGGTGTACAGCACAAAAGCGGCGTCATTGCGCTGTTTTACGCGGGGGCAGTCAAGGATTACTTGATCAGCCTGGAGGCGGGATGGGATGAGGCTGAGTTGAAAAAGGCGGCGTGATGCATAGTGTACTATAAAATCCACGATGAACAGCTATGATTTTGCCAATGTCTTGTTCGCCGGCCCGTGCAACCAGCGCTGCCCCTACTGCATCGGGCGGCAGATCGACCCGGCGCGGATGCCGGACAATCTGAACACATTTCCGCCGCGCGGATGGGCCGAGTTCGTGGCGCTGATCCGCGCGCACAAGATAGGCCAGATCACATTCAGTGGCACGAACACCGATCCGCAGTTGTACCGGTATGAGGCACGGCTGCTATCTTGGCTACGCGAAAATCTGCCAGGGATACAGGTGTCGCTGCACAGCAACGGGCAGCTGGCGCTGACCAAAATTGACGTATTCAACCGCTACGACCGGGCGACGCTTTCGATCCCTTCTTTTGACCGGCGGACCTTTTTCAAAATGACCGGCGTGCGGCGCATGCCCGATCTGGCCGAAATCGTCCGCCGGGCGCGCATTCCGCTCAAGGTATCTTGCGTGCTCACCCGGCACAACCGGGAGCAGATGGCGGATTTCCTGGCCCGCTGCCGCGCGCTGGGCATCGGCCGGGTGGCGCTGCGCGAATGCTTTGGCGACCCGTCGACTGGCAACCACCGCCCGCCCTGCGCCCGGCCGGTGAATACCGGAACAATCCGGTGTACGACTATGACGGCGTCGAGGTGACCTATTGGCGCTTTGAACAGACCGCCTGTACCTCGCTCAATCTCTTTGCCGACGGCAGCATCGGCAGTGAATATCTGCTGACCGGGCACACGGCCTGACTCGACACATTTACACACAAGGGCTTCACATTCTGTTCACAATTGCACGCTATACTGAGTACAAATCAGGTTCGCAAGGACAGAGTCTTCTGAAGAAAAGGTGGAGGGCGACGAACAAACGACCTTTTTTTCAGCAAAGCCAAGAACAGAAATTCAAAACATTTCGGAGGATAATATGAACAAGTGGATCAAATGGATCAGTCTTGCGGTCGTGTTGGTGCTGAGCGTCGCGGCCGTGACCGGCGCTGCCCTGGCCCAAGGCCCGGTGGATGAGGACGGCGACGGTGTGTGCGACGAGTGCGGGCGGGCAGTCGGCGAAGGGCTGATGCGCGGCCGGCGCTTTTCTGATGGCGAAACCTGGATGGGCTATGGTCGCCAAATGAACGGCTGCTCGTTCGTGGATGAGGATGGCGACGGCGTCTGCGACGACTGTGATGCGTGGGCCGGGCAAAGCCGCCGCTTTAACCAGGATGGCGAACTGCTCCGCAGCCGCAAGATGACCGGCGAGGCCGGCTGCGAAAATTTCGTCGATGAGGATGGCGACGGTGTGTGCGACAACTGCCAGAATGGTACGGGCGCGCAAACGGGGCAACGACTCGGCGGGCGCGGCGCGGCAGGGCGCGGCCGAAGCAACTGACCGGCCTCTCTTCAAGCAACAGGGATGGACATGGTGTCCATCCCTGTTTGTCGTTGACGCGGCATCGGCGATGTGTTATGATGGTACAAAACGAGGAGCAGTGGGGATGAAAACCATTCTCGTGGTGGATGACGAAGCCAAGATCGCCCGGCTGGTGCGCGATTACATCGAGAACGCCGGGTTTCGTGTGCTGCTGGCCCACGACGGGCCGACGGCGTTGGCCCAGTTCCGCCACGAACGTCCCGATCTGATCGTCCTCGACCTGAACCTGCCGGGGCTGGATGGCATCGATGTGGCCCGCGCGGTGCGCCGCGAGGCGCGCACGCCGATCATCATGCTCACTGCCCGCGTGGATGAAACCGACCGCATCGTGGGACTGGAGCTGGGCGCCGACGATTACGTGACCAAGCCCTTTTCGCCGCGCGAGTTGGTGGCCCGTGTGCGCGCGGTGCTGCGGCGCAGCGACGACAGCGAACCCTCTTCGCCGCTGATCCGCGCCGGCGAACTGATCATCGACGCCGACAAGCGCACCGTCTCTCAGGAGGGACAGCCCATCGACCTGACCAGCACCGAATTCGACCTGCTGCTGACTCTGGCCCGCTCGCCGGGCCGTGTGTTCAGCCGGATGGAACTGCTCGACCGTGTGCAGGGCGAGGCGTTTGCGGGCTATGAGCGCACGATCGATGTCCACATCAAGAACCTGCGCAAAAAGATCGAACCCGACCCCCGCCACCCGACGTACATCCTCACCGTGTACGGCGCGGGCTATCGCCTTGCAGAGGTCTGATCGATGCACAGCCTGCGCGCCAAGTTCCTCGTCGCCTTTATCCTGGTTGCTCTGGTGGGGGTGGGCGCGGTTGCCCTGGTGGCTAATCGAGTAACCCAGCGCGAATTTACCCTCTATGTGAGCCAGGGCGGCAAGATGCGCGCCCAACGGCTGGCCGTCGAACTGGCCGACTATTACGCGCAGACCGGCTCGTGGGACGGCGTGGAAGCGCTGCTGGGACAGAGCAGCAGCGTTCGCGGCGGACCCGGATACGGACGCGGGCCGAGCATGCACCCGATGATCACGGAAGCCGAGCGCGCGTTGATCGTGGGTATAGATGGACGCATCGTCGTCGACAGCCAGGGGGCGCTGGTCGGCCAGAAACTTGGGTCGGCAGAACTGGTCAACGGCGCGCCGATCGTCGTCGGCGGGCAAACGGTGGGCACGCTGCTCATCAGCAGTGAGGATTTGTCGGGGCAGACGGCGCTGGACCAGCAATTTTTGGGCGCGGTGCAGCGGGCCGTGTTCCTGGCCGGGCTGTCGGCGTCGATTGTGGCGATCATTGCGGCGGTGTGGCTCTCACGCCACCTGATCGCGCCGCTGCGCCAGTTGACCGCCGCTTCGGAGGCGATGGCCCAGGGCGATCTCTCGCAGCGCGTGCAGGTACACAGCGGGGATGAGGTCGGTGAACTGGGCGTGGCCTTTAACAAGATGGCCGGCGACCTGCAAGCGGCTGAACTTCAGCGCCAGCAGATGACCGCTGACATTGCACACGAACTGCGCAACCCGTTGAGCGTGATCCGGGGCAACCTGGAGGCGATGCTCGACGGCATCTATCCTGTCGATGCCGAGCACCTGGGGCCGGTTTACGAGGAAACGCTGCTGCTGCAGCGCCTGGTGCAGGATTTGCGCCTGCTGTCGCTGGCCGATGCGGGCCAGCTCGAACTGGTGCGCACCGAGGTCGATCTGGGGCAACTGTTGGCCCGCGCCGCCGAGGGCGCGCAGGCCGCCGCTGGCGACAAGGGCATCGCGCTGTCTGTCGATGCGCCGCCCGCCCCGGTGCTCGTGCAAGGAGACGCCGACCGGCTGCGGCAGGTGATCGGCAACCTGGTCGGCAATGCATTGAGGCACACGCCTGCCGGCGGGCGCATCATGCTCAGCGCCCGTCCGGCAGGCGAGCAGGTGCTCGTTGCCGTTTCGGATACGGGGGCGGGTATCGCGCCGGAAGACCTGCCGCACATTTTCGACCGCTTTTACCGCGCGGATGCTTCGCGGATGCGCACGGGCGGTTCTGGGCTGGGGCTGTCGATTGCGCGGGCGCTGGTCGAGGCGCACGGCGGCCGCATCGAGGTAAAAAGCAAACTTGGGCAAGGGACGGTATTCACCATCGCCTTGCCCAAGTCGCAATACTGACTGGGTCTATGTGAGGTTTATGCGCTTGATAGAATGGGCATGACCACACCGACGCCTGCTTCGAAAAGCTCTGACTGGACGTTGCTAAAGATGTTGCCGATGGCCGGGCCGAGCAGCAAAAGAATTGCAATGACAACAATAGCTACAAGCACAATAATCATTCCATACTCGACCAGGCCCTGGCCTTTTTCATCTTGTACATTGAGCAGACGCACTTGGTTCACCTCCTTTCGTCGAGGTTGAGAAAACAAAAAAAGGGAGACCCGTGTCCCCCTCCCTTCATCTTATATTGTACCACGACATAACTATTTGTCAACCCTGCCCGAACCAGGTGACTGTTCGACGGGCCGATTGACATCTTGACCGGGCCGTGTATAATCGGATCGAGCTTGCGACAAAGATAGGGACACATAGATATGCGCGATCAACCTTATCGATTCGACGAACAAACCGCTGCGCCCAGCCCGCCCAACGTTCTTTTCGACGGCACGCGCCTGGGCCTTGAGGCGACCTTGTTCAGCGGGTTGAGCTTTGCCATCCTGGCCGGGCTACAATGCGGGATCAGCATCACTTTGGGCTATTTTATGCGCATCGCCGACGGGCTGCCGGACACGGCCAACCCTTTCGCGCCGGGACGCTTTGTGGCGATGTCCTTGTTCAGTGCGTTTATCCTGATCATGATCTTCTTTTTCAGCGCCGCTATCCCCACTATGTTGTACACGATGGGGCTGGTGCGTTTTTCGCTGTTTTGGCTCAGAAAGCGCAAGGGGCGGGACAAGCTGGCCAACGCCATCGCCGGGACGATCCTGGCCTTTTTGTTCGGTCTGCCGTGCTCGGCCCTGGGGCTGCTCCTGATCGACGTACACCCTTCGCCGGCCCTGTATGGTGAGCTGCTGCACTGGCCGCACCTGCTCAGCATCGATGGGATGATGCTGTTGTGGATGAGCGTGCTGCCTTTTTTCAATATCATTGGCGGCGTGCGCTCTGGAATCAAGATCGGCGAGATCGTCGAGCACATGCAGATGTATTGGTTCTTCTAGTCCCGCCCTGGCACAACAACGAATATCGGCATCTCTAACGAGATGCCGATATTTTTTATGCAATACCTGTACAAAAAAGTGACCGGTACGACAAAAGTCGTTTTCGAAGGCCGGGAAACGTGCTATAATGGTCATAGAAAAGAGGAAAAAGGAGGCTACCACAATGTTTTCAGACCCCTATATGGCCTTCGGGCTTGAGAAAAACGTTGACCGCTACCAGCGCGACTGGAAAGCAATATGGCGGCGACGCCAGCAACGAGAGCGGATCAAAAAGCAGATTGTCACAACGATCACTACGGCACTGACCGGTCTGCTGGTCAGGTAAAAATAGAAAGCGAGGCTACAATGTTTATTCCAGGATATGTTGAAAACGATGTCTATCAGAGCACGGAAAAGCTCTTGAACCGCAACGCAGAACGCGCCTGGCGTTTCCGTCATTTCAAAACGCCGGAGGCCAGGATCGCTACAGCCATTCTGACCAGCGTTCTGGGTCTGTTTATTCGATAAATGAACGAATTGACCCACGCCTGAGCGCCGACGGTGGATATTCAAGCACGAATACCCGGGCCGTCGGCGCTTTTTTTATTTTCAAGATGGCGAGCCGGAAACCCGCCGCACCGTCCTATGCCCCCTGATCGCACATCTTGAATGTGGCGCGGAGCGCCTGGATCAGATCGCCCTTGGGCATAAACTCGTGCCCGACATAATAGGGATATCCGGTCTGGGCAATGCCTCGACAAATCCCCGCATAATTCAACTCTTGCGTGTCGTCCATATCGTTGCGGCCGGGGTTGCCGGCGGTGTGGAAATGGCCGATCCACTGGATGTTTTGGCGGATTGTACGGATGAGATCGCCTTCCATAATCTGCATGTGATAGATGTCGAACAGCAGTTTGGCGCGCGGACTGTTGACCTTTTCGCACACGGCCGCGCCCCAGGCGGTGTGATCGCACTGGTAGCCGGGATGATCGACCTTGGAGTTGAGCAGTTCCATGTTCAGGTTGATGCCCTTTTCCTCGGCATAGGGGATGATGCGGCGCAGGCCGTCGGCGCAGGCGTCGATGGCCTCCAGATCGGTCTGAAAGGGTTGGCGATTGCCGCTGAACACGATCAGGCCGGGGATGCCATATCGGGCGGCGATGTCGATCGACTCGCGCAGCTCGGCCTCGATCCGATCGTGATTGGAGCGCTTGTTGAGGCCGTCGGGCAAGGAAGCGTGACCGGTCATGCTGGCGACGGTGAGGCCATAGCGGTGGGCCGTCTCGAGCACCTGCACGTAATCGGCGGGCCGCTCCCAGAATTCGACCGCCGCAAAGCCGATCTCGGCGCAAACCTTGAACAAATCGTCGAGGTTCAGGTCCGGGGGCTTGAACATGGGGTAACAGGCGGATTGTTTGATGCGCATAATGGTCTATCCTTTCATATTTACAGCCCCGTCCCGTTCAATATCATTCTTCGTTCTTGGATGTGTGCCGCGTCCGCGCCCAGTCCCATCTCGACGGCGGTTTGCAGGTAATGCGAGCGTTTTTCAATGTATGCCCCCGGCCGGCCGTCGGCCGCACGCCGATCCAGTACAAGCTGGCGGGCCAGCGTGTCGTTGGCGACGGGATCAAAGCTCATCATGATCAGGTTTTCTTTGGTCATCTGATCCCAACCGTAGGGGCAGGTGCGCAGCGCGTCGCAGACGATCAGCCGCGTCTTGTCACGGATAAGCGGCAGCGCGTTGAGCGCCGGGATAAAGGGATCGCAGTCGCCGCCGTGCAGCAGCCCCGGCTGATCGACGGTGCCATAATGGTTCTTCATGGCCGAGGTAAAGCCCGAGATGCCGTGCTCTTTGATCGGCGGGATGTTGATCAGCGCGTCGCAGGCAAGCAAAACGTCGTGCAGCTTTTGCGTCACCCCGGCCACATCCTGTGATCGCTCCCAGGCGGTGATGCCCCGGCAGCGCACGCCGGGGCCATCCTGGTTCAGCGTAAAGCCCTGGCGCGATAATTCATGCACCGAACGGTCAAAAATGACGATCTGCTCGGCGGGCAACCCGGCATCCTGCAAGCGTTGCGCGACGGCATAGGCTACCTCCGGGTTGGTGGTATAGCGGCTGATCGTGTTGACCTTGATCCCAACCGTCTCGCCGGGATCGAACAGCGCCCGCCAGGCCGCCCGGGCATCGTCGAGGCCGGTGAGCTGGACAATCGCCGCATCGAGCATCGCCAGGACGACCTCGCCGACGATAGATTCGCCATCCCACACCCCATCGTGCTGCACGGACGAAACCACACTTTGCGCCGCCCGTGGATAGTAGGCAGCCAGGTCGCGCCACGACGGGCGAACGGCCAGCGACGTCGGCGTCGGTGCAAAAGTGGGCGTCGATGTGACAGTTGGCGTCGCTGCAGGCTCGACGGATGTGCGAGTCGGCATGGCAGTTGCCGTCGCCGTGGGTGCTGATGTGGGTGTGGATGCCGGCGCAGCGGTTGGCGTGACCGTTGGATCGGGTGTGGATGTTGGCGGCGCGACCGCGGGAACATCGACAGTTGGGGCTGCACAACCGGCAGCCAGGCCTGCCGCTGCAACAACGCCAGCCTTGAGAAAAACTCGTCTGGACAATCTGGAATCTCTGCTCATTTGCCGTCATCCCACTCGAACCGCCGGGCAGTTCTCTGTGCTCACAACTTGTACAACTCGCCGTACTTGGTTTTCAGATAGCGGATGTAGGGGCCAACGGCCAGCGGCCCGCCGGTCACGCGCGCGATCAATTCCGAGGCAGTGAACTTGGAGCCGGGCCGGTAGATGTTTTCGCGCAGCCAGCCGTGAAGCGTCTCAAACTGTCCCTGCGCGATCTGGGCCGGGATGTCCGGGTGGGCCTTGAGCGCGGCGTCGTAAAACTGGGCGCCGAGGATGTTGCCCAGCGTGTAGCCCTGGAACACCCCGCCGATAAGCCCGGCATACCAGTGTACGTCTTGCAGCACGCCATCCTTGTCATCCGGCGGCTCGACGCCCAGGTCGGCCTTGAAGCGCGCCCGCCAGGCATCGGGCAGGTCGCGCACGGCCAGCTTGCCTTCCAGCAGGTCGAGCTCCAGCCCGAAACGGAGCATCACGTGCAGGTTATAGGTCACTTCGTCGGCGTCGGTGCGAATCAGCGAGCGCTGAACCTTGTTGATCGCCCGGTAAAAGGTGTCCAGCGACACGCCTTTCAGTTGAGCGGGAAAGGCCGCTTGCAGCCGGGGATAGTAAAACTGCCAGAACGGGCGGCTGCGCCCGACCACGTTTTCCCACAACCTCGACTGGCTCTCGTGGACGCCCGCCGACGTGCCCCCGGCCAACGGCAGGCCCTCGTAGGCCAGATCGCTGCCCTGCTCGTACATGGCGTGCCCGGCCTCGTGCAGCGCGCTGAACAGCGCCTCACCGAGGTCGGTCGGGTTAAAGCGCACCGTGATCCGCACGTCGCCGATTGAAAAGTTGGTGGTAAACGGATGCGGGGTGCGGTCGCAGCGGCCGCGGTCGAAATCGTAGCCGAAAGCCTTGATCGCCTCGGTGAAAAAGGCCTCCTGATCGTCTTCGGGAAACGTCTGGTGCAGGCAGGCGTCGTCGGCGGGCGGCTGGGCGGTGATCGACTGGACGAGCGGCACCAGTTCGGCGCGCAGTTCGTCGAACACAGCGCGCACCGAAGCGGCCTTCATGCCATAGTCGGCAAAGTCGATCAGCGGGTCGGCGATGTGCTCATAGGGGGCAAAAAAATCGGCCATGCGGCGGCTCAGATCGAGCGTCTTTTGGAGGCCATCGCACACCATGCCGAAATCGTTCCGGGGGCGGGCCTGCTCCCAGATGACATACAGCTCAGACTGGTGCGCGGTCATCTCGGCGACGAACGCAGCGGGCACCCGTGTGGCCTGCTCATACTCGCGCCGGGTCACCCGGATCAGGCTGGCCTCATCCGAGTCGTAAGGCAGGCCCTCCTCGTAGGGACGCAGATCGTCGAGCAGCCGGCCGATGGCCGGATCGGTGAATTTTTCGTGGGCCAGCCGGGCCAGCGTCGACATTTGCCGCCCACGCGCCGGAGCGCCGCCCACAGGCATCAAAGTCGCCTGATCCCAGGCCAGCACCGCCGCGGCGGCGTTCAGATCGTTGACTTGAAAGAGTCGTTCCTTGAGTTCAGCAAGCTTGTTTTCCATCATTTCACCTCTTTGTGTATTGTTGACAAGTGTAGCGCAAAAAAGAGGAAATTGCAAAGTTGACAGCAGCATGTAAATAATCTACAATCAGGTTCAGCACATCCTATCCTGAATGAATCGGACCTGAACAGGACTTGGCCGCTCGGCAAGATCGTTGCCCAAAATGCAACGATCTTGGAGGATAGGCCCCATGCTCAAAGGAGAGAACAATGGATCACCCTCGCGCCAGCGGCCTGCTGCTGCATCCCACCTCACTGCCCGGCCGCTATGGCATCGGCGACCTGGGCGACGCGGCCCTGGCCTGGATCGATTTTCTCGTCACCGCCGGGCAGTCGATCTGGCAGGTCTTGCCGCTCGGCCCGACCGGGTTCGCCGATTCGCCCTATGCCTGCCTGTCGGCTTTTGCCGGCAACCCATTGCTGATCAGCCCGGACAGGCTGATCGAGAGCGGCGATCTGATCGCCGCCGACCTGGGCACAGTTCCGGCTTTTCCCCAAGAGCGAGTCGATTACGGCGCAGTGATCGAGTGGAAAATGCCCTTGCTTCACCGGGCCGCGCGTCGATTTCTATCTGCGGCTACGCCGCAGCGCCGGACGCAGTTCATCGCCTTTTGCGCCGACAATGCTGCCTGGCTCGACGACTATGCTCTTTTTATCGCGGTCAAAATGCATTTCAACCAGAGGATGTGGACCGATTGGGACGCCGGCATTGCCCTGCGCGAGCCTGCGGCGATGGCCCACTGGCAAAAAATGCTGGCCGACGAGATCGCCGAGCACCGGGTGCTGCAATTCTTTTTCTGGGAGCAGTGGCAGGCGTTGAAAAGCCGCGCCAACCGGCGCGGCGTGCGCATCGTCGGCGACGTGCCCATTTTCGTCGCCGGAGACAGCGCCGACGTGTGGGCCAACCGCCCACTGTTTCACCTCGACGAGACGGGCCGCCCCACCCTGATCGCCGGCGTGCCGCCCGATTATTTCAGCGAAACCGGTCAGCGCTGGGGCAACCCGCTCTATCGCTGGGACGTGCTGGCCGGGCAGGGCTACCACTGGTGGATCGAGCGCGTCCGCGCCATGCTCGACAAGGTGGACATTGTGCGCATCGACCACTTTCGCGGCTTTATCGCCTACTGGGAGATTCCGGCCAGCGAACCAACGGCGATCAAGGGGCGTTGGGTGCCAGGGCCGAGCGCGGCGCTGTTTGCGGCCATCGAAAAAGCGTTGGGCCGACTGCCGATCTGGGCCGAAGACCTGGGCGTGATCACGCCGGAAGTGATCGACCTGCGCGAGCGGTTTGGCTTTCCGGGGATGAAAATCCTCCAGTTTGCCTTTGACGAGGACGCCCTGCGCGCCTCGTTTGGCGATTATACGCGCAATCCTTTTCTGCCACACAACTATACGCCGAATTTCGTCGTTTACACAGGCACGCACGATAACGACACGGCGCTGGGCTGGTTCGAACATTGCGCAGCCGAGGAGCGCCAAAAAGCAATGGACTATTTGGGCTGCGACGCGCGCGAATTCAACTGGTCGCTGATCCGCGCGGCCCTGGCCTCGGTGGCCCAAACGGCGGTTTTCCCGCTGCAAGATGTGCTGGGGCTGGGCACAGAGGCGCGGATGAACCTGCCCGGCACGTCAGGCGGCAACTGGACCTGGCGCTGCCCGCCCGGCGCGCTGACCGCACAATATGCCGAACGGCTCAGTGCGCTGACTGCCTGTTATGAAAGAATATCTCTCGCATAGCGCGATACAAGCCGCGCCAGTCGTATCAAGTCCGATTTCTGGGGGGATTATGTCCATAGAGTCACGCGCAAAAAAACTGTCGCCGGACCAGGCTGTACGCACCCATCCTTCGCCTAAACAGCCCACCCAGGCCCTAAACCCGGCCCGAACCGAGCGCATCCTCATCGTCGACGACGATTTCTGGGTCGTCGATGTGATTTCCAAGCAGCTGGCGCTGGAAGGGTTCCAGGTCGACACGACGACCGAAAGCGACCAGGTCATGCGCATGCTGGCGCAAAAGCACTATGCCCTGGTGATTAGCGACCTCTCTATGCCGCCGCCCGACGGGTTGACCCTGCTCAAGCAAATCCAGGCCCAATACCCTTTCACCGCCGTCTTGATGCTCACCGGCGTCAACGACGTCAAGACCGCAATCCAGTCCATGCTCAACGGGGCCAGCGATTACCTGGTCAAACCACACAACGAGGCCCAGCTCAGGCTGCGCGTCGAACGCGCGTTGGAGCGCAGCCAACTGCTGCAAGAACGGGCGCTTTACTATGCCCGGCTCGAAGAACAGGTCAAGCAGCAAACGCAAAAATTGCGCCAGCAATCGCGCAAACTGTCGCAAATGCTCAACCAGCTCTACGTCACCTACCAGGCCACACTCAACGCCCTGGAAGCCGCACTCGATGTGCGCGATCAGAGTTCGCCTGGACACTGCCGCCGCGTCTCCAAGCTGGCCGTCCGCCTGGCCCGCAAAGTGGGGCTAAAAGGCAAAGACCTGACCGACATCGAACACGGCGCGCTGCTGCACGACATCGGCAAGCTGAGCATCCCCGACGCGATCCTGCTCAAACCCGGCCCGCTGACGATCGAAGAACGGCAGATCGTCGAAAACCACCCCAACACCGGCGTCCAGATCGTCGGACACATCGACTTTTTGGCTGGCGCACTGCCGGTGGTGCGCTGCCATCACGAACGCTACGACGGCAACGGCTACCCGGAAGGGCTAAGGGGCGAAGAAATCCCCCTGCTGGCGCGCATCTTTAGCATCGTCGATGCCTTTGATGCTCAGGTCTCCCAGCGCCCCTACAACCGCGTGCGCACCGTCGAGGCGGCGCTGGAAGAACTGCAAACTGCCAGAGGCGCCAGCTTTGATCCCCAGCTCGTCGACGCATTCGTCGAAATGATCGAGCAAGAAGAGCTCAAGAAAAGGCCGCCCTCGGCGAACTGAGCGGCCTCGGCTCAGGCCAGGCCGCTCAGAATCGCCCGGTAGCTGTGGTAGCGATCCTCGCAGAGCCGCCCGCTGCGCAGCGCCGCCTTGACCGCACAGCCCGGCTCGTGCGTGTGCGAGCAGTCGCCAAAGCGGCAGCGCCCTTGCAGGGCGGCGATCTCGGGATAAAAGCGCACCAACTCGCCCCGTTCCAGGCCGCTCAAGCCAAACTCGCGGATGCCCGGCGTATCGACGACGAACCCGCCCATCTCCAGTTCGAGCAGGTTGACCTGGGTCGTGGTATGCCGTCCTTCATGGCTATCGTCACTGACCTCGGCCACTTTGAGCTGAAACCCCGGCTGCACCGCCGTCAGCAAGGACGACTTGCCCACGCCGGACATCCCGGCCAGGACGGTCGTTTTGTCGCGCAAAATGTCGCGCAGCAAATCGATCCCCGCGCCGCTGACCACGCTGGTAAACAGCACCTCATAACCCAGTTCCAGGTACGGAGCAACCTTGCCCCGGCACTGCTGCACGTCCTCGGCCAGGTCGATCTTGTTGACGCAGAGGATCGGCCGCAGACCGTGTCGCTCGGCAGCGATCAGGTAGCGGTCGACCAGCTCCATCCACAGCGGCGGGTCGCGCCAGGCGGCGACGATCAGTAGGTGGTCGGCGTTGGCGACGATCAACTGCTGCAAGTGGCCGTAAAACACGTCCGGGCGCGCCAGCGCGCTCCGCCGAGGCAGCACCGTCTCCACTACCCCCTGCCCCACCTCCGCCTCCGACACGACCACCCGGTCGCCGACGGCGACGACGTTGGTGAAACCGGTATCCTCGGCGCTGAGCGAACCGCGCAGCCCGCACAGCAGTTGATGCCCGTTCACCCTGACCCGGCACAGCCCGCTGCTGACCTCAATCACCGTGCCCACCAGCCCGGCGGCCGGTTCTTCGCCCGAGTCACGTGCGCGAAGCGCGGGCACTGCTTCGACCGGCTCCGACGCTGCACCCTCGGCTTCCTCGTGCAGCTTTTGGAGCGCTGCCGTCATCACTCGCTGGCGGCGTTCTCGCTCGCCGCGCGGCATCACCCGCTCGCTGGCGGGCACATCCAGTTCGTACAATTCATCCGCATCGTCCAAACTATCCGGCATCCATTCTTTGCTGCGCACCCGCTTGGGCTTGCGGTTGCGACGAATTTCCTTGCGCACCTGGCGCTGCTGGGCGTCCTCGCGAACGTGTTCCCAGAGTTTTTTCTCCCGCTTTGACAACGTCTAATCCTCCACAAAACAAAAAGGCCACGAGTGTGAATACTCATGGCCTGAACATACCGCCGGCGCAGCGCAAGCGCTGCGCCCTAAACACAAAGGCCATGAGCACGGCATTGCGCCCGCTCACGGCCTGAAAGGAGCTATAGACTTGTCCAAAGCGTCTCGTCTTTGATTGGACAGACGACGCGCCTTACCCTACCAGACCGCGGCGAGCCAGATTGGCAACAGAAAGGACATTCTCTTTTTGCATACGACTCGCCTCCTTGATAAAAATAGGGCCTATCCTTCAAGATCGTTGCTTTGTAGACACAAATCTTTCCGAGCAGACAGGTCCTGTTCAGTTCCGATTCAGTCGGGATAGGTTAGTGCAAGACAACCACTATTATAACCGAAAATGAATCCCTGTCAAATAACACCTTTTATCGACAATTGACCTGATTCACTGTTTGCCACAAAAAACCGAGCACCTGCGCATCCGTCCATTCCGCCTGCTGCGCGCCGGGGTCGAAAGCATCCTGCTGCGGATCGGAAAGCAGCGGGCAACTTGCAGTACCGCTCCCCGGCAGGGTGGCATCCAGCCCAAACGCCAGCCCCACCGCGCCAAGCGCAGTGGCAAACCCGCGTCGATAGATGTGCAGCAGCTTGCCTACCGGCACACCCTGCAAATCCGGGTCTTCCAGCATCTCCAGCACCAGCGACGCCGATCCTTCGCTGGCGGCATAGGTGGAGCGCAGAATGTTGAGAATATCCTGCTTGAAATACACGTCGAACGACATTGCCCCTCACTCCCCTTCTTCCATATCAGTCTGCGTCGATGCGGCCAACTCGCGCTTGCCCAACGACTCGAAAACCAGCCTGCACAACGCCTCGGTGATCCGCCGTGGCTCGACCACCGACGCCGGCTCGCTCAACCAGCCATTCAACTCCCAGCGCCGTCCCAGCTTGACCAACTGCCGCCGCGAGATTTGCCCCTTGAACTGCTCATAGATGCGCCCAATCGGAAACTCGCCATCCAGTTCGTCCTGGGCATAGACGACCAACGCCCGTTCAAGCTCGGTCAACGTGGGGCCGTCCAGCTCGGCCCAGCGCCGCGCCAGGGCCAGCACCGCCTCGTCGGGGACGTGAAAACCCTGCAACTCGGCCAGCGCACCGTCCATCCGCGCCAGCAGCCGCCCGCGGATGGTGCGCGGCAGTTCCTGCGCGCCCGTCCGCCCCAGGATGGTGCGCGAGTGCTCCGGCCCGGCCACGCGAAACGCAATCCGCGTCGACATGTTGCCGCGAATCAGCGTATTGAGCACCTCGGCCTTGGGGTTCTGCGTCGCCAGGATCATGATCAGCCCAAACGCCGCACCCTTGCTCGACAGGCGAATCAGGTTCTTGTAGAACGTGCTGTTCAGCCCGGCCTGCAAGGCAATGTCGCTCACCTCATCGATCACCACTAAAATCAGTGGCAGCGGCTTTTCGCCCCGCTCGGACACGCACTGGTTATAGGCCCGCAGGTGGCGCGCAAACACACCGGCAAACAGGTCGCGGCGGCGATCCATCTCGCTGATCAGCCAACTGGTCAGCGCCGACGCACTGTGCGGCTCGGTCGCCACCGGCTTGACCAGGTGCGGGATGCCTTCAAAAGGGGTAAACTCGACGCCCTTGGGATCGATCAGCGCCAGGCGCAGCGTCTCCGGGGTATAGGTGGAAAGCAGTGCGGTCAACGTCGCATTCAGCCAGGTCGACTTGCCGCTGCGGCTCTCGCCGCCCACCAGGATGTGCGAGGTTTCGTACAGGCTGCGCCACTCGGCCTTGTCCAGCCCCTGCCCGATGGGAATCATGTAATCGCCAGGCGGGCGCACGCGCATGTCCAGCTCAACCGAGGTCGGCAGCCGCCGCTTGCCTCGCGGCTGAAGCTCGATGCAGTAGGTCAGCCCGGTGGTGTTGAGCTTGTGGACCGGCTTGCCGACCACCGCCGTCAGGTGGTGAATCGTCTCCGGGTGGGTCAGCTTGCCGATGCTCACCCGCGGCGGAAGGCGCTGCACATCGACCTCCAGCACGCCAAACTGATCGCCGACCACGCCCAACTGGCGGTACGAGATTTCGATCAGATCGTCGTTCTTGGTGCGATAGCACAGACCGAGACGGGTCAGCGCGGTGCGAATCCGCTCTGCCGCCTCGTGAACTTCGAGCCGTGGATCCAATTGCAAGCTCATCAGGGCCTACTTGTCCCCCACATCGAGGAGCAGCCGCTCGATATGCGACGGCTCCAAATTCAATTCCTTGACCTCCGGCAGCGAACGCGACAGGCGGTTGGCAGCAAACATATCAGCCGTCACCGGCGTACTGAGAGGCAGCGGCGTATGGCCGCTCACCGCAGCGCGCAGCGCCTGGGTGGCCTGGGCCTGCCCGGTGACCTGAAGTTGGGCCGAAAGCTGTCCCTGTGGAAGCGGGTGCTGCACAGTCAAAGGGGGAATACCGTTGGCATACACCGTCGTCGCCGACGGCGCGCGGTTCGGATCGTGGAACACCTTGGCCGGCCCCATCTGCGCCTCGCGCACCGGATACAGCCCGGCCTGGTTGGGATACAGCGTGTTCACGCGGTGGTTGATCCAGCGCACCACCCCCAACCCGATGCCCCCCAGCGTAAACAGCACAACACCGCCCAGCAGCACGCGAAACGCAACCTGAAAGGGCAGCATCGTCCGGGTGACCTGGAGGTTCATCGCCGTGCGCTCCAGTTCATAGGCAGTAGGCTGCTTGATGCCACTCCCCAGCCACAGCCCCACCCCCAACACGGTGACAAACAAGGCGAAAACGCCGATAAACGCCCAGCGCTTCATGATGGGTTCCTCCTTCTAGAACAAGTGTTCTATAGAACATCTGTTCTAATTATACACCAGACAGACTTCACTTGTCAAGCTGAAATTTAACATAATCGATGTATGCAAAAACAGCACAAGCGCATTTTGCGAACGATCTGCAAAATGGCCGTGCCGGATTTTCTCCCCCATAAGATGCCGCGGCGATCAAAACAACGCATCCAGCGCGGCGGCAAGCTGTGCGTCTTCGACGGCCTTGTGCGGACGGTCGCGCTGCTCGCGCACATAGAGCCGCAGCGCCTTGCGGATGGCCTGGCTGCGCTCGCGCGGCTGCATCGACGCCAGCCAGTCGATGACCGGGTCGTCGCGCCCCGCCCGCAGCCGGAACTGCGGGCGCAGTTCCTGAAAGTAGGCCAGCTCACTCATGCGCCTGCTCCTTCCAGCGGCGGCGGCCATAGCGCTCGAACCCGCGCACGTTGGCCAGCGGCGCATCGTCGAGCGTGCGCGCGTGCCCGTAACGGCGGCCAATCCGCTCACCCAATGCCAGCGCCCCGCCGCCGGTGACGAGGATCGCGCTCAAGTCGCGCCCGTCGCCCCACAGCGTGCCCGCCTGGGCCAGCACCTCCTCGACCACCGCGTCCAGCGCCGGCTCGACCAGCCAGTCGATCACACGGGTTTCGCCGAAAACGGTCACCCGGCCCTGCTGCACAGCCCGGTCGACCTCGTGCAGCTTGAGGTCGAGGCCAAAGCTGTCCAAAATCGAGCGCCCGATCAACTGGTAGGCACGGCTCATCGCCGTCGAGATCGACCCCGACCCCTTTTCGACGTAGCGCAGCGCGTCGACCAGCACATAATCGGTGGTATAGGTGCCCACGTCGATGATACCCAGCCGCCCGCGCGCCAGCGCCTCGTCGACCAGCGCGCCTTCGGCGTCGAGGATGACATTGAACAGCGAGCCAAAAGGCTGCGGCACCACCAGCACCTCATCGACGGTCAGTTTTTGCACCCACTGCCGCCCGTTGACGCGGCGCACGACGTGCCTGCCGCTCAACTGCTCGACCACTTTGTCCCGGTCGGCGTACCACTGCACCGGCAGCCCGGTGACGACATTAAAGCGCTCACCTTCCGCCTCCGGGCCGATCAGCTCGCTCAACGCCGACAAAAAAAGCAGCCGCGCCGAAGGATCCTGCACACGGCTGCGGTCGAGCAGGGTCCAGCGGACGCGGCTTTGCAGCAGCGCCAGGTCGCCGACAAAGCGGTCGCCCTCTTCGGTGAGAATGGCGATGCCGCCGTCCTGGGCTTCGAGATCGACCTGGTAGCGGATGCGCTCGGCCTTGCCGACCACACTGGGGAAAACGACCTCGCGCTCAGCGCACGCGGCCTTGGTGTAACCATAACCGATATCCACACCGACGATCATAGATATTCCCCCTGTCTCATTTCCTGTTCCGGCTGAACCGGAATTGAACCCGCCTCGCCCCGGACGAGGTGGATGAGCGGCGTCGAGCAAAGGGCGGCGCAAGCAGCGCCCCTTGGCCGGGCACTCACCCACCCCGGCGGGCAGCGAATAATCTGGGCGGACGGGCCATCGGAGCTTGCTCCGGCAAGGTATCCCTGCATCCGTCCGGATCGAGACGAGTACACATAAAAACATCTAGCCCACTGCCATCGACAGTGGGCTAGATGCTGCGCCCTGGGGCCGGCCGTTATTGCATGCCGCTATCGAACATGCTATAATAACAACCAGCCCGCCACTGTCACCTCAGTGGTGGGTCAGGGCCGCCGGAGGGACCAGCTCCGGCGGCTTGTTTTTAATCATACCACGGTTTTTGCGTTTTGTCAATAGTTGACCATAATTTTGTTGACAAAAAGCAATACTCGTGCTATAATCGAAATCAAGCAGACAAGCGTTTGAATGGGAAAATCATGTGAAAGCGCCATGAGCACATTTGGGATACTCCTCAAAACCTATCGTGAACGAGCCGGGCTGTCGCAGAACGATCTGGGCACGCAGGCCGGGTTGAGCGCCAGCACGATCAGCCGCGTCGAGCAGGGCGAGCGCCCCCCGCCGCGCCAGCGATCGCTGGCGCTGGCGCTGTGCAAGGCGCTGGCGCTGTCGCAGGCCGAAACGGACGGGCTGCTCTCTGCCGCCGACATGGCCCCCGGCCAGGCCGGCGAACTGGCCCTGCACGGACGCGACGAGACGCTGTTCAAGATCGCCCAAGAGTTGCAATCGCTGCGCACCGACCAGGCTGTCTCTCCGGCGCAGGTGCGTTTTGTCGAAGAGACGCTGCTGCTCGTGCTGCGCGGGGCGCGCGCCGCCCTGCCCCAGGCCGACCTCGCCGCGCTGCCCAGCGGCGCGCCTTCGTCCAGCCCACTGGCCGACGAGGTGCGCTACCTGGACGACTTGCTGGGCGATTTGGCCGCCGGTGCGCCTACCATCGGCGCGCTGCCCTTTAATGTGCTGCACGCCGCCGCACGAAGCCCGCACTGGGAACTCAAACGCCGCCTGGCCGAAGCGCTGCCGGCGCTGCTCAAGGTCGATCCGCGGCGGACGATCCCGCTGTTCAAGACGCTGCGCGACGATCCGCCCGACCGCGAGTGGCGCACCGACATCCGCCGCCGGGCCATCGAGGCCGCGCCCGCACTGTGGAACGCCGCGCCGGACGAGGTCGAGGCGCTGCTGCGCCCCCGCGACGGCGACGAGGTCTATGCCGCGCTGGCCACGCTGGACGCGCTGGCCGACATTGGCGACGCGGCGCTGGCGCAGAAAATCCGCGCCGGTGTGCTGGACAGGATCGACGAGGCCGAGCAGCGCGCGGTGGCGCTCTATGCGCAAGTGCTGGATCGCTGCGCGGACGCCCCCGACGAGGCCATTTCAACCATCGAGCAGCACCGCGACGACCCGGAGCGCCTGGTGCGCATCTGCATGGCCCGCCCGCTGTACCGCCTGCTCGACGCCCGCCCTGCCCCGACGCTGAAATGGATGCGCCATGTGCTGCGCCGGGATGGCGGCCAACCGGTCGAGCACCAGAATGTGCGCCGCGCCGTGGCCCGGCACGCCTACAAGCTGGTCGATCTGCTGGACGGCGACTATGATCAGGCCGCGCTCGACCTGCTGCGCGCGCTGGTCGCCGATGGGGACATGCACATCCGCCGCGCCGTGTGCGATGCGCTGGGCGTGCTGGCCGAACGATTCTCCGAGGTTGCACTGGACCTGATCGAGACGCACCTGCTGCAAGACCGCGACCGCTTTGTCCACGAGCGCACCTGGAATGCGCTGCGCGCGCTGATGAGCCGGGGATCGGAGCGGGCCGAGGAATTGTGCGCGCAGATGATTGAGATTGCCTGAGTTTCTCGCCCCCCGCAGAGCGTGGCACGCTCTGCGTGGGGCGAGAAAACGAGGATAAACAACCGCCGCCCCTTGAGGGACGGCGGTTTTGCTTTTTAGAGATTCACGCGCGCAGACAGCCGTTCCCAAATCGCTTCATGCACCTGGGCTGGCGGCGCGTCGCCGTCGACGATTTCAATCGTGTCGCCCAGGGCGCGCAGCCGCTCGATGGCGGTCAAATAGCTCTGGCGGATGCGGGTGAGCGCCTGGCGGTTCTCGAACAATTCAAAGTGCTCGCCGCGCCCGGCAGCGATGCGCGCCAGGCACACCTCGACCGGCACGTCGAGAAAGAGGGTCAGGTCGGGGCGGACGCAGCGCGCATGCAAATCCCACAGCCAGTCCCAGTCGAGGCTGAGTCCCTGGTAGGCGAACGAGGAGAGGTAATAGCGATCGGTGATCACGTGTACGCCATCGCGCAGGTGGGCGACGATCCCCCGCGTCCCGTCGTCGTGATAGAGGTGATCCATCCGGTCGGCGGCAAAGAGCGCCCCCAGCGTCGCCGGATCGACCTTGAGCCGGTGTTCGAGCACCATGCGGATGTGCAAGCCCACCGGCCCGCTGCTCGGCTCCTGAGTCGTCCACACGTCGCCAAACTGCCGCAGCCGGTCGGCGAGCAAACGCACCTGGGTTGTCGTCCCCGCGCCGTCCAGCCCCTCAAACGCGATCAGCCTGGCCGGGCCAGAATTGAAAAGCATCGGCTAGACCTCCAACCCGAGCAGCCCGGCGACGTGCGCCTGGCAGCGCGCCAAGAGTTCGTCGGTTGAGCCATGCCCATCGTCGACGACGAGCGACCAGCCCAGAGCGCGCACCGCGTCGATCACCTGTGCATAAGCCTCGACCTGGGCGTGCGTCGATGTTTCCGGGGCCAGGTAGAGGGTCAGATCGGGCGGCGGGCAGCGGGCGTTGATCCGCAGCAGCCAGTCGAGGTCAACGTGGGGCAGGTGGCGGACAAAGGAGGCCAGCAGATAGTGACGGCACAACACGTGCCGCCCGGCGTCCAGCCAGGCGCGGACGCCGTCTGCGCGGCCGAGGTGATCCATGCGGTCGGCCAGGTCAACCAGCGCCAGGCTCAGCGGATCGATCTGCAAGCGGCCGGAGCGGTGCAAGATCATCTGCGCGCCGACCGGGCCAAAAGTCGGTTCGGTGGTGTGCTCGCAGGGAATCGCGCGTTCGCAAAGCCAGCGATACAAGCGCAGAGTAACCTGTTCGAGCCGTGCTTCGTCGATGCATTCCAGCGCTACAAGTTTGCCTTTGCCGGGCATAGAAACGGCCTCAAGACTCAAGATTTACGTAACCTATACGAACGCTGGCGCAAATTTTGAGTATAATAGGGGTATAGATAATGAAAACCCCAACTCTTGCGCAAGCGCATCATACAGCACAGACCATGACGGTTTCGCCGCCTCTTGATCTGCAGGACGTGGAGCAGTGGACGCCACACAAGATCATCCAGTGGGCGGTCGATGCCTTTGGCGCCGATCTGGCGATGACCTCTTCGTTCCAGCAGCAAAGCGTGGTCTTGCTGCACATCGTCTCGCGCGTTGCGCCCCGCCTGCCGATCTTGTTCCTCGACACGGGCTATCACTTTGCCGAAACGCTGGAATTCAAAGATCAGCTGATCGAAGCGTTTGGGCTGGAAAACGTGCAGATCATCCGGCCCGCGTTGAGCCAGGAGGAGCAGATGGCGCAGCACGGCCCCAACCTGCCGCAGACCAATCCCGACCTGTGCTGTTACATCAACAAGGTGCTGCCACTGCAAGAGGCGATGAAACAATTCCGGGCCTGGATCACCGGCATCCGCCGCGATCAGTCGGCGGCGCGCACCAACACGCCAATCATCGACATCCGCGAAGACGGGCTGGCCAAGATCGCGCCCCTCGCCGCCTGGACCGGCGATGACGTGGCCCGCTATGCCGAGTTTCACCGCCTGCCTCGTCACCCGCTCTACGAATTGGGCTACAAGAGCATCGGCTGCGCGCCATGCACGCAGCCCATCCAGGAGGGCGAAGACGAGCGCGCCGGCCGCTGGGCCGGTCACGCCAAAAAAGAGTGCGGACTGCACACGGTGTTCAGGATCAAATAAGCCGGGGAGGGTACGAAACCCTCCCCGGCCTTTATTTTACGCGCAAACGGATTTTCAGGCAACCGTGTCGGTGATGGGCAGGCTCACCCGCCCCAGCTCGGGGATGTTGATTTGCAGGGTGACAGTGTGTTCGCCCGCTTCAAGCGCGCCAGGCACCCAGATTTTCAACACCGCGCCATAACCGACATAGAGCGACGAAGACCAGGAAATGTCCTTGGCCTCGCGGGTCTTGTCGCCGAGGGTGACGGTGATGCCGTCGATAGCCAGGTCAGCGCCATCGACCGATATCTTGGTCAGGCCGCTGAGCGAGCCCGAGTCGATGGTGTTCTTGACCTCGAACGCGAACCCCTCGCCCTCGTTTTTCAAACTGCCCTTGACGTAAAGCTGCTTGAGCATATCTGGCCCCATGCCGTACATTGGTCTACCCCTTTCTCTCTTTGAATGGAAATTTTATACTCAAGTACAATTATATACGAAAATTCAAAATTGTCAAGTCTATATGTTTGACAGGGTGCAGTTGTACTTTGGGGCGGCCGTTGGTCGAGTAGGTCCAAACTCAAAGAGTTTGAACCGTATCGAGACCAGGCCGCATGTCTTGTACCGTCGCTTGGTCTCGATACGTCGAACCGAAAACCGGTTCGAGCCGCAAAGAACGCGGCGGCACTCGACCAGCGCGACTACCCGAGTGCCCCAAACTCTGCGTACACCCTGTTTGACAAGGGTCACATCCGAGAGTATCATGGCCCGGTGTATGTGTCGGTAAAGCATCGGCCCAGGCCAGATGCTTTTTTTGACGCACATCCTCCTGATGGAGCAGCCATGATTACTGTCGAACACTTGAGCAAAAACTATGGCGCGTTTCGCGCCCTGAACGATGTGTCGTTTCACATCGAACGCGGTGAGGTGGTCGGTTTGCTCGGCCCCAACGGGGCGGGCAAGACGACGACGATGCGCATCCTTACCGGCTATATGCCGCCCAGCGAAGGCCGGGCCAGCGTGGCCGGATTTGACGTATTTGAAGACTCGCTGGACGCCCGCCGGCACATCGGCTACCTGCCCGAGTCGGCGCCGCTGTACGCCGAGATGACCGTGCGCGCCTATGTCGATTATATGGCTGCGCTGCGCCGCGTCGACGGGCGTAACGGCGTTCGCCGCCGCGCCGTCGAGCGGGCGCTGGCGCGCTGCCACGTCGACGACCGCGCCGGCGACCTGATCGGCACGCTGTCCAAGGGGCTGCGCCAGCGCGTGGGGCTGGCCCAGGCCATCGTCCACGAGCCGGACGTGCTGATCCTCGACGAGCCGACGATCGGCCTCGATCCCAGGCAAATCATCGAGGTGCGTGAGCTGATCAAGGAATTGGGCCAGGAACACACGGTCATCCTCAGCACGCACATCTTGCCGGAGGTCAGCCAGACCTGCGACCGGGTGTTGATCGTCCACCGGGGGCAGTTGGTCGCCGAGGGCACGCCCGCTGCGCTGATCGCGCAGGTGCAGGGCGGCAGCCGCGTGCGGATCGCACTGGCTGGGGCGGGCGAAAACGCCCCGACGGTGCTGGGCAGCATCCCCGGCGTGGAGCAGGTACACGTGCTCGACGATGGCGCGTTCGAGGTCGCCTGCACGGCCGGCGCCGACCGCCGGGCGGCCATCGCCAGGACGGTTGTCGAGCAGGGCTGGGATTTGCTGGAACTGCGCAGCATTGGCTTGAGCCTGGAAGATATTTTCCTCAAGCTAACCACTGCGGAGGCCGTTGACGGCCTCCGCCAGGCTAATGTGGAGGATGTCGATGCGTAATGCCTGGATTATTGCCAAACGCGAGTTGTATGCCTATTTCGCTTCGCCGATCGCTTACCTGGTGGCGGCAGCATACCTGTTTTTGTGCAGCATCTTTTTCGTCGCCGGCGTAACGCAGGGGCGCGATACCGGGTTGAGCCTGGTACACGGATCGTTGAGCATCGTGCTGATTTTCGTCGCCCCGATACTGACGATGCGCCTGCTCTCTCGCGAACAGGATTTGGGCACCATCGAACTGCTGCTCACCGCACCGGTGCGCAGCGGCGAAGTGGTGCTGGGCAAGTTTCTGGCCGCGTTCCTGTTTTACGCGGCAATGACCGCCGTCACCGGACTGTATGTGGTTGTGCTGGTTGCCTTTGGCCAGCCGGACCTGGGCACGCTGGCGGCGAGTTTCCTCGGTGTGCTGCTCTTGGGCGCGGCGATGCTGGCCCTGGGCGTGTTCACCTCGGCGCTGACCAAAAATCAGGTCATCGCCGCCGTGCTGGGCGTCGTCGGCAGCGTGAGCCTGTGGCTGATCGATCTGCTCAGCAATCTGCTCACCGGTACGGCGCGGCAGGTGCTCTCGTATCTCACCCCGTCGGGACACTATTACAATTTCGTCGACGGGCTGATCGACACGCGCGACCTGGTCTATTACCTCAGCTTTACCCTGCTGTTCCTCTTTTGGGCCAGTCAGGTGATCGACGCGCGGAGGTGGCAGGCATGAGTTCAAGGGAGAGGGAAGCAGGGAACAAGGGCGTGCTGAAATTTTTGGAGGAAAAGGGGATCGTTTTTCTGTATTTGGGCGCGGCGGCGATTCTGGCCGGCGGGGTGTGGTATGCCATCGGGCGCACCCTGGACGCCTGGGTGCAGTGGCTGCTGGTCGGCGGGCTGATCTCGCTTGGGGTGTACGCGCTTGTGCGCCCGCAAGACCTCCAGTCGGTGCTGCGCGGCCGCGCGGTGCGTTACGGTTCGAACGTGTTGATCCTCAGCCTGGCCGTGACCGGCATCGTGGTGCTGGTCAATTACCTGTCGAACCGCTATTACAAGCGCTTTGACCTGACCGAGATCGGGCGGCACACGCTGTCCGAGCAATCGATCCAGGTGCTCAAGGGGCTGGAGCAGCCGATCGAGGTGATCGGTTTTTACCCGCAAGGACGCAACAAGGACGATTTCGAGTCCTGGCTCGACATCTACCGGGCACACACCGACAAACTTGTTTACCAGGCCATCGATCCGATCCTGGAACCGGGCCGGGCCGAACAATACGAGTGGTCGGGCTATGGTGGCGGGTTGATTGTGCGGCGCGGCGAGCGGCAGCAGCAGGTTTATACCGCCGACGAGCAGGACATCACCAGCGCGCTGTTGCGCGTCTCGCGCGACGAGCAAAAGGCCGTCTATTTTCTGACCGGGCACAACGAACGCCAGCCCACCGACTATGGGCAGAGCGGTTACGGCACCATCAGCGAGCTGCTGGTCCAGAACAACTACCGGGTAGAGTCGCTCAACCTGGCCGTCACCAGCACGGTGCCCCTCGACGCGGCATTGGTGGTCGTCGCCGGGCCAGAAACCACACTGCTCGAAGGCGAAGCCGACCGGCTGCGCGCCTACCTGCAAGCGGGCGGCAAGGCGTTGATCATGCTCGATCCCGGCAGCCCGGCCGACCTCGATGCCCTGCTCGCGCCGTGGGGCGTGCGTTTCGAACAAAGCCTGGTCGTCGACGCGCAAATGGCGCTGGGCGGCGACCCCACTGCGCCGGTGATCGACCGCTACCGCTACGGCGAAATGACCAAAGACCTGCCCATGATCGTCCTGCCCTACGCGCGGCCAATCGTCCAGGATGCGGCGGTGGAGGACGTTGTCTGGACGTCGCTGGGCGAGTCGAGCGCGCAGTCTTGGGCCAAGACCGACCTGGAAGCGCTGCGCACGTCGGCGCAGCTCCAATACGTCGAGGGCCAGGATCGACTCGGCCCGCTGACCCTGCTGGCGACGGTCGAGGGGCCGGGAGAAGGCGACGAGCGCACGCGGCTGGTGCTGGTCGGCGACGCGGACCTGGCGGCTAACGGGGTGCTGGCAGAAATCCCCAATGGGCAGTACCTGGTGCTCAATGCGGTCAACTGGCTGGCCGAGGAAGAAGCATTGATCGCCATCCCGCCCAAGGCCAACGTCCCGCGCAGCCTCTATTTGACCACCGTACAGCAGGGCGCGGTTTGCTTTGGCACGCTGATTTTCATCCCGGCGGTGATCCTGATCGCCGGGTTGAGCGTGTGGCTGCGCATGCGCAAACCCCGTCGCGGAGAGGCATCAAACTCTCCGAGTTTGGCAAACTCGGAGAGTTTGACAAATCCAAAGGATTTGAGATGAAACGCTGGCAGGTCACGCTGATCGTCGTCGCCGTTTTCGCCGCGCTGCTCGCCTACGTGCTGCTGGTCGAAGTCAAGCGCCCGACCCGGCCAGAGGGCGACACCGCGACGCCGACGCCGACGCCGCTGCCGCTGCTCGGCCTGACGGCGGACGACATACGGGCGCTGCAAATCAGCGACGGAGAGCGCCTGCTGCGCCTGGAACAGAACCAGGAGGGGTGGCAGGTCGTGTCGGTGGGGAGCGGGCTGATCGAGCCGGAGCCGGGCATCGCCGACCCGTACATCGTGTTCATCTCGGTCGACGAGCTGGCGCGGCTGCAAGCCGGCCGCGTGCTGCTGGAGACTGTCCAGGAGGGCGCGCAATACGGCCTCGATCCGGCCCGGTTGACGTTGATCATCGTGCAGCAGTCGGGGATGGAACGCCGCCTGCGGGTGGGCAAGCTGACCGCAGACGCGATGTGGTATTACGTGCGGATGGAAGGCGACGACAGGCTGTACCTGGTGCGGCAGTACATGCTACAGCCCTTTTTCACCTGGCTGGATCAGCCGCCTTACCCGTCGACTGTAACAGAATAAAAAGCGCCCCGCGCTCGAGCGCGGGGCGTTGTTGTTGATGCGGCTACGCCTTGGGCGTCGTCACCTCGATCTTGACTTCTTGCGCTTCCTTGCGTTTGGGCATGGTCAGGATCAACAGGCCGTTGCCCAGCCGGGCCTTGATGCCCTCGGTATCCACCGCGTCGGGCACCTTGATCCGGCGCGAGATCACTTCTGTGGGCCGCTCGCGGTACAGATAGGCGCGCTCCTCAACCAGAGCGCGGCTCAACTTGATCGTCACCTCGGCGCCGTACACAGACACTTCCAGCCCTTCGACGGTGATGCCCGGTGCGTCGATCTCGGCCACATAGGACTCGTCGGTCTCATAGAGGTCCATCAGCGGGCGGCCTTCGACCAACCGGGCCGAGATTTTGCCCACCACCGATTTGCCTACCAAATCACGGAGCGCTTTCAAATCCTCCATCGGTTCCCACTTGATCGAACTGGTCATATTTCCACTCCTTTTTCTCAACTAAAAACCCAAGGTCACTCAACCGTCACTTTGGCATCCAGGCGAACGAGTTGAATCCACGTCGTGCCGGGATGGAAAGGTATCTGCTTGTCCTTTTCATCGCGAAAGATCAGCCGGTCGTTCTCTTTTTGCGGGTTCTCGCGCACCCAGATGGCGTCGTATACCTTGCCATCGCGGAAAATCTTGGCCGGGCCGGTGCCCCACAACTGGATGCTGACCGCGTACCAGGGATTTTGCGCATCATGCTCGTCGACGAGAATGTCGGTGTCGACGTGGTTGACATAGATGAGCACCACGTTCGACGGGGCGACCTGCGCGCCGTCCACTTCATCGATCAGCGGCTGATCGAGATCGAAGCGCTTGTACGTCTTGGTCTCGGCATCGTAGCGATACTCGATCTCAACCCAGGTTGGCTTGTAAATGAGTTCCAGCCGGGTGGCGTCTTTGCCGCCAAGCGGCAGGTCTTCGCTGAACTGGAACATCCCGTAGAAATTCTGCCGCTCGTTGATGCCGCGCGCATCGAGCGCCTTCCACATCGCCGTCGTGTCGGTGTACATGGTCAATTCGACGCGCGACTTTTTCCCATCGATGCGGCGCAGCGCGCCGCCGTCGCCGAGGAATGGCTCCTCCGGACACAGGATGCGCTTGTACCCCTCGGCCCAGGCTTTGCCTTCGATCATGCGCAGTTTCACCGCCGGGTGGCCGCCGGAAGCGACCAGCGCGGCCTTGAAAATGGGCACCACTTCCGAGTCGGGCAGACGCAGGCTGCGTACCGGCCCGATCAGATCAACGTCCTGGCTGAGGTAAATGCCCAAAAAGCGGGTGATGGATGCTTCGGTTTCGTACTCAAACATCACGTCGGCCTTGCCAATGCCAGCCTGCGGGCGCGCCTCGGACGGATAGTTGGCGATCTTGACCGCCAGCGGGCGACGGTTGAGCTTGCTCTGGTCAGTCTTGAGGCCGGTGAGCGGGTTGATGTCGTCGGTCAACTCGATCAGCGTCGGCCCGGCCGGCGTCGGGGTGAGCGTGGGTGTGGCCGTTGCCTCGGCAACCTCGACCTTTTGGGTAGCCGTCGCCGTTGGCATCGGTGTGGGGGAAACGGTCGGCGTGGGCGTGACCAATATGGGCACCTCGGTGGGCGTCTTGGTCGGCGTGGGCGTGGGCGCTTCGGTCTTTTTGCACCCGGCGACCACGGCGGTGGCCAGGATCAGGATCGAAAGCAAGGTGGGCAAAGCAAACTTGGCAAACGATGTGCGGTTCAATTGGGCCTCCAAAGCAGCAGGATTCACCGGCCTGGCTTCCGCCAGCCCGTGTGATTATAGTGCATTTGTCGTTATCTGACAACCTTTGCCAGGTTAGCGCATTTTGCCTACTGCGGCGGCATAGATGGGAAACTGCTCCACCCCATCGACGCCGAGCGCGGCGCTCAGCGCTTTGTCCGAAAAAGCGCCGATGGCGCACACGCCGCAGCCCACTGATTCGGCGGCCAGGTACAGATTTTGGCAAACGTGCCCCGCGTCGAGGTGCAGGTAGCGGTAGCCGCGTTGGCCGTAGCGCCAGGCCATGCGATAGGGCACGGCCACCCAGATCAGGGTCGCGCCGCAGAGTTGAACCATCTTTTGGCCCAGGCAGGCCTCGGCAAGCCGCTCGCCCAGGCCGGGCGCGAGATCGACCGCCGCCAGCTTGTGCCCGACGGCCAAAAAGCGATACAGCCCCGGCGTCAGCCCATCCACCTGGTTGGCCAGCAGATAGGTTTCAAAGGCGTGCCGCGCCCCGGCCGAAGGCGCCGTGCGGCGGGTGTAATAGCCGCCATCCCCCACCTCGTGGACGCCCTGCGTACACCACAGCAGGTACGACAACTCGTCGAGCGACAGCGGCGCCGGCGCAAATTGGCGCACGCTGCGCCGCGCTTCGATGGCCCGGCGCAAGTCCAACGGCGGCACGTCGATCCGGGCCGGATCGGGCAGGTCGATCCATGTCGCCCCCGCCCCGGCCTCGACCTGAAGCGGCGGCTGCGGCAGTCCCTTTTGCTGATCGGAAGCATCGAGGTGCTCGTAGCAGGTGCGTTCCATGAACAAAGGCCCAATCAACCCGGTCATCACGACTCCTTTTGGCTATACGAATGAGAATAACGAAAACAATGCGTCCAGTATAGCGTTAAAGCAAGAGGCTGTCAATTGCGATCAGGAACGGTTTCGTGCTAAAATACACGCAAGGATTTTGAGGTCAGAAAGGAAAGGCCCATGGACAACACGATTCGCATCGGACTGTACGGCGCCAACGGGCACCAACTGCCCTTCGACGAACAGGCCAGGCCGTGCGAGCGCGCCCGGGTGGTCGCCGTCGCCGATTATGCGCGCGATGTGCCCGAGGACATCCGCCGCTGCGACGGCCTGGAGGCGCTGCTCGCCGACCCGGAGGTCGATCTGATCTCGCTTTGCTCGGCGCGGCGGATCGAGCAGGCACAGCAGGCCGTTCAATGCCTGGAAGCGGGCAAGCATGTGCTGGCCGAAAAGCCGTGTGCGTTTGACGTCGAAACGTTGGAGGAAATTCTGAACGCCGCCCGGCGCTGCGGGCGCGCCTTTCGCGAGATGGCCGCCACAGAACTAACCCCGCCCGTCCAGGCCATCCGCCGCCTGGTCGACGGCGGCGCATTGGGCACGGTCGTCCACGCGCAGGCGCACAAATCGTACCCCTGGCACCTGCGCCGGCCGCAAGACAGCGCAGTCGATGGCGGGCTGGTGCGCCAGGTGGGCATCCACGCGGTGCGGTTGATCCACGGCGGCACGGGACTGCGCATCAAGTCGATCCGGGGCTTGAGCACCGGGCTGGGCAATCCCACCAAAGGAGGCATCCAGATGGCGGCGGCCTTTGCCCTCGAACTGGAGAACGGCGCGGTGGGGTCGATCAACCTGAACTATCTCAACCCGCCCTGCTTTGGCCGCTGGCGCGACACGGATCGAGCGATCTGGGGCAACGATCAACTGCGCGTGTTCGGCACAGGCGGGATGGCCGAGACGGTGGATGGGTATAGCCGCAGCACGCTGTACCTGAACGAGCGCGAGGCCGCCGTCGAGCTGCCCATTCCCGGCGATGTCGCCTCGCCGCTCTACATCCGGCACTATGTCGATTACCTGCTCGACGGCACGCCGATGCCGACCTCTTTTGAGGACGAGATGGATATGACTCGGGCCATGCTGGCCCTGCATGAAGCCTCGCTGATCGACAAACGGGTCGAGGTACGGTACCCCCATCGCTGGCTTTGCTGAAGAAAGGGCTGTGATGCGCTGAATTGCCTGCTGGGGCATTGTTCTCGTGCTTGATAAGCACAAAAGGCAAAGCTCCAAGATACTTGATGTTCTGATTATTTTAGTTCGTCTGTCACATTCGACCTTTTTTCAGGAGACTCATCGCTGATGGACAAAAAAAGCCCTGACGTTCGAACGCCAGGGCTGTTCTGTCGCTGCACTCGTCAGCTCAAGAGCAAAATCACAAATCGCCAAAGCGCAGACAGTTCTTGCGAGCGCTTGGCCGTCAGAAAACGGCGCGCCGATACAGCCTGACGCAGCATGTCCTCGTAACGGATTTTGCCAATCTCGCTGACCATCCAACTACTCTCCATTGTGTTCCTCCTTTCCAGATCGGCGTTTTGCACCGACCAGGACCGAGGCACCCCTTGGAATCACAAAAAAAGGGCACCCAACGAATCAATCATCTGGTGACCTTTTCCTACGCCTGCGAGGTTAGCTGACGGGCTTGGGCCGGAAAAAGATGGCCCTATCTCGGCTTGCCAAGTTTGAGATTCGCCCCGGGCGGCTCACTTGCGAGCAGCCTGTGGGTCCCCCGCTGCGGGCTGTCGCGCCCGCATTCGGCGGCGTTCTATTCACTTGTGTGATTCCTCAAGATCGAGTATAGCATGCCGCGAAGACTGTGTCAATAGAACGAACCTGTTATGGTGTCTTGAGGGTTTGGACTATTCCATCCGGCGAAAACTCGTGCTTGACAGGCAGTTTGAATTGGGGTAGAATCAAGATCGAGCGGCACATCCCCGTGCTGCTTTCGACCAACCAAAAGCGCCCAGGAGTCCCCCAAACTCGTGGGCGCTTTTGCCTGCATGTCAGCCGGCGCGAACGGCCTTTCCCTCGCCCCATACCAGCCAGCGATAACTTTTTTCGATGCGATCCCAGTTGTGCTCGCGGTCCAGCGACCAGAAACGACCGATCAGGCCGACGAACTGCCCCACGCCCAGTCGCGCGCACTCGGCTTCGATCTCGCCGGTATAAAGAGCGCCGCTTTCGGGTTTTTCGCCGCGCCGGCCGAGCATGCCGTGGACGTACACCTCAGGCACCTGGAGCCGGCGGGCCATTTCGAGCAGCGCTTTGAGGTGTTCGACGGAGCCGTGCGAGCTGTAGAACGAAATGATGCCCAGCAGGTGCAGCCGCGCGCCGTCGTCTCTGGCCCCTTCCATCGCCCAGCGAAAGGCCGGGTTTTCGAAAAAGCTGCCGTCCTCGATTGCCTTTTCGATGCGATAGCGGTCTGAGGGCACCACCCGCCCCGCGCCGAGGTGCATGTGTCCCACTTCCGAATTGCCGACCGTCTTGCCGGGCCGGCCGGGCACCGTGTTGGGCAGCCCCACCGCCTCGCCAGCAGCCTCGATGACCGTCGCCGGGAATTCGGCTTGCAGGCGATCCATCGTCGGCGTGTCGGCGGCCATAATCAGGTTGCCCCAGGGGTCATCGCGCGCGCCCCAGCCATCGAGAATGAGCAGAGCCACCCGCTGGCGCGAAAAATCCCGCTCCCCGGTCAGCATGGAAACGCCGCTCATTGCCGGGGGTTGTTCGACCTTGAGCAGGTCGAGCACCGTCGGGGCGACGTCGATCAGTGAGCCGCCCTGCCGCATGCCCAGCCCGGCCAAATGCGGCGCAAAGAGCACCAGGGGCACCGGGCTGTCGGTGTGACCGGTGTCGATCGTGCCGTCGTCGTAATACCACCGTTCCACCGTGCCGTGGTCGGCGGTGACCAGGACGGCGACGCCCTGTTCCTGCGCGGCCTGGAGCACGCGCCCCAACTGCGCATCGACGGTCGAGACCGCTTTTTTGATCGCTTCGGCGTCCTCGCTGTGGCCGATCACGTCGGTGTTGGCCCAGTTGACGACGATCAGGTCGTTCTCCGGCTCACGCAAGGCCTGGATCGCCGCATCGGCGACCCTGTCGGCGCACATTTCGGGCGGCGGCATGTAGCCCTCGAAAGGGCGCGAGGGGATGATGCGCCGCTGTTCGCCGGGGAACGGCTCGCCCCGCTTGCCGTTGAGGAAAAAGGTCAGGTGGATGCCTTTTTCCGACTCGACGATTTTGACCTGGCGCAGCCCGGCCTTGCTCACTGTTTCGCTCAGCGTATCGGGCACGGCGCCGATCGGTTCAAAAGCGACGTGCTCGACCAAACCGGGCGCGTATTCGATCATGGTCGCCCAATGCGTTTTGATCGGCGCGCGCACAAAGTGGGGAAATTCGGCGGCAACGAACGCCTCGGTCAGCTCGACCTCGCGCTCGCCACGGATGTCGTAGAAAATGACGTAATCGCCATCCCGGATGCGGCCCAGGGGGTTGCCCGCCTCGTCGACGAGCACCAGTGGCTCCATCGTTTCGTCGTCTTGTCCGGCGCGATAGGCCGCGCGCACCGCCTCGGCGAGGGCATAGGTCTTTTCGCTCACAACGTCCTCCATAGATGTGTGTCAAACGCCGGATTGTAACACACATGGTTTGTTTTGGCGAATATAACCGCCTGTGCTAAAATGGGTGAAAAGGAGATGGATATGTCCCCAACCGCCCCATTTGATCGACAACGCCGGCTCGATGCCCTGCACGCCGAACTGCGCGTCTGCCGCCGCTGCCTCGACGCGGGCTACCCGATCACGCCGGGGGCGATTTCCAGCGGGCCGGCGACAGCGCAGATCATGCTGGTCGGGCAAGCGCCGGGCATCACTGAGCCGGCGGCGGGGCGCCCCTTTCACGGCTCGGCGGGGCGGCGGCTGTTCGCCTGGCTGGCCGAGATCGGCTGGGATGAGGACGAATTTCGCGCCACGCAGTACATAACGGCAATTACCAAATGTTATCCGGGTAAGAACCCGGCCGGGCGCGCCAAAGGCGATCGCGGCGACCGCGTCCCCTCTCGCGCCGAGCAGGCTTTGTGCGCCCCGTTTCTGAATCGCCAACTGGCACTGGTACAGCCCAAAATCATCATCCCCGTCGGCGGGCTGGCCATCCGCCGTTTCCTGGGCAATGTGAAACTGGCCGATGTGGTCGGCACGGCCACACAAGACGCTCAAGGGCACTGGCTGATCCCGCTGCCCCACCCCAGCGGGGCGAGCCTGTGGCTGAACGAGCCGGAGCATCAGGCCTTGATCCGGCGGGCGCTTGGAAAATTGGAGAGACTAATGTGAAGTCATATCACATCGTCTTTCTCATCTGTTTTTCATTATCTGCGCTTTTTTCGTGCACAGCGCCCAACAGCACTGAAATCAACACTATCCCTCAAAGTGCGAGTTCGGCAGCCGACCGGTTTGTTTTCGCATTGATAGCAGGAGACATCAAAGACGCCAAGTACGTAACCGATCCAGCACAGCATGAGCGCCTCGAACAACTGATGCAAAAGCTTGAACCCTTCTATCCCTTGGAACTAGTCAGCGATCTAGATACTCCAGTTTGGACAGGTTCGGGACATTCGATCACTGATGACGAATGTACATACTCAGTAGATGGAAAATCTTATTATGTAAACTCGGGTTCTGACTTGTCATAGGAT
>CAYRXM010000031.1:0-38324 GCA_964428175.1 uncultured Anaerolineae bacterium
CATCGATCCGGTCACCCGGTTGTTGATCGAACAGATGCACATTGCAGCACAAGACACCGTGCTCGACCTGGGCTGCGGCTGCGGCGTGATTGGGCTGGCGGCGGCGCGGCTGGCCGCGCAGGGGCGCGTTTGGCTGGTCGATAACAATGTGGCCGCCCTGGACTGCGCGCGGCAGACACTCGAATGCAGCCGGATCGCCAACGCCGAGGTTTTCGCCAGCGATGTGGCCGCTGCGGTAAGCCATATTTCATTTGATGTGGTGCTGACCCACCTGCCGCGCGGCAAGGAGGTGGCCCGGCAGTTCATCATCGACGCAGCGACGGTGCTCAAGCCGGGCGGGCAGTTTTACCTTGCCGGGCACAACGACACCGGCATCAAGCCATTTGTCGAATTTGCCGGCGAGGTTTTCGGCAACAGCAGCGTGCTGGCCTACAAAAAAGGCGGCCGCGTGGCCCTGTGCGTCAAGGGAACCGAGACGCCCATTCCCACCAGCGACTATCACGGCTGGCGCGAGTTCAGCGCACAGATCAAGGGACAAACCTGGCCCTTTGCGGCCAAGCCGGGCATTTTTTCCTGGCAAGAACTGGATACCGGCACACACGCCTTGATCGAAACGATGCAGGTCGAGCCGGGCGAACGGGTGCTCGACATCGGCTGCGGGTGCGGGATCATCGGCGCGGTGGCGGCCCAGACGGCCGGCGAAGTGTATATGGTCGACAGCGACGTGGTTGCCGTCGAGGCGGCGCGGCGCACGCTGGCCCTCAACGGCATTGATCCATCCGCCGCGCATGTCCTCGCCAGCGATGGGGCCGACGCGGTGAGCCAGGAGCGCTTTGACCTGGTCGTCACCAACCCGCCCTTCCACCAGGGCCGCCAGACCGATTACAGCGTCGCTCACCGCTTTATCCGCGACGCGGCGCAGGTGCTCCACCCCAAAGGACGTTTTTACCTGGTGGCCAACCGTTTTATCCGCTACGAGCACGAGATGGCCGGGCATTTTGGCCGGGTGCAGGTGGCCTACGAAGACAATCTGTTCCGCGTGCTGCTGGCGCACAAGCCCAGGCCGTGAACCGCCTCACCTCAACCCCAACTGCCCGATCCAGGACTTGGTCAAATCAATGGCCCGTTCGGGGCACAGTTCGTGGCAGCAATAACAGCGAATGCAGACATCCAAATCCATCACGGCCCGTTTGACTGCCCCCCCATTCGCGCGCAGCGGCACGATCTGGATCGCCTCGACGGGGCAACTGCGCGCGCAAACGCCGCAGGCAATGCAGTTCGCGTTTGCCACCGGCGCGGGCACAAAAGCCCGGTTGACCAGCCGGCGCAGCCAGGTTGGGCCGCGCCCCTCGACACGGCCGACCTCGGGCGCGCGAAACCCCTCACCCCGAAAATCTGCACACGCATCGCCTACCACGTCGACGTCGGCGACATTGCCCGTGCTCAAACCGCGCTTGATCGCCGCGCGCAGCGGATAGATGCGGTTCACGTCCAGCCCCACCAATGACGCCGCCACCACGTCGAGCGCGACACCATCCGCGCCGGCCAGCAGCGCACCCAGATCAAACGGGTCGCCCGCTGACGGCCCAGAGCCGTCCATCGCCACAATGCCGTCCATCACCGTCAGCGCCGGCTTGATCAGGGTCAAAATGTCGATCAACATCTCGGCGAACGCTTCTCGCCCCGGCAGCTTGGAGTGATAGCCCACCTTGATCGCGCCCGGAATCACCCCAAACAGGTTCTTGGTCGCACCGGTCAAGTGCATGAAATTGTGCGTCTTAAATTTTGGTACACTAATCACCACGTCGGCGCCGGTGACATAGGTGCCCACCTCGAGCGATTTGATCAACTGCCCGTCGGGATGCGAAAGGCGTGTCTCGCCAAAATCCCAGTTCAACTCGGCCCCGGTCTCCTCGGCCACGCGGGTCATCCCACTGGAGCGATACACTGTACTCATCCAGGGCCGCACAAACGGCCCGCCGGGACTATCGCCGATCACCGGCGTCCCGCCGGCCTCCTGCACCAGCCGCACCAGCGCCTTGACCACCGCCGGGTGCGTCGTCACCACTGCCTCCGGCGGCGAAGCGCGCAGCAGGTTGACCTTGAGCAGCACGCGCTGGTCCGGCTGCACGTACTGCGCCATCCCGCCGATCAGATCGACGGCGCGGCGCAGCGCCGCCTCGACCTGGGCCTCATCATACGATGCACAACGGATCAATGAAACTGTTGGCATTCATTCTCTCCCCAGAGCAGGACGCCGGCGGTCAACTCATTCACCCAGCTTGAGCCGGGGCAGCACATCCAGGTCCCAGCCGGAAAACTGCTCACGCTGCCACTGCCAATAACCCACCACGCCGACGCCGGTCGCATTGTCGGTGGCGAGGCTCACCGGCGGCATGCGCAGCGGCACGTGAAGCGCCGCGGCCAGGCTTTCGCGCAGTGCGCGGTTGGCCCCCACGCCGCCGGCCAGCAGCACACCGTTGACGGCAAAAGACTGGACTGCCTGGCACGTTTTTTCCACCAGCGCGCCGACGAGGGCCTTCTGGAACCCGGCGGCTATGTCGGCGGCGACCTGGCGCGAGAGTTTGGGCTTTGTCTCGCCCCCCTCCGCAGCGGGCAGCCGGTCAGCGGGGCGCTCCAACGCCGGGTCGAATTTCTGCACCTCACGGAGCACTGCCGTCTTGAGGCCGGAAAAGCTGAAATCATAAAGGCCCTCGACGCGCGCGCGCGGAAATCCAAATTTTTCGGCATTGCCATTCTCGGCCGCGCGCTGGATCGCCGGACCGCCGGGATAGTCGAGTCCCAGCAGGCGGGCGACTTTGTCGAAAGCCTCCCCGGCAGCATCGTCGATGGTGCTGCCCAGGCGCTCGTATTGGCCGTAATCGTGCATCAAGACCAGCTCGGTATGCCCGCCGGAAACGATCAGACAGAGCAGTGGAAAGGGCGGCGCCGGTACGCCTCCTGGCGCACCGTCCGGCGCGGCGACATCGAGCCAGTTGGTAGCGATGTGCGCCTCGATGTGGTTCACGCCGACCAGCGGCAGGCCGCGCCCGTAGGCCAGCCCCTTGGCCGTGTTGACACCCACCAGCAGCGAGCCAGCCAGCCCCGGCCCGTGAGTCACGGCGACGGCGGCCAAATCGTTCCAGCGCGCACCGGCCTCGTTCATTGCCTGTTCGACCGCCGGCGTGATGGCAATGACATGCTGGCGCGAGGCCATTTCGGGAAAGACGCCGCCATACTGCCGGTGCAACTCGACCTGCGAGGCGACCACATTCGAGCGGATAGTCCGCCCATCTTCGATCACCGCCGCGGCAGTCTCATCACACGAGGTCTCGATACCCAGGATCAGCGTCATCAAACTCCCTCTCACTCAAAAAACGATATTCCACAGCGCCAAAAAGAAAAAGACCTGCACCACCAGCCCGCCGCCCCAGGCCAGGTAAGCAGCGACGCGCTGCTGCCGGTACAGCAGCGCGCCGAGCAGTCCGTTGACGCCCAGCACAATCAGGCTGATCACCGGCAGATCGAACACCTCCTGCCGGCCGGCAATGCGGTCGACCACGCCCTGCGCGTCAAAGTGAAGCGGCAGGCGCTCGGGCAGGCCGGGATAGCGAAAGGTCAGGATGCCGAACAGCAGCACATTGATCAGCACGCTGCCCAGCACCAGGCTTTGCAGCAGCCGGTCGCCCCAGATCGACCAGGCCAGGTATGGGGCGCGTTGGGACGACTGTGCCACCTCGACGCTGGGGCCTATCCGCAGTGCCGCGCGAAACACATCGACAAAGGTTTCCATGTCCTGCACCGATATGCCATAGGCCATCGAGCGGGTGACCACAATCGCCTGCTCTGCCGGCGGCGTCACAGCGTAAAAAAGGGTCATGCCCACCCCTTGGACCACCCCACTGCCGATCCAATAGCCGGGCCAGACGGGGCTTTTCATCGATACGGCAAGGCCCGTTTCGCCGGGACTTGTCTCGCCGGATTCGCTCTGCCGCCCGCCAATCACCCGGATCACGCTGCTCATCGGCACCACCTGCTCTCCGGCCGCAGTATAGATCACCAGCCGGTTGCGGTCAAACTCGTAGCGCAAGCGCGACAGCCCGTACAGCCAATAGCCGAGCAAAGCCATCGCCGGCAGAGAGGCCAGCACGAGCAGCGCGGCGATAAACGTCCAGCCGTTGATCCGCCCGCCGATGATGCGCCAGAGCAGCAGGCCATCGATGATCACCAGCAGAAAAATCCAGCCGATGCCCAACAAAACACCTTTACGACGATCTGGAGTCCAATTCATAGTGCGATCCCGACATTAATGATAACGATACTCGTCTTCCAGCAAACTCATCAACAGGTGATCGACGTATCGCCCCCCGGCCAGCTCGTGGTCGCGCAGCACACCATCGCGCTTGAAACCCAACGATTCCAGATCGCGCCACACCTGCTCTTGCTCGGCGCTGACCTGCACGCCGATCTTGTGCGCGCCGACGCGATCAAAAAGGTATCCCACCAGCAGCCAGACCGCCTCGCGGCCCCACTCGCCGGCCCAGAAATCCGCCTCACCAATCTCGACGTCGAGCAGCACGTTTCGCGTGTCGGGCTGCAAGCCATAATACAACACATAGCCGATCAACTGGCCCTCGTTCGTCTCGACCGCAAATCGCTGCCGCTCGGTCGAGTTGACGTCGAACTTGAACTCGGCGTCCAGTTCGGCCATCGTCCGCGCGCGCGCGTGCGAGCGACAGGCATAGCCGGGTTGATCGTGCCGGTGCTCCCACTGATGCAGCAGGGGCAGGTCGGCCCTCAGAAAGGGCCGCACCGCCACGTATCGACCTTGCAGCAGCAGCCCACGCGACTCGGCGCCGACTTGTTCGCTGTCCAGCTCGGTCTTTCCGGCGGTCTGGATCTGCCGGGCCACCGAGCTGGCAATCAACAGGGTGGGATACAACGCGCCGCGTTCCTGCGCCTCCTCGACCTGAAAGCCCTGGCTGCGCAGGTACTGCAAGGAAGGCCGCTGGATGCCGGCCAGCATCAAACAGTTGGACAGACTCTTGGTGACGGTGTACAGGTTGGTGCGCCGGAAACCGATGCGCTCGTAGAAACTAAGCACGCGGTTGGGATTGTCGGTGTCCAGCACGCGGCCCAGCAAAAAAGCCAGCGGCAGATCTTTGACCACCCCCAGCGACTTGGCGATGTGCAGCGCGCGTCCCACCAGCTCCGCGCCGATGCCTGCCCCACGCGCCTCCCAGGAAACACCGACCCGGCTAATTTGCACGCCTTCCAGCCCGCCCAGCAGGCGGATCGGCGAGATGTGGATGCGCAGTCCGCCGATGACGTGTCCGGCCGGATCCAGTGCGCCAAGCTGCACCGTGCTCGGCTCGCTGTCCACATCATCGCGCATCAAGAATGCTTCCAGCCCCTTGTCAAAGCGCACCTCGGACAGCGCCGCCCAGCGGACATCGAACAGCTCCCAGAGTTCGTCGGTCGTCAGATCGCCGATGCCAAACTCGGAACAAAAGCACTTGTATAGAATGCCATCGCGGACCTCCGGCGCGGTCAACTTGACCAGCGCGTCGACGGCTTGATCGGACATAGCTCTGCCTTTACATCAGGCGGTCAATAAGGGGAATCCTGGCCGAACGCACGTTCAACCAGGATTCAGGCAACCCACCGGCAGAGCTATTATACCAATTTTGGGCAAAAAGGAAAACGATTTGCGCGCCGCGCAACTTTGTGGCAAAATAACTTATCCAGACCTCAATCTAAACCCAATGCCCGTGAATGAAATCAAGTTTTGACAGGATTCACAGGATGAACAGGATTATGAACATGCATCGCTACAAAAAATATCTTGAAAAATCCTGCAAATCTTGTTAATCTTGTCCAGGAATAATTCGCTCACGGGTATTGAATCTAAACCTCGAAGGTTAGGGAAACCGCCGAGGTCTTTAGCGATTTCGAGGAGACCATGTCCCACCATTACACCCCCCAAGACACCATCGCTGCCGTTGCCACCGCCGTCGGCGCGGGCGGCATCGGCATCGTACGCCTGAGCGGGCCGGATGCCGTGTCGATCCTGCGGCAGCTTTTGCGTCCCACGCGACCGTTGACGCCGCGCACGCTGACCTACGGCCACATCGTCGATCCGACGACCGGCCAAGTGGTCGATGAGGTGCTCGCCGCCTGGATGCCCGCGCCGCATACCTACACCTGCCAGGACGTGGTCGAGATCGATGGGCACGGTGGGCCGGCCCCGCTGCGCGGCATCCTCGATCTGTGCTTGCAGCACGGCGCGCGGCTGGCCGAGCCGGGCGAGTTTACCCTGCGTGCCTTTCTCAACGGGCGCATCGACCTGGCCCAGGCCGAAGCCGTCGCCGACATGGTGGAGGCCAAGACCGAAGCCGGGCTGCGGGTCGCCGTCGATCAACTGGATGGGCGGCTGTCGCAGCAGGTACGGCTGATTCGCGAGCGGCTGCTGGCCGCTCTGGCCTGGCTGGAGGCAAGCATCGACTTTGACGAGGACGAAATCCCCCCTTACGACATTAAGGATGATTTGAGCTTTTCCTTGATGCAGATCGATGCGCTGCTCGCCGGCGCGAATCGCGGCATGATCTACCGTCAGGGCGTGCGCGCGGCCATCGTCGGGCGGCCCAACGTGGGCAAGAGCAGCCTGCTCAACGCCCTGCTGCGCGTCGAGCGGGCCATCGTCGCCCCGCAGCCCGGCACGACCCGCGACACGCTGGAGGAGACGCTGAACCTGAACGGCATTCCGCTGGTTTTGGTCGATACGGCGGGCATCCGCCGCGAGATCGAGGGGGAAGTGGAGGGTTTGGGCATCGAGCGCAGCCGCCGCGCCCTGGCCCAGGCCGACCTGGCCGTGCTGGTCATCGACGGCAGCGCGCCGCTGGAAGAGAGCGACCGCGAGATCGCCGAATTGATCGGCCCCAAGCCGACGCTGGTGGCAATCAACAAGACCGACCTGCCCACCCAGGTCGACGCCGCCGGCCTGCTGCCCGGCGCGCCGAGGATCGAGATTTCCGCCCTGACCGGCGAGGGCCTGCACGCGCTCGAAGGGGCCATCGAGCAGGCCGTCTTTTCCGGCACAGTCATCGCCTCCGATGCGGCGCTGGTCGGCAGCCCGCGCCACCGGGACGTGCTGCGCCGCGCGCGCGAGTGTGTGCAGGCCGCCGCAGCCTCTCAGCGCACCGGCCAGCCCGCCGACCTGATCAGCGTCGACGTGACCGGCGCGATCAATGCCCTGGGTGAGATCACCGGCGAGACGGCGAGCGAGTCGCTGCTGGAGACCATTTTCAGCCGCTTTTGTATTGGAAAATAGCAGCGAGTAGGTTGGGTCGAGGTACGAGACCCAACACACAACCTCCACCGGCCAGGCGTAGTTGGGTCTCACATTCGTTCGACCCAACCTACCGAGCTAGGCAAAGACCAATTCGCCCCCTGCCGCATCGATGCGCACCGTATCGCCCTCGCCAAACTGGCCCTGCAAGATGGCCAGCGCCAGCCGGTCCTGCACCTGGCGCTGGATCACCCGCTTGAGCGGGCGCGCGCCATAGGCCGGATCGTAGCCGTCCTCGGCCAGCTTGCGCTTGGCCGCGTCGGTCAGCTCGACTTTGATCTTGCGCTCCTGCATCAACACGCGCAGATGTTCCACCTGGATGTCGACGATCTGCATCAGGTGCTCGCGGGTCAGGTTGTGGAACAGGATCACCTCGTCGATGCGGTTGAGAAATTCGGGCCGGAAGTGCTGGTGCAGCGCCGCCATCACCCGCTCACGCATCGCCGCCTCGTCGCCGGCCAGCTCGCCCAACCACTGGCTGCCGATGTTCGAGGTCATGATCACCACCGCATTCTTGAAATCGACGGTGCGTCCGTGCCCGTCGGTGAGCCGCCCGTCGTCGAGCACCTGCAACAGCACGTTGAACACCTCCTGGTGCGCTTTTTCGATCTCGTCAAACAGCACCACCGCGTAGGGCCGGCGGCGCACAGCCTCGGTGAGCTGCCCGCCCTCGTCATAGCCTACGTAGCCCGGCGGCGCGCCGATCAGTCGGGCGACGGTGTGCCGCTCCTGGTATTCGCTCATGTCGATGCGGATCATGGCCTCTTGATCGTCAAACAGAAACTCGGCCAGCGCGCGCGCCAGCTCGGTCTTGCCCACGCCGGTCGGCCCCAAAAAGATGAACGAGCCGATCGGCCGGTTGGGGTCTTGCAGCCCCGCCCGCGCGCGGCGCACGGCGTTGCTCACCACCTGGATCGCCTCATCCTGGCCGACCACGCGCCGGTGCAAGCGATCTTCCATCTTGAGCAGTTTTTCGACCTCGCCCTCCAGCAGCTTGGACACGGGAATGCCGGTCCAGTGGGCAACCACGCGGGCGATGTCTTCTGCGCCGACTTCTTCTTTGAGCAACTGCTGCCCGTTCTGCATCTCTTTTAATCGCTGTTCTTGCTCGATTTGCTGCTGCTCGAGCTGGCGCAGCGTGCCGTATTGCAGCTCGGAGGCGCGGCCATAGTCCATATTGCGCTGCGCCAACTCGATCTCGTGGCGCACGCGCTCGATCTCTTCTTTAGTGCGCTGCAAACCCTGGATGGCCTCTTTTTCAGCGTCCCAGCGGGCCTGCAAGGCGCGACTTTGCTCCTGCAGGTCGGCCAGTTCTTTCTCCAACGCTTGAAGGCGCTCCTTGCTGGGCTTGTCCTTTTCCTTTTTCAACGCCTCGCGCTCGATCTCGCGCTGCATGATTTCGCGGTCGACGCGGTCCAGTTCCTCCGGTTTTGAGTCGATTTCCATGCGCAGCCGCGACGCCGACTCGTCGATCAGATCGATGGCCTTGTCGGGCAGAAAGCGATCCGAGATGTAGCGATGCGACATGGTCGCCGCGGCGATGCACGCGCTGTCCTGGATGCGCACGCCATGATGCACTTCGTACCTTTCCTTCAAACCGCGCAAAATACTGATTGTATCCTCAACGCTCGGTTCCGTCACCATCACCGGCTGGAAGCGGCGTTCCAATGCGGCGTCCTTTTCGATGTACTTGCGGTACTCGTCGAGCGTGGTCGCGCCGATGCAGTGCAGCTCGCCGCGCGCCAGCATCGGCTTGAGCATGTTGCTGGCGTCCATCGCGCCTTCGGCCGCCCCCGCGCCGACCATGGTGTGCAGCTCGTCGACAAAGAGCACCACCCGCCCTTCGCTCTCGGTGATTTCCTTGAGCACCGCCTTGAGCCGCTCCTCGAACTCGCCGCGATATTTGGCCCCGGCAACCAGCGATCCCAGGTCGAGGGCGACGATCTTTTTGTTCTTTAGCCCTTCGGGCACGTCGCCGCGCACGATGCGCTGGGCCAGCCCTTCGGCGATGGCCGTTTTGCCCACCCCCGCCTCGCCGATCAGCACCGGGTTGTTCTTGGTGCGCCGGCTGAGCACCTGGATCACGCGGCGAATTTCCTCGTCACGCCCGATCACCGGATCGAGCTTGCCCTTCTGGGCCAGTTCGGTCAGATCGCGCCCGTATTTTTGCAGCGATTGGTAGGTCGTCTCCGGAGTCTGGCTGGTCACGCGCTGCGATCCGCGCACCTGGCTCAGCGCGCCGTAAATCGCGTTTTTGTCGATGCCGTTCTGAGCCAGCAGCTGCGCCGCCTCGCCGCCGTGACCGTTGGCCAACGCCATCAACAGATGCTCGGTCGACACATAGTCATCACGCATCTGCTGCGCCTCTTTTTCAGCCTGGTTGAGCACGCGGCCCAGCGCGCCGGACAGCGTCAACCGCGACGATGTCCCGTAGACGCGCGGTTTGCTGGCCAGCACCTTGCGCGCCTGCTCAGCCAGATAGGCCGACGAAATGCCCATCTTTTCGACCACCTGCGGCACCACGCCATCCTGCTGGTCCAGCAGCGCGGCCAGCAGGTGCTCCGGTTCGATCTGGCTGTGGTTCAATTCTTCGGCCACCGACTGCGCGCCGAGAACGGCTTCCTGGGCTTTTTCGGTATATTTGTTCAAATCCATAGTCAATGCCTCCACTTGGCGTCATTTTTAGGCATAGTGTAATCCAGGCACATTAGATCGAGATAGGAGCGAGATTAGAATTACATAAGAACGTGCGCCAGTCCGGCAAATGCTTGCAAATCTTGCCATGATCGAGTAAACTTGCAGCCATGAAAATCTCGCCCTTACATTTTATCACACTTTGTGCTTTCGGGCTGATCCTTTTGTCGGCATGTGCGCCCGAACCAGACGCCACAATCGAAACGACCGAAATGCCGCCGCCCGTGCTGCCCACCGGCACGGCGACGATGACATCGACGCCCATCCCCACGGCGACAGCGACGGCAACATCGGCTCCCCCCCCAACGCCCACCGCGACGATCCCGCCTACACCGACCGCGCACCCGCTGTCGCACAGTCTGATCGCTTTCAGCGCGCGCATCGGCAACAACTGGGACATTTACGCCGTCGACCCGGCGACCGGAATGCGCATCCGCCTCACCGCCGACCCGGCCGAGGATCGCTTTCCGGCTTTTTCGCCCGACGGCACACAGTTGGCCTTTGCCTCCAACCGCAATGGATTCTGGAACCTCTACGTGCTCACCGCTCAAGGCGTCGTCGCCCAGATGACCGCCGACAATGCCTACGACGGCGCGCCGTCCTGGTCGCCCGACGGCAGCCAGATCGCTTTTGAGAGCATGCGCGCCGGCAATCTCGACGTGTGGCTGCTCGACGTGCTCACCGGCGAACCGACCAACCTCACCGCCGATTCGCCCAGGGCCGACGGCATGCCCGTCTGGTCGCCCGACGGCACGCAAATCGCCTTTACCTCCTGGCGCAACGGCGACGCTGACCTGTTCGTATTGAGCCTTGAGACGGGCCAGACGCGGCAGGTCACCTCGATGCCCAGCGACGAAGAACTGCTCGGCTGGCGAAGCGACGGCATCTTGCTCTACAGCTTGATTTCCGGCGAGAAACAGGACGTGTACGCCCGCCCAGTCGACGCCGATCTCGAATCCCCCGGCGCGCGCCTGACTCGCTGGAATGTCGCCGGCGCGGCAGCGGCCTCGCCCGACGGTGATTACCTCGCCTACCTGCTGCGCTATGCGCAAGACGCGCGGCTGCTCGTGCAGAAAACGGCCGGCGAATGGGAACTGCCGCGCTACCTGAGCGAAAACCTGATCGTCGAAGGGCCGCTCAGTTGGACCTCCACCCCGGTCGAGTGGATACAAGCGCACGGCGATGCGGTTGTACTGTATGTAGAAAAAACAAGCCCCGGTCACGGCTCGCCCTACGATCTGGTCCGGATCGAAGGCATCGATGTGGGCAATCCCTGGCTCAGCGATCGGGTGAACGACTCGTTCATCGCCCTGCGCCAGCGCACGATCGACGAGTGCGGGCGCGATTTTTTCGCCCAGCTCTCCGATGCCTGGCGCGACATCGGCTATGACAGCGGTCACTCGTCGTACACAAGCTGGCACAAAACCGGGCGCGCCATCGACACCTTGATGGATTACCTGTCGCCCGACCGCCGCCAGCGTTGGCTGGAAGTGGTGCTGGAGCCGGGCGGCGGCGAGGTCTATTGGCGGCTCTACCTGCGCTGCGAAAAGCAGGACGGCAGCCAGGGCCAACCCTTGCGCACCCGGCCCTGGGACCTCACCGCCGACGCGCGGCAAGCGCTCACCGGCGGGCGGCGCAAAGCGCTGCCAACCGGCTATTACATCGACCTGACCGACCTGATGGCGCAATACGGCTGGCTGCGCATCGCCGCGCACGACAGCCCCGATTTTCACTGGCACAACAACTTTTACGCCGTAGAGCACTGGCATTTTCAAAAAACCGACGGGCTTGCATGGTACGACGCGATGCTGGAGGTCTTTGAGCCGGCCCAGATCGAACACTATCACAACTGGCAGGTCCAACAAAGAAAAGGAACACCAGCCTGGCTGGTCGCGGCCAAAGGCATTCCCCTGCCCTGGCACGAACGCAAATGGCTGGAACGAATTGCGTTCCAGAATTGAGTCTACTGAAAAAAGGTCAGGAACGACAAACAAGTCAAGAACTCAATGCATCAATTATCTTGGAGCTTTGCTAACTGCGCTTAATAAGCGCAAGAACAATGCCTCAACAGGCAATTTAGCGAACAGCCGACCTTTTTTCAGCAAAGCCAGAATTGAGTCTACTGCAAAGCCTGGAAAACGCCAGAAAATCCGGACACTGATTTACACTGATTTTCTGTGTTTATCGGTGCGCGTCAACCGGTGCTCGTCTGTGTACTTTGGGCATCTCTGCTGAATCTAATGCATTTCTAATGAAAATCAAAGGGAAAACTAATGTTGATCTGGTATAAAATACAAAACACATACCCGGAGAGCGGCCAATGAAATACAGGCTGTTTATCGTTCTCGCTCTCTTGGGAGCCGTGGTTAGCACGACCGGGTGTATGCTCGCCGGCGCGACAGCGACAGTCGCCACGACAACGGTTGCCACGGCGCCGGCGGCTATCGCACCGACGCCCACGCGCAAGCCGCTGCCCGATTCGGACACAACGCCGGAAAATAATACGCCAGACGCAAACACGCCCCAGGTGGGCGCGCCAACAGTTGGCGCGCGCAAAGGCGACCTGGCCCCCGATTTCACGCTCGACAACCTGGACGGCGACCCGATATCGCTCAGCCAGTTCCGCGGGCAAGCCGTGTTGATCAATTTCTGGGCAGTATGGTGTACCTACTGCCGCGTCGAAATGCCCGACATTCAACAAGTGTATGAGGCTTATCAGGATCGTGGGTTCGTGGTCCTGGGCATCAATGTCGGCGAAAACGAGCAAAGCGCCGAACCCTTTGTCAAAGACGCTGGTGTAACCTTTCCCATTCTTATGGATCGCGACGCGCTGGTCATGCGCACCTATCGAATGAGGGGGCTGCCGTCCAGCATCCTCATCGACTCGGAGGGTGTGATCCGCACCATCCACATTGGTCTGATCGAGGAAGCACAGCTTACCGGCTATCTCGAACAAATAGGGGTCGCGCCATGAACAGCGAACAACGTCCTCCCATCACCGGCCGGCGGCGCACACTGGTGCTTTTCATCGACCGTCAGATCATCAAGCTGGCCCAGCATTGGCTGGCCGCATTCAACCTGTTGATCGGCATTTATCTGTTCCTGCCTATCCTGGCCCCAGTATTGATGGCTTCCGGCGCGCCGAGCCTGGGCCGGCTGATCTATCTGGTCTATGCGCCGGCCTGCCACCAACTCCCGCAGCGCTCGTTCTTTTTGGGCGGCCCGCAAGCCAACTATACGCTCGACGAACTGTGGTCACTCGGCGAGATAGACAGCGACAACCCCTTTGAACTCAAACAGTTCCTGGGGTCGCCGCGAATTGGGTTCAAGATGGCCCTGTGCCAACGCGACATTGCCCTCTATGGCGGGCTGCTGCTCGGTGGGCTGCTTTTTGGCCCGCTGCGCAAGCGAATCAAACCGATCTCACTGTTGGTGTATGGGTTGCTCTTGCTGCCGATGGCGCTCGACGGCGGCCTGCAATTGATCAGCCTGTACGAAAGCAACTGGATTTTACGCCTGCTCACCGGCGGGCTGGCCGGCATTGCCACCGTCTGGATGCTGTACCCGCACATCGAAACCGCCTTTATCGAGGTGCGCTGGCAGGCGCAGACCCAGGTCAACAAGGCACAGGAAAAAACAAATATCTGAATGCTGTTCACAAGCTCAATAACTTGTTCACAGCACCGACCTGTGCTATAATCCCTGATCTGAGAATCCTGAATGGCTGACCGAGATAACATCATCACCGCGCTGCGTGCCAGGCGGCAGATCGAGCAAGAGATCGACGAACTGCTGCTGGTCCAATCGGAAAGCGCGTTCAACGCGCAAACCGAGCGTATCGCCTTGAGCGGCGATCAGGTTATCCCGGCGATCTTGAACAACCTGAAACGTGCGACCCCGCAAATGATCAACGTGCTGGGCATGCTGGCCTCACAATACCCGGATCAGGACGAAATCTCCGACCGGCTGTACGATGTCGCCATCGACGAAACGCAGCCGGACCGCTATCGCATCGCCGCCATGTTGATCCTGGAGCGCTATCTCGGCGAAGAGCCGGACCCATCCCTGGTCCATTCGCTGGCCGATCCGCAAGCCCTGGTGAAAGAATCGATCCAGGAAATGCTCACCGAGGCGGAAGCCGACCCGCTGATCCTGCTCGATTACATGCACAGCCTGTCCGAGCAGCCCCAGCAAGTGCTCGAAAACATCGTCGATATGCTCTTGCTTGTCGGTCAAGAGCACGCCGTGCGCGTCCTGTGCCTGCTCGCACAAGATGAATCCGAACCGATTGCGCAGGCCGCCCTATATGCGCTGGGCAAGATCAACGGTCCACGAGCAGTGCAGGGGCTGCAAACGCTGCAAGCGATGCTCCCTACATCCAGGCTGCCGGCGTGTGAGCGCAGCCTGCGCAAGCTGGCCTTCAAGGGCATCGCCGTCGAGCCGCTGCCCCCCGTCGACGCGGGCTGGCGCACGTTGGTCAACGCGCCGGACAGTGAAGGCAACCGCGTGGTCTGGTTCCTTGGCCCACGCGGCGAGGACGATCACTGCTTTTTCTGGGGCATCTCGACCAACAGCGCACGTGGCATCATCCAGGCCTATGGAAACGCGCAGGTGCCGTCGGACGCACTGCCGCGCAAACAGCCGCAAGGGTACATTCACAGCATCTCGCCCGAAGATGATTTGATCCTTTACATGCTGGAAACCGATTTCGAGTACGGACGGCGGATCGTGCGCGAGGGCGCACAGCGTACATTGGCCCTCGGCGAGCATCCACCGCTCGAATACCGCCTGCTGGGCACTTTTGTTTGGGCTTTTGCGCCGGGGGCCGATCACGTCATCGCCCCGGAACAGGTTGGCGCCGACCGGGCGCACGACTTGCTGGGCGAATCGGCCGACCTGCTGGCGCACCCGGTCTTTCACAACTGGTATGCCTTTGGCGACAAGGTGATGCAGAAAACGCTGGCCTTAATGCGCCGCTCGACTGTCAGGCGACAGGACAGCCTGGTCCATTGGGCGACCCAATTGGCCGGCGATTATTTCGACGAGCAGGCCGTCGCCGGGCTGCGCGCGCAACTGGAGGCCAGCGCCGAGTGGCTGCTGCGGGCCAGGCAAGGACACCTCGCCGAAGTAGCGCTGGCAGCGGCAACCACACTGGGGGAGACGCCGCCAGACAGACATCCGTTCACACTGCGAATGGCCGAACGGGGGATCGAGATCGTGCTCGAACAACTGCACCGGCAGTTGGGGTTATCGTTGGATTAGCATATATTTAGAATGCTTACGGATACTGGGAAAGAAAATTTTTAAGGAGAAGTGAGAAATGCCTAATTTTGGTGTATGGGAATGGCTCGTCATCCTGGTGATCGTCCTGGTCATCTTTGGGGCAGGCCGGCTGCGCGACATCGGCAAGGGGCTGGGCGGCGCGATCAACTCGTTCCGCCAGGAAGTCAAAAAAGGGTCCGATGGAGAAAAGAAGGAAGAGCAGGAAGAGTAAACCTCTTTCCGGCCCAAATGCCGGGGCACATCCCCTGTGTCGGCTGTGCCCCGGCATTTTTCCTCGCGCTGTATCGACCAGCGCCCGGTCGCGAATTTAGAATCGCTTCATTCGCACCCACAGCTTGCGCAGCCCGGCGATTGACAACACATCGTCGATCAGGATGCGCCACGCGCGAGCCGGGGTCAGGGCATAAAACCGCAAATAGGCCCACTTTTTGTACAGGTCAAGCTGCCAGCCGGGCAGCACCTCGTCCGATTTGTACACCGAGTGGCTGTAGTAATTGAACGCTTCGAGATCGTCGCCAACCTGATCCCGGGTCTTGTCCCATAAATAGGTGCCCGGCAGCGGCGTGGTGATGTTGAATGCAGCCTCGTCGATGGGCAAACGCGCGGCATACTCGATGGTCGTCACGATCTCGCGTCGCGTCTCGGTCGGCGCGCCGAGCATGAAATAGCCCCCCACGCGCAGCCCCAGCTTTTTGCAGATCGACGCCGCTTCACGCACCTGCTCGACGGTAATCCCCTTGTTGTACCACTCGTCCAGAATGCGCTGCGATCCACTCTCGATGCCCATGTTGACCTGCACCAGCCCCGCGCGGGCCATCTCTTCCACCAGATGCGGGCTGCGCACCACCAGGTCGGCGCGGACGTTGCAGCCCCACTTGTAATTTAGCCCCGAATCACGCAGGCTGGTCGCAAACTCCATCGCCCAGCCATTGTGCGCAATAAAGGTATCGTCTTCGAGCATGAACGCATCCAGGCGATATTTTTCGCGCAGTTGGCGCAGCTCGTCGATCATGTGCGGCACGGGACGGCGGCGCAGGTGCTTGCCGAAAATCCGGTCCAGCGTCGGCTGGCAGTAGGTGCATGAAAATGGGCAGCCGCGCGAAGCGATCAGCGAGGTGCCGCGCAGCTCCGGCGACGCGGCGGTCAGGCTGTACCAGGTGCGGGCATAGGCCTCCATATCGACCAGATCGCGCGCCGGGTGGGGCAAAATCCCCAAATCCTGGATCGGCGCACGCGGCCCGTTGCACACGATTTCGCCGTCCTTTTTGTACCACAGGCCGGCCACCCCGGCCGGGTCGCCGCCCCGCTCGACCAGTTCGCGCAGCGTCTCTTCGCCCTCGCCCAGACAAATCATGTCCACAAAATCCTGATTCAGACTGTGCTCGGGCAGTACGGTCGGGTGCGGGCCGCCCCACAAGACGAGCGGCCGACCCGGCGCGCTATGGGCGATGCGCGAGGCCTCGATTGCATCGCGCAGCATCGCCGTCATCACCGAAAGGCCAACGATATCATAATTCCCCGCCTCGATGCGCTCACGCATCATCTGGGCCGGGCGGTCGTAAAACGTGGCATCGATCACATCGACCTGCACGCCGGACACCTTTGCCCGCAGATAGGCCGCCAGCGACAAAATGCCCAACGGCGGCTGCCCGGAAGGATAGTGCGTTCTGGGAAACACAAAAGCAACTTTCAAGGCCCCATTCTCCTGAGATGATTTTCTTGTCAAGGGCACTGTGTGCCGTGTCCCGACTCTGGATCAATACGCTTTTTCAAACCCATCGCACCGTCGATCAGATACAAAACGCCGCCCAACACGCCAGGCACGACGGTTTGCACCACGTATCGCGCCAGCGACATGGCCGTCGCCAGTTCCTTGTTCACATCGACCGTGCCATACATCAGGCTGTAGACCACCTCGCCGACGCCCAATCCGCCCACCGACGGCACCAACAACGCCGTAGACTGCAAGGGCGAATACAAGAAAAACGTGCCCATCGGCAGGTCCACGTTCAGGCTGCGCGCCAGCAGAAAATTGACCTGGATCGTCATCACGTTAAAGATCAGCGATATGCCGCAGGCCTGTGCCAGCGCGCTCAGGCCGCAGCCGCTCACCGCCTGGTAGAATCGCTCCAGCTTGGCCTGACCGGGCAAGCGAACCTTGCCGCCCAGCCAGGGCACAAAGCGCGTGCCCATCACCAGCCAGCCGCCGGCCACGGCCACAATCGACACCGCGGCGACAAACCAGGCCATCGCCGGCGGAATCTCACCGGCGCTAAAGGGCAAGGCGATCAGGCCGATCACAAACATCATCCACAGCCCCGTCGCACGGTCGACGACAACGGCGCCGACGGCTTCTGGCCCCTTTTGAGTGTGATGGGCCAGCTCGACCGCGCGGATCGTGTCGCCGCCCAGGCCGGTGGGCAAAAAAGCGTTGAAAAAAGTGCCCACAAAATAGAGCCTGACCAACCGCCCCAGCGGCACGTGAATGTCGAGGCCGTTGAGCAGCGCCATCCAGCGCACGGCGCGCAAGGCAATCCCGGCAAAGACCAGCACAGCCGCCGCGCCGACATAGCCCCAGCGAACCTGGCGCACGGCGGCGACCAACGTCGGCCAGTCGAGGGTCAGCAACACGTAGGCCAGCGCGCCCAGGCTGATCGCGATTTTGAGCAGATTGAACAACAACGAACGTTTTCGAGAATTCACACTAATGCCGATCACGGAACAACAAAAACACCGCGCTGACAACGGCGGCAAGCACCAGCATAACCAGCGCACCGCAGCACAGAAAAAGAAGCGGAAAATCCCAAAGATTCGCTCCAGACATCGTCATTCCTCCACAATTTGAATTGGCGACAGCAGCACCCGGTCGGCAACGGCCTGACCATCCACCACCACCGGCAGCCGCCCGGCCGTATGCCGGTACACCCCCACTTCGACCAACGCTTCGCCCGGCGTTCCTTCGCCCACCTGGAAGCGATGTACCTGCGCGGCCATATCGCCTGGCTGCCAGCCGGTCGGCGGGCAGTCGAGCACGTCCGTGCCGCCGATCACCTGCCCGTTTTGATCGAGCAGATGCACAAAGGTGTCCCAGTCATCCTGCTTTTGCACCGTGCGCAGCGCGCGCCAATAGGTGATCAACTCGACCGTATCGCCCGGTTTGAACGTCGACTGATTCAGACGATAGGCGACCAGCGCCATCACATCGCCAAACTGTGCGCCGCCGACCAAAGGCTCAACATCGATCCACAGCGGCGATTGGGCCTGCAATGCCGCCAGCCGCGCCGCCAGCGATGGGCCGCCCTGCCAGCGCCAGACCTCGAAATACGGGTTCTCGTCGTCCGGGCGCAGGTCGCGCCGCTCGATCAGCGCGGCATCAGCTTCAAACTCGCCCCACAGCGCCGCGTCGAGCGGGGTTAACGCCGAAAACACAAACCGCGCCTCGCCTTCATTGGGATATACGACGCAGCCGCGCCCGTCGAACCAGCGCTCGGCAAGGTCGGCGCGCCCGGCCTGGTAGCGAACCAGCCACGGATCGTGATAATACAGCGGGTACAGCGCCGAAAAGGCCACCACCCCGCTCTCGGCTTCATCGCGCAGGTATTCGGCCACGGCGGCCATATTCTGGTTGTAAATGGTGCGCGTCTCCGGCCGGGCCGGCCAATCGACAAACTGATCCCAGGTCGAACGCCAGCCATCGACGCCGATCAAGACGACGGCCAGGACGAGCCACGCCGCGCGCAGCCAACCTTGCCCTTTGGCATTCGACGTTTGCCGCCCGGCGATCCAGCGCTGCACCGCCAGGAGCGCAAGCGCCGGGAACAAATAGACTACCGGCTGTGCGGTCAGGATGCGCAAAAAAACGCCCTCGTTGGTCGTCACCAGGCCGGGAAACATGCCCGCGCCAAACCAGAGCAGCAAAAAAGCGCAGCGCGCGTCGCGCCAGCGCCAGAGCGCGACCAGCAGCCCCGCGTAAAAGACGAGCGACCCGGCCGGATCAAAGATGGGCCGGCCCACAATGTTATAGACCCCAAACATATCGCCCTGCCAGGAAAACACGCGCACCCCGTTCCAAAGGTGATCGAGCAAGCGCTGCGGCCGGCCGGCCAGAAACTCGTTGATCGGCGCCATCATCCCTTCCAGGCGCACCTGCTCGCCGGGATTGCGGGCCAGGTACAGGCCCAGCGGCAAGGCGACCAGGGCGGCGACGACCAGCATCGCCAGCAGGCCGGGCCAGATTTTACGCAGTAAAAGGCGCTGTTCCTTGAAAAGCAGCATATAGAGGACAAAGGCGGGGAACACGGCCCAGGTCACCCGCGCGGAAAGATAGGTGTAAAAGGTCAGACCGAGAAAAAAACCGGACAAGAGAAAAAAAAGAGTTGCCAGTTTCAAGTTAAAAGTTGCGGGGTGTGTGCCATTCTCCAACGCGCAACCTCTGGCTCGCAACTCGTAACCCGACCCTTTGAGCGCCTCCCAGAAAAAAATCGCCGCCAGCAGCCACAACGGGGCCAGCATGTTGCCACGCAGCGCCTGGCGGGACAGATTGACCGTCCAAAATGCCACCGACAGCCAGGCCGCGCTGATCCAGGCGACGTGAAAGCCGAACCAGCGGCGGGCAAAATAATAGGTCAGCGGCACCAGGAGCAGGCCAAACCCGGCGGCGACGACGCGCATCACGCCCAGCGTGCGCCCAAACAGGGCAAACCCCGCAGCGACCAGGTACGAGTAGAACGGCTCGTGCCCGTAGCCCAGCGAAAAATAGACCGGCCACTCGCCGTCGAGGATGATTTCGGCTTCCGCGCCGAACGCCGCCTCGTCGTGGGTCATACCCGGCGGCGACCGATCGAGCCAGGCGAAACGCAAAGAAGCGGCGACGGCAATGATGAGTGCTACGATGCAGACTTCTGTCCAGATGCCGGGCCGCCAGGATTTTGTTTGGGAAACGGTCACTGATCTCTCGGTCACAATAGAGCCAACTAGAATCAAATCGGTCGAAAACGCAAATGCTCAGGCCAGCATACACCCTTCGTGCTTGAGCAGCCACTCTTTGCGCCACAGCCCTCCGGCATAACCGGTCAGGCTGCCGTCGCTGCCGATCACCCGGTGGCAGGGCACCACAATCGCCACGGGATTCCTGCCATTCGCCACGCCGACGGCACGCACCGTCCTGGGATCGCCGAGCGCGCGGGCCACATCCGCATAAGAGGCCGTCTGCCCGTAGGGAATTGCGAGCAACTGCCGCCACACCCGCTGCTGAAACGGCGTGCCGCGCAGATCGAGCGGCAGGTCAAACTGGCGACGCGACCCGGCCATCGGGCCGGGCGGCGAGAAATACTCGTCCAACTGGGCCAGCGCCATCTCGATCAGCGCCGTCGAAAGGGCACCCTCCTGCCGCGCCTCGACAAACCGGATCGAAGTCACAGCCGCTGCCGTGCTCTGGATTTCGATCAACCCGATGGGCGAGTCGTAATAACCGCAAAAAACTTGATCCATCGTCACATACCTTTCGTGCGCGTCACATGCCCTTTGTACGAATGATCGACCACAACAGCCACGCGCCGGTGAGGCCGGCCAAAATAAAGCTGACCTGGGCCACCGGGATGGCAATGTCCAGCCCCGGAATCTTGAACAGCGCCATAATGTCCGCGCCGCCCATCAAGATCAGCGCCGAGCCGATGATCAACGCGGCGACGATCAGCGAAAAAGCAACACGGTTGGCTATGCGATCCACGCGCTGGATGATCATTCTCAGATCGCGCACCGACACGCCCACGGTCAAATTGCCCTCATCGAGCTGATCCCACAGATCGTCGAGGCGGGTGGGAAAACGCTGGAGCATCAACCCCAGCGAGTCCATTGTGCGCAGCGCATTGCTGCCCAGGCGTTGAATGCTCAGTTTTTTGGAGACCAGCTCGCGCACGAACGGCTCTAACGCCTGCACCAGACGGTAATCTGGATCGAGCTGATAGCCAACGCCGTTCAAAATGAGCATGGTGCGGATCAGCATGGCAAAATCGGAAGGCAGACGAATGTGATGCATAAAGGCGATGCCAAAGATTTCGCTCAAAATCAGGGCCACATCCATCTGCTGCAAAGGCAAACCGAGATAGCGGCCCATCATGCGCTGAAGGTCACGCTCCAATTCGCGCAGATTGGTGGCGCGTGTGACCACGCCCATACGCACCAGCACCGTCGTCGCCCGCTCGGCCTCCTGGCTAATGATCGACACCAACAAGTCGCCCAGTTGATCGCGCAGTCGGTGCGATACAAAAGCGACCATGCCAAAATCGAGCACGGCCAGCTTGTCATCGACCACCATCAGGTTGGCCGGGTGCGGATCGGCGTGGAAAAAGCCGTCCTCGAAGACCTGCTTGAGGTAAAAATCGGTGCCCACACGGGCGATGGCCGGCAGATCGTACTTTTCGCGGCGCAGGCGGTCCAGGTCGGTCAGCTTGATCCCAACCAGTTCCTCCATCACGATCACCCGCCTGGTGGTATACTGCCAATACACCTTGGGAATACGAATGGTGGGATGATCGGCATAGGCCTGGTAAAAGCGGTCAATGTTTTGCGCCTCGGAGGTATAATCCATCTCGTTGCGCAGCGAATAGCCCAATTCCTCAATGATCTCGGTCACATTGTAATTGCGTGCGGCCTCGGAATGCTGCTCCCAAAAATGCGCCTGGCTCATCAACACGTCAAGATCGGATTTGACCATCTGCTCGATGTTGGGCCGCTGAATCTTGACCACCACCTGCTCGCCGCTCAACAGCGTCGCGCGATGTACCTGGCCGATCGAGGCGGCGGCAATTGGCTCCCGTTCAAACCTGGCAAAAATGGCTTCCGGCGGCCCGCCCAACTCGTGCTCGATCTGCTCGGCCGCCTTTTCATACGAAAAGGCCGGCGCCGAGTCGAGCAGCTTGGTCAATTCCTCGGTAAAACCCGGCGGCAAGAGGTCGCCGCGCCCGCTCAACAACTGGCCCAGCTTGATATAGGTCGGCCCCAGATCTTCGAGGGTGCGCCGCACGCGCTCGGCAATCGACAGATTTTCAACTTCTTTGGCCCGTGCAGAGCGCTTGCGCCAGCTGCGCGCCAGCGGATACGCCACCTCGATTTGCTCGACCAGGGCAGTCAGCCCGTTGCGGGTCAGAACTTGAACAATATTACGCAGGCGGTTCAATTCTTGCAGTTGCCGTCCGAGCCGCAGGTTCCAGATGTTCATCGCTCCTCCTCGCCGTACACGCTTGCCATACCTCAGATTTGACGATGTTTTGCCATTATACTACAATTCAACCAACTTTCATAGGAGAATGATCGGCCCGTGTCACAAGAGCATCCAGGCTCGTCCATCGCCGGCTATTTGTTTGCCCTCGGCTCCGCGGCGGCCATCGCCGCCACGTTCGTGGTGCGCAAATCCGTTTCCAACGTGGTCAACCCGACGACGTTCAGCGTGTGGTGGTACGGGCTTTCCGGCCTCTATGCCTGGGCCTGGACGCTGCTGCGCGGCCAGCCGACGCAGTTGGGCCGCGCCGGCCGCGCCTGGAAGCCGCTGCTGGTGCTGATCCTGAGCAACGCGGTCGCCGCCATCCTCTATTTCACCGAGATCGATATGACCAATCCGGCTCTGGTCGCCTTTTTTGGGCGGCTGCGCACGGTGTATACGATCCTGCTGGGCATCGCCCTGCTCGGCGAACGCCTCAACCGCCGCGAATGGGCCGGCGCGGCGATCACCGTGTTGGGCACGCTGATCATCGCCTACCGGGGCGGCGCAGCGCTGAACCTGGTCCTGGGCCTCGCCCTGATCGAAAACCTGCTGATGGCGGTGTCGACGGTGGCCGCCCGCCTGGTGGTGCGGCACATCTCCCCGCTCGCACTGACCGGCGCGCGCGGCGTGTCGATGGCGCTGCTGCTGCTCGTCTATGCGCTGATTGCCGGGCAGTGGCAGCCGATCGACGGCAAGACGCTGCTGGCCTTGAGCGCGGGCGCGTTCGTCGGCCCATTTATCGGCTATGTGCTGCGCTACAGCGCCCTGGCCCGCATCGACGCCGGCAAGGTCGCCGTCGTCGCCTCGGCAGAACCCGTGTTCGTGGCCCTGTACACCGCACTGCTCTTTGCCGACCTGCCCACGCTTCAGCAAACGTTGGGCGGCGTCTTGACCATCGCCGGGATGCTGATTATCTTGCAAGCGCGGGCCGGCCACCGCGCAGGAGGCACATCATGAGTGAATTTTTGTACGGTCGAAACCCCATCTACGAGTGTCTGCGCGCCGGCCGGCGCAGGGTTGTGCGGCTGCTGGTTGCCGAGGGCAGTAAGGAAAGCGGCGGCCTGGCCGAGATCGCCCGGCTGGCACAGCACAAGCGCATTCCGCTCCAACGCACCGATCGCCGCCAGCTCGACAAACTCGCCCCCGGCGCCAACCACCAGGGCATCCTGGCCGAGGTGGGCGCGTACCCCTATGTCGAGGTCGAAGCCATGCTCGCTGCTGCCCGTGAGCATGGCCAGCCGCCCTTGCTGCTGCTGCTCGACTGCCTGCAAGACCCGCAAAACCTGGGCGCGCTGCTGCGCACTGCCGAGGTCGCCGGCGCACACGGGGTGGTCTTGCCCGACCGGCGCTCGGCGTCGATCACGGCGGCGGTGGTCAGCGCCTCATCGGGCGCGTGCGAACACCTGCGCATCGCCCAGGTCACCAACCTGGCGCAGACGATGGAATTTCTGAAAGCGGAAAACGTGTGGATCGCCGGGCTGGAGGACACGCTCGAAGCGCAGCCCGTGTGGGAGGCCGACCTGGGCGGGCCAACCGCGCTGGTAGTGGGCAGTGAGGGCAGTGGCATCCGCCGCCTGGTGCGCGAAACGTGCGACTTTGTAGTTCGGCTGCCGATGTTCGGCCAGATCAATTCGCTGAACGCCGCCGTCGCCGGGTCGATAGCCCTATACGAAATTCTTCGTCAGAGAGGAAAACTCGATGAGCATCTTTGAAATCATCATGCTGCTTTGCTTTGGCGCGGCCTGGCCGCTGTCGATCTATAAATCGTACACCTCGAAGCAAATCGCCGGCAAAAGCGTCGGCTTTTTGTTCACCGTCCTGATCGGCTATGTGGCCGGCGTCATCCACAAACTCACCCACAACCCCGACCTGGTGACCGGGCTGTACATCCTCAACGGCACGATGGTGACGGTCGATATTGTGCTGTATTACCGTAACAAACGGTTGTTGAACTGACCGACAAAAAACACCGCTCTTTGTCTCGTTATAGTACGAGCGCCACGGTGATCTCGCTGCGATTGTGGAACAACTGGCGGGCGCCCGTCACCGTGTATCGCTCGCGCAGCACCTCCAGGGCCATATGGGCCACCTGAGCCACCCCTTTCCTGGGCAGCTTGAGCGTCAACAAGGCCCAACCGCCGTTGCGATTCAAATTGCGACCGGCCCCATTCATCACCCGCGCCGAATCGCGGGCATCCATGCGCATATCGTTGAGAATCACATCAAAACTGTCGTTCGCCGCCGGTAGATATTGCTGCGCCGTTTGACGCACGTGTCTCACCGCCCGGTCTGTGACGAGGGACGGATGCAGGTCGCCCGGATCCACGGCGACCACGCGCATGGCGTGCCCGCGCAAAATTCGCGTCCAACCGCCCGGCGCAGCACCCAGATCGAGCGCCAGGCCGCCCGACGGCAGGTTCAGGCGAAACAGTTCCAGCGCCTCCAGCAGCTTGAACTCGGCCCGGCTGATCTGCTCCACCTCGTGCTTGAAACGCCGCGCGCCGCCGGCCCAATCGCTCAAGTTGTCGACGGCGCGCGACAGCCCCAGGCAGCCCTCTGCCGGCGTGAGCACCACCGAGAGCACCTGGGCCGGCTGCCGCACGTCCAGCGGTGCGCCCTGCGCGGCCAGTTCTTCCGCCAGCCTTTGATTGACCTCATAGCGGGTATAGGGCCAGCCGGCGCCGATCTGCCGGGTCTGCACGGAAAAGGTCTGCGTGCGGTCGAGCTGCGCGGCAAGCGAGCGGGCCGCCGCAGCCAGATCGTCCAGGTCGCGCGCGTCTTGCCGGAGCGCGATGCTGGCCTGCACCGGGCAGATGTGACGGCAAAATATCGGCGGTCGTTCGCCGAGCCGCCGGGCCAGCGACGCCCAGTCCATCTCAGGCGCAACCCAGCCCACTCCGGGAGCCAGCCAGCGGCGCAGCCGCGCCCCCGGATCGACTGCGCGAATCTCGTCCAGCGCGATGGCGCTCGAATCCGGATCGGCGGTCAAGATCACGGCTAGATATACCCCAGCGCGCGCAGCCGATCCTCAACCTGCGCCTCATCCTCTTCGGTATAGACCTGATCGGCGGCAGGGACATAGCCCAACTCGACCAGGCGGTCGAGGATGATCCGGGCGCTTTCCTCCAGCGTCTGTGTGCCCGAGTTGACCACGATCTCTGGGTTCGGCGGGGCTTCGTAGGGGTCAGACACGCCGGTAAAGTTGGGGATTTCACCGGCCAGCGCCTTTTTGTACAAGCCCTTGACATCGCGCGCGATCAACGTGTCCAGATCGCATTCCACATAGCACTCGACAAAATTGCCGATTTCCGCGCGGCTCTGGTCGCGCCGCTCGATGTAGGGGGAAATAAAAGAGCACAGCACGGCGACGCCGTTGCGGGTGAGCAGTTTGGCGACAAACGTGACCCGCTCGATGTTCTTGTCGCGGTCCTCTTTGCTGAAACCCAGGTCGCGGGTCAGCCCCTGGCGCACAATGTCGCCGTCCAGTCGCTCCACCTTGAGGCCGCGCCGGCGCAGTTCCGGCTCCAGGTATTGGGCCAGCGCCGTCTTGCCCGAACCGGACAGCCCGGTAAACCACAGCGTAAATCCTTTTTGTTCTGCCACGTGATATCCTTTCAAGCGAATAGAGTCACCTGGCGCACGCTGCGTATTGCGTATTCCGTCAACTTGCGCCGGTCTGTATCTTGTTTCAGGAGTGCCGGGCAATCCAATCGATAAAATCGCCCAGGCTGCCGCGTCCGTCCGGCTGAACCGTCGAATCGTCGCCGGCCAGCCATTGATCGACCAGAAAAGTGCGCATCCCCACCTGCTGCGCCGGTTCGATGTCGTGCTGCACGTCGTTGCCGACCATCACGCACTGCACCGGATCGACGGTCAGCATGTCGGCGATCTCGCGATAATAGGCCGGCGCAGGCTTGCTGGTGTGCATGTTTTCATAGGCGGTGATCAGGTCAAAGGGCATATCGCCCACCCCGGCCCAGTCCAGGCGATGCTCGATGGCCCGGCGGGGAAAGAGCGGGTTGGTCGCCACCACGACGCGATGCCCGGCGTCCAGGCAGGCCCGCACAGCGCGGCGCGCGTCTGGGTGCGAGCGGGTATACACTTGCAGGGCCGGGAATTGTTCCTCGTAAAAATGCGCCATAAAAGGATGCAGTTCATCCCAGGAGCGCCCCAGCAGGGGCACAAAAGCGTCCCAAAATGCCTGCTCATTGCTGACGCTCAGGTCTTGGTTGCGCGCCATCGCATTGGTCGCCGCCCACAGCGCCCGGATAAAGGTCTGCTCATCGACCAGCGGGCGAACATACGCGCCAAGCAGAGCCATATAGCGCCGGACAAAGCCGCTCTCCATCTCGTAACCAACATCGCTGAAAAGCAATGTGTCATCCAGGTCGAACAAAACTGCGCGCAGATGGTTTACCACAACCGTTCCTCCCCCATCCAGGCCGGCACGTCGAGGCCGAGCAGGTCGAGCATCGTTGGTGCGACGGCGCGCCAGGTACGGTCCGCGTACTGTCCTTGCACCTCTCCCGGTCGCTTGAGCAGATACAGGCCATGCTGCGCGTGGTTGGCGTCGTCGGGGCCGGTGTCGTTTTCGAAAACGTAAAGCGCCGGGTTGCCCACCGTGCCCACCGAGCGCCAGGCCAGGTCGCCCAGGTAGACGATCAGGTCGGGCGGAATGTTGTTGACCTGCGCGTAGGTGGTTTCGGGGTAAAAGATGCGCACGCCGAGCGACGCGCCGCCGGGGTCGGAAAGGGCTTCCAGTTTAGCCGTCAGTTCCGCTTTGAACGCTTCAACCTCATCCGGCAAAATAGCGCCTTCCGGCTCGCGGCCGGCGATGTTGAGCGAAACGCGCCCGTAATAGCCGCCCGCGCCCCAGGCTTTGGTATGTTCCCAGTCGATCTCGCACATGGTCAGCGAGGTGACACCTTCCGGCTTGTAGGCCAGGGTCAGGTAGCCCTGTTCGATCAGCCAGTCGTTGAGGCAAAAGCCGCCCAGCATCGGCTGCGCGCCGTGGTCGCTCATGAGCAGCACGGCGGCGTCAGCGGGAAGCATTTCGAGCAGCCGGGCGATGCGTGCGTCGATGAACTGGTAGTATTTGTGAATCGTGTTCTGGTAGGGGTTGCCCGGCTCGTGCCTGGGATGGCGCGGATCGATGTATTTCCACATGCCGTGATGGATGCGATCCGGCCCCATCTCGACAAACATGAAAAAATCCCAGTCGGCGCGTGTCTTGAGCAGGTGCTCGACCAAATCGAAGCGCTGCCGCGACATGCGGTAGATATTTTGCAGCAGGCGCACCTTGTCTTCGGTGCGAAAGTCATGCACATCGAGCATGTAATCGCCCACCGTGGCCTGAATTTCGTCCTTGAATTCCGGCGGCCAGGTATACGCGCTCGACGTGCTGGGAGTCAGAAAACAACTGACCATGATCCCGTCGAGCGGGCGCACCGGGTAGGTCTGCGGCACGCCGACGACGATCGAACGGCCGCCGGCCTGCCCGACGTAATCCCACACGCGCGGCAGGCGCACCTTGTCGGCGGTGGCCATATCCATCTGCTCGTAGGAATAATCGGCGCGGTTGCGAAAGCCGTACAAACCAAGCTCGCCGGGATCGCGCCCGCTGAGCATACAGCTCCAGGCCGGCACGGTGATCGGCGGCACCGTGCTTTCCAGCCGCCCATAGGCGCTTTGAGCAACCAGCCTTTTGAGTGTGGGCAAGTCGTCGGGCCACCATTCAAAGGCCAGCGCCGGATCGAAACAATCCAGGCCGATCACGAACAGTTTTTTCATTCTTCTTTCTCGCCGCGCAGCGCCTTGTAGCCGTCGATCAAAATCTGGGCCACTTCGGGACGGGTGATCTGCGGCGGCGGCGCTTCGCCACGCAGCAGCATCTCGCGCACCTTGGTGCCGCTCAAAAAGAACCAGTTTTCCTGACCGTGCGGGCAGGTCTTGGCCGTAACCACCGCCTCGCACTTGTTGCAGTAAAAGGCATGCTCGAAAAAGAGCGGGACGATTTCCAAATCTTCGGGCGCAAACTGGTCAAAGATGAGCTGCGCGTCATAGGTGCCGTAATACTTGCCCACCCCGGCGTGGTCGCGCCCGACGACAAAATGGGTGCAGCCGTAATTTTTGCGGCACAGAGCGTGGAAAATGGCCTCGCGCGGTCCGGCGTAGCGCATCGCCGCCGGGAAAACGCCCAGCAGCACGCGGTCAGCGGGATAATAGTCGCGCAAAATAGTCTGGTAGCTCTTCATGCGCACGTCGGCGGGGATGTCATCGTCCTTGGTCGCGCCGACCAGGGGATGCAAAAACAGCCCGTCGACGATTTCCAGCGCCGCCTTTTGGATGTACTCGTGCGCGCGGTGGATGGGGTTGCGCGTCTGAAAGCCGACGATACGCCGCCAGCCGTTGGCGGCAAACATACGCCGCGCCTGGATCGGATCGTAGCGGAACTCGGGGAATTCCTGCCCCGCCGGACGGTTGAGCAGGGTGATCGGCCCGCCGAGCAGCACCTCACCCTGGGCATACAGGCGGGCCACGCCGGGGTGCGCCTCCTCGGTCGTGCGATACACCTCGCGCGCCTCGCGCTCCTTGTCATAGGCATACATCTCGTCCACCAGCATCGTCGCCAGCAAATGATCGCCCTGGTCGGTCGGCTGGTACAAGGCGATCTCGTCGCCTTCCTGGATGCCGCCAGCAAAATCCTGGTCGACGGCCAACGTGATCGGGAGCGACCACACCAGGCCGTCGGCTAGGCGCATCGTCTCGACAACGCTTTCATAGTCGGCCCGATGCATAAAGCCGGTCAGCGGGCTGAATGCGCCCACGGCGATCAGTTCTACATCAGACACGCCCACTTCTGACAGCACCAGCCTGGGCAGCGACGCGGCTTTTTCTAATGCACCCTCGCGGGCCACCCCACGCAATTCACAGTTGACCAGGGCGCCGCCATGCGGTTTGATCCCGGGCACAGTTGGCATTTTTAAATCCTCCTGACACAGACCAAAGGTAAATTAGGGATGTTTCATTGATGCATCAATGAAACATCCATGTCATTATAGACCAAGATCGGCCCGGCGTCAAATAAACCCCACTGCGATCACGGTATGCAAGCACACAAAATTATGGTATAATGTGCTCATCCATAAAATACCAGCAACTTGTTCCATCTGGCATTCTGATCGGGGGCAGCCATGAACCAGGACATGCTTTGGAATGTGATTGAGCGGGCGATTGAAGAAGATGTTGGCAGCGGCGACGTGACCAGCATATGGGCTTTGCCCGGCAACATCATCGCCCGCGCACGCATCGTCACCCGCGACGCCGGCATCCTGGCCGGTGTGGCCGTGGCCGAACAGGTCTTTAACCGCGTCAATGCACTGATCGGCTTTACGCCGGAAAAGCTCGACGGCGAGGCCGTCGCCGGCGGCGATGTGCTGGCCGCCGTCGTCGGCCCGGCGATCAGCGTGCTCACCGCCGAACGCAGCGCGCTCAACTTTATGCAGCGCATGTCGGGCATTGCCACACTGACACACCAGTATGTTAAAGCCGTGCAGGGCACCAACGCGGTCATCCTCAGCACGCGGCAAACCGCGCCCGGCCTGCGCCTGATCGAACAATGGGCGGTGCAGATCGGCGGCGGCGGCATCCACCGCGCCAAGCTGGACGACATGGTTTACGTACGCGACAACCACATTGCGCTGGCGGGGAGCATTGCCGCGGCGATGGAGCGCATCCGCGAACTGAACACCGGCCTCCAGGTCGTCATCGAAGTCGAAACGTGGGAAGAATTGGAAGAAGCGCTCCCGCTCGATCCCGACCGGATCACTCTGAGCCAGATGTCGATCCCGGACGTCAAAGACGCCGTGCGCTGGGTAGCCGGGCGGGTCTCGCTGGAGGTGTCGGGTGGGATCACGCTGGACAATGTGCGCGAAATCGCCGAAACCGGCGTGGATTACATCTCGGTCTCGGCGCTGACCCGCTGCTGCATGCCGCTGCATATCAGCATGGAGATCGAAACACAACCCTGACCCCCAACCCGATATAGAAAAAACCGCGCCTCGAGGCGCGGTTTTTTGTTTATCCAGGATCAGGCTGGCAGTGCGGGCACAAGTGCGTCCCCCGCCCGCCGACGACGATGCGCACGATCGGCGTACCGCACTGCGCGCAGGGCAGCCCGGCCTGGCCGTAGACGCGCAGCCCCTCCTGCTGGCGGCCCAGTTCGCCCTCCGGGCGCACGAAAACCGCGTCGAACGAGGTGCCGTGATGCTCGAGCGCCTGTGCCAGCACTGCACGAATAGCGCCGTGCAGCTGGACAACGTCGACCTCGTCCAGCGTATCGACCCGGCGCTGCGGGTGCAGCCCGGCTCGAAAAAGCGCTTCGTCGGTATAAATGTTGCCCAGCCCGGCGATGAAGCGCTGATCGAGCAGCAGCGGCTTGAGCATGCCCCGTTTTTCTCGCAGCATGGCCGCCAAGACCCCTGCCGTAAACGCCTCCGCCAGCGGCTCCGGCCCCAAATCGCCGACCACCTGCTCCACATCCTCCACCAGCCACAGCCGGCCAAAGCGGCGCGGATCGTAGAAATAGAGGGTCAGCCCGCCATCGAAACAAAAACCGGCGCGCAGGTGGCGAACCTCGCCCAACGGCTTGAGCAGCAGCCGCCCGCTCATGCGCAGATGAACGATCAAATGCATACTGTTGTCCAGATCGACGATGATGAACTTGCCGCGCCGCCACACACGCGCCCAGCGCCGGCCAATCAGCCCCGCGACGAAACAGGGAATATCCTTTTCGGGCGCGGCAATCGCGCGCGGCCAATCGACACAGACGGCCCGGACGATACAACCTTCTATGTGCGGGCGCAGTTCGCGCACAACGGTTTCGACTTCGGGCAGTTCAGGCATCGGCGGGTTTTTCCATACGGTGCGAAATGATGCACGAAACGCCATCATCGCCCATCGACACGCCATAAACAATGTCAGCCGTCTCAATGGTGTAGCGGTTGTGGGTGATGACCACAAACTGGGTTTCTTGCGAAAGCGACTTGAGCACGGCGCGAAAGCGCCCCACGTTGGCCTCGTCCAGCGCGGCATCGACCTCGTCGAGCACACAGAACGGGGTGGGGCTGACGCTGAGGATGGCAAAGATCAGCGCCGCGGCGACCAGCGCGCGTTCGCCGCCGGAAAGCAGGGCCAGGCCCTGCTGCCGCTTGCCGGGCGGGCGGGCCACGATGTCGATGCCGGTGTTCAGCAAATCATCGGGGGCGGTCAGTTCGAGGCGCGCCGACCCGCCGTTAAACAGGCGCGCGAAATAGGTTTTGAATTCGCGGGCGATAGCGTCAAAAGTTTGTTTGAACTCACGCTCCATCACCCCGTCCAGTTCGGCGATCACTTCGCGCAGCTGCGTGATCGCCTGCTCCAGGTCGGCCGACTGGGTGGACAGGAACTCGTAGCGCTCGCTGGCCTCGCGGTACTCGGCCGGCGCATCGGGGTTGATCGCGCCCAGCAGGCGCATGCGCCGGCGCAGCGCGTGCATTTGTTCTTCGAGTCCCTCAGGCAGCACCTCGACCTCGGGCAGCGACGAGACCACGCCGTCCATCGGCAGCAGCGGCTGGCCCGACATCTCTTCGCCCAGGGCCAGATCGACCAGGCCGAAATCGTCCTGAATCTGCCGCCGCAGGTTCTTCATCTGATCTTCCTGGCGCGACACCTGCAAGGCGATGTGGCTGTAGCGCGATTCCAAATCTTGCAGGCGCGCGCGCGCCTGGCGCTCGTCGCGCTCCAACTGGGCCTGCTGCCGCTCCAGGTCGCTCAGTTCTGCCTCGGCCGGTTCGATGCGCGCCGTATAGACCTGAATCTGCTCGCGCAGGCCGCCCTCCTGGGCATGCGTTTGCTCCAGCACGCGCTCGGTTTCGGACAACTGCCCGCTCAACCCTTGCTGGCGATTTTGGCGGGCCAGCATGCGCTGCTCGATCTGGCGCAAACTGTCTCGCGCAGCGCGCAGTTCGGCCTGCTTGCCGGCTTCTTCTTGCCGTGTAAGCGCTAACGCCGAAAGGCACGCATTCAAGCGCTCTTGAAGCCCGGCGTCGTCCTGCTGTGCAATCTGTGCTTCCAACTCGGCCAGACGCGCGCCGGCCGCCTCCGCCTGGGCCTCCAGCCCGTCGACGCGCTGGCCGATCGACTGTGACTGCCCGGCCAGCGATTCACCTTCACAGGCCGACGCCTCGATGCGCTCGTCGTGCCAATCTTGCTCGCGCGTCACCTGCTCGGCCTGGCGCTGAGCCTCGTCGCGCCGGCGCGTCTGCTCGCGCTGCTCTGCTTGCAGCGCCTGGCGGCCGGCCTCGACGGCCGCCAGGCGCTCGCGGGCCGATTTCTCGTCGGTCAGTGCGTGATCGAGCAGATCGACAACCTGGCCGCGCTTTTGCTCCAGATTCTGAATTTGTCCCGGCAGTTCGCGCCACTCGCGCTCGCGGGCCAAAATGCCGCCCTGCTTGCCCTGGGTGCGCGCGCCGCCGGTCACAGCGCCGCTCGAACGCACGATCTCGCCTTCCGGGGTGACGATCTGATAGCTGCCCTGCACGCGGTCGAGGATGCGGCGCGCGGCGGTCAAATCACGGCACACCAGCGTGCGCCCCAGCAGGTGCTCGACGACGACGCGCAGGTGCGGCTCGTACTGCACCAGCTCGCTGGCCACACCCATCGCGCCGTCGGGCGCTTCCAGCGGGCGGCCCGGGCGCAGCGTGTCGAGGGGTAAAAAGGTGGCCCGCCCGCCCTGGCTGTGCTTGAGATAATCGATCGCCGCCTGCGCGTCGGCCCAGGTATGGACGACCACATCCTGAAGCTGGCTGCCCAACGCCACTTCGATGGCCACTTCCAGTTCCGGCGGCGCCTGGATCAACTCGGCGACCGGGCCGACGATCCCTTGCAGGCGGTCACCGCCGGCCTGGAGCACGTTGCGCACGCCGTCGAACAGGCCCGCGCCCTCGGCGCGCATGCGGGTCAGCACTTCAAACCGCTCGCGCAAGCGGCCGATGTGCTGGTCGGCCTGGTTGAGACGCTCGCGCAAGTCGGCCTGGCGGGCCTGCGACTGGGCCACCCGCGCCGCGTGCTGCTCGTGCTGAGCTTGCGCCTGAGCCAACGCCCCGTCGATGTGGACAAGACGGCCCTCAATCCGGGCGATCTGCCCGTGCAGCGTTTCGGCGCGTTCTTGCAACCCGGCGCGCAAACCGACATGCTCGGCCTGCTCGGCTTCAAGCGCGCGACGGCGTTCTTCGAGCTGGGCCAGGCGGTTCTGCGCGTCGGTGATGCCGGCGCGCAGGCTGAGCAGCGTCTCTTGCGCCGACGCGCGCGCCCGGGACAGCGACTGGATGCGCTGGCGGTGCGCGTCGAGCGTGTGCTGCGCCTCTTGAACCAACGCCTGCTGCTCGGCGACGGCATCGGCCAGACCGGCCAGCACGGTTTCGATCTCGTCTGCACGCGCCTGCTGCGCATCGCGTTCGGCTTGCAGCGCCGCAAGTTCGGACAAGGTCTGCTCGCGCTGCTGGATCAGCAGCCGGCGGCGTTCCTCGGCCACGGCCAGCTCGCGTTGCTGCGCTTCCGAGCGGGCGTGCAGGGCGCTGCTCTGGCGGTGCCACTCGCCCAACTGCTGCCTGAGTTCGCCCTGCCCGGCGCGAATGCGTTCGATGCGTTCGCTCAACTCGCGCACCAACGCCTGCTGCGCGGTTAGCTGCTCCTGCTGGTGCCCGGCGACGGTGCGGATGCGCTGTAATTCGTCGCGCCCGCGCCCCCACTCAAAACTATACCAGATGCGCAGCGCATTGTCGAGTTGCTGACGAATCTGCTCGTATTCGTCGGCGCGCTCGGCCTGGCGCTTGAGGCGCTTGAGCCGGGGTTCGATTTCGGCGGTCAGGTCATTGACGCGCAGCAGGTTGGCCCTGGTCTCGTCGAGCTTGTTTATCGCGTCGGCGCGGCGCCCCTGGTACAGGGCCAGCCCGGCGGCCTCCTGGATCAATTCGCGGCGTTCTTGCGGGCGCAAGGACAGCGCCGTGTCGATCAGCCCCTGGCCGATCACCGTGTAGGTGCGCCTGGACAGGCCGCTCGCGCCCAGCAAATCGGCGATGTCGCGCAGGCGAACCCGGCTGCCGTTGAGCAAGTATTCGTTTTCGCCGGAGCGGTAGGCGCGGCGGGTGAGCGTGACCTCGCTGAACTCAATCGGCAGCCAGCCGTCGCTGTTGTCAAAGGTCAGCGTGACCTCGGCCATGCCCATCCGGGCGCGTTTTTCGCTGCCGGAAAAGATCATGTCCTCGCCTTTTTTGGCGCGCAGCAGCGAAAAGGACTGCTCGCCGAGCACCCAGCGGATCGCGTCGGCGACGTTGGATTTGCCGCTCCCGTTGGGGCCGACGATGGCGGTAATGCCGTCGTCGAACGCAAATTGGGTCTCGGCGGCGAACGTTTTATATCCCAAAAGGTCGAGTTGTTTCAAACGCATAGGGTCAAGAACCTGCAAGTAGATTAAGCAGCGCCGGGACGAACAGCAGGCACAGGTTGATCGCCACACGCGCCGATAGGGCCGTGGCCAGGCCATAGCGCTCGAATAAAAAGCCGTAAATCGCGCCGAGCACGGCCATCACGCCGCAGACGGTCAGCAGGACGGCCCAGAATGCGCCGGCGACTGGGAAAAAGAAGACCAGCCCCGCCGCGGCATACAACCCGATGCTGATCAAATAGCCGCGCTCGCGATGCAGCACGTCGAGGAAAAAGAGGCTTTCGGCCAATGGCGCGAGCAGGACGAGGTTGACAAAGGCCAGTGTGCCGACGATGTCGGCCTCGCCGGCGACCCAGACTTGAGCATCGGCGAGCACTGCCGACGATGTAGCCGCGCCGAGGTAGAGGATGGGCACCGCCGTCATCAAGGCGCGGCGGGCGACCAGCACGAGCGGTACACCCAGGGCCAGGCCAATGCCGAGGCCGCGCCCCAGGCCGGCAAACTCGTATGACACGTCGAGCGGACGGCCCTCGCGAAAAGCCAGCCACAGCAGCAGCAGCAGCGTCCACAAGATGGTCAGACGGACGCACATAGGCAGCGCCCAGGTGCCCACCCCAGCTCCGGCCAGGATGACAAAGGCGAAATAGGGATCGAGCGCGAGGGAGGCCAACTTGGGGTGGTGGCCCGGCGCGGCGCTGTTCGAGGATCGCCGGCTCACGCTGCACGCTCCATGCTCGCGGCGATGGCAGCCACAGTCTGATCGATGTCGGCAGCGCTGATGCCGTAATGGGTCACCGCGCGGATGCGTCCCGGCCCCAAGGAGATCATCAAGATGCCGCGCTCGCGCAGCCCGTCGATCAACTGCATGGCCGAGATGTGCGGCGAGACAACATCGAAATAAACGATGTTGGTTTGAAATGCGCCCGGATCAACCGAAATGCCCGGTATGTTGGCCAGCCCCTCGGCCAGACGGCGCGCGTTGGCGTGATCCTCGGCCAGCCGGTCGACCATCTCTTGCAGGGCGACGATGCCGGCGGCGGCGATCACCCCGCACTGGCGCATCCCGCCGCCGACGACCTTGCGCCAGCGCCGCGCTTCAGCAATAAAGGCCTTGCTGCCGCACAGCACCGACCCGACCGGCGCGGACAGCCCTTTGGACAGGCAAAAGCAGACCGAATCGGCGCGGCGGGCCAGTGCACCGGTCTCTACGCCCAGTGCGACGGCGGCGTTGAAAATGCGCGCGCCGTCGATGTGGACGCGCAGCCCGTGTCTCCGGGCCAGCGCGCAAACGTCGTTCGTGTATTCGACGGTTAGCGGTGCGCCGTTGCAGCGGTTGTGGGTGTTTTCCAGGCAGATCAGCCGGGTGCGCGGAAAATGGACGTTGCCGGCGTCGCGGATCGCCCCCTCAATGTCGCCCAGGCGCAGCGTGCCGTCGGGTTGGTTGGGCAGTGCGTAATGGTGGATGCCGCCCAGTGAGGCCGAACCGCCCTGCTCGTACAAAAAGGTGTGCGCCCGGTCGCCCAAAATCACCTCGTCGCCGCGGCCGCAGTGAGTCAGCAGCGCGACCAGGTTGGCCATGGTGCCGCTGACCACGAGCAGCGCTGCTTCGTGGCCGAGACGTTCGGCAGACATCGCTTCCAGGCGGAAGGTGGTGGGGTCTTCGCCGAATACGTCGTCGCCCAGGTCGGCCTCGGCCATTGCCTGGCGCATGGCCGGGGTGGGCAAAGTCACGGTATCGCTACGCAGATCGATCATTGAATTTGCCTTTCTTTCAAAACAACGAAATACGCAATACGGGGGCAGGTTACGTATTCCGTATTGCGTATTCCGCTTCAAAGAACAGCCCGGATTGGTTTAGTACTTTTTCACCACCGAGCGATAGGTCTGCGGCTGGCGGCATTGGAAGAACTGGAATTCTTCGCGGTAGCGCTTGACCTCGTCCAGATCGAGGCGGGCCACGACGTAACCTTCCTCGTCTGTGTCGAGCGTGCCATAGACCTTGCCGCGCGGCCCGACGATCATGCTGTCGCCGAAAAAGGTATAGCTGTATTCTTCGCCGACCCGGTTGGCGGCAGCGACATAGACCGCGTTCTCGTAGGCGCGCGACAGGACATAGGTGCGCCATTCGTCGGCGTGGGGCGATTCCCAGTTGGCGCACAGGGCGATGAGTTCGGCCCCGTCGAGCGACAGGCCGCGGGCCACTTCGGGAAAGGCCAGGTCCCAGCCCAACATCACGCCGATGGTGCCAAATTCGAGTTCCCAGATGTTGTAGCGAAAGCCGGGGCGAAAGGCCAGCCGCTCCTCACCGCGCAGGTGGGTCTTGTTGTAGCGGCCCAGCACTTCGCCGTCCGGCCCGACCAGGATTGCCGAGTTATAGAGAATGCTCTCGACGCGCTCCTTGGTAGCCATCCCGAACAGGATGTGCGTACCGTAATCGCTGGCCCGTTGAGCAATCAGATTCACAACCGGCCCGGGCACGCGCTCGGCCAATTCGACAAATTCGACGCCGCACTCATAACCGGTGGTGATCAGTTCCGGGAAAACAACCAGATCGACGCGCTGTTCGGTGCATACCTTGTCGATCCACTCAGCCATTCGCAGCAGGTTATTTTCTTGCTCCCGCAACTGCGGGCGCATTTGAATCGTTGCGACGGTTACTTCGCGCATTACCAAACTCCTCTCAAATAAGCCTAGTATACAACTGTTCAAGGTTTGCGTCAAAAGAAACACCAGGCCATAGCAAAGGCCCGGTGTCCGAAACAAGAAACAGTATCGGTACGAGCAACACACAGCCGTGCCCGGTAGCGGTGCCCGCTACAGCGATCAAGCAAAGCGTTTGGCCAAATCGCGAAGCTGGCTAAAGACAACCGGCTTGATTAGCACGAGATCGGCAATATCTTGCAGCGGGTCGGCCATGCGCGGGTCGGCGGTGCAGATGATGACCCGCGTTCCGGTCAGGCGCGCGTCGCCGCGAATCTGGGTCAGGAGGTCCTCGCCCGAAACGTTGGGCAGGTGCAGGTCAAGAACAACGATCTCGGGCAATGTGCATGACAGGCGTTCGGCAGCCAGGGCGCCGTCGCGAATGATCTCGGTTTCAAAGCCGGCTGCTTTGAGCGATTCCGAGAAAATGATGGAGAGGTCTACGTCATCTTCGATGATCAGGGCCAAACGTTGATTCATTGTTTCTCCTTCTTTGCATTTTGGGTAGTCCCCCCGTTAAGTGTTGTTGAGTACTGGGGGTGCTACAGTTGTCA
>CAYRXM010000032.1:0-37792 GCA_964428175.1 uncultured Anaerolineae bacterium
GTAAACCATATCGAGCGTGCGTTTGCGCGGCTTCAACGTTTAGCGGAAAGTATAGTCTCTGGCAGATCAGTTTTTTTCAGTGTGCTCCTAGACGATTACCCTGATTTTAGCGCCGCCTGGCGATTATTGTCAAATGGAGCAACTTTTCGCCCCGTTCAGTTTTGTAAATAGCTGGGGAATGGTGTACACTGGAAGACAAATCAAAAGGGAGGAGATACCCGCAATGGAGACTGCACTGACTTCTCGACCGAGAACCACTTCACGTGAGCGCTGGGCCTGGTATCTGTACGACTTTGGCAACTCGGCCTACGCCGCCGTCGTCCTGCTGGCCGTGTACGCGGCCTATTTCAAGGGCACGGTGGTCGGCGGCGAACGTGGCACCTGGCTGTGGGGGGTGGCCGTGGGCATTGCAACACTGGTCGTTGCTGCCATCTCGCCTGTTCTGGGCACCATCGCCGACCACGCGGCATCCAAAAAGCAACTGCTGCTCTTTTTCACCGCGATGACCTGCATCTTTACCGGCCTGCTTTTTTTCGTGCGCGCCGGTGACATTTTTACCGGCATCCTCTTTTTTGTGCTGGCTGAAATCGGCTATCGCAGCGCACAGGTTTTTTACGATGCGCTCTTGCCCGAAATTGCCGATGAAGATGAAATCGGCCGGGTCTCCGGCAACGGCTGGGCCATCGGCTCGGCCGGCGGCATCGTGTGCCTGATCCTGTGCCTGGCTTTGATCATGATCATTGGCGGCTCGCTGGTCGTGCGTCTCTCGCTGGTCATCACCGCCGTGTTTTTTGCCCTCTCGGCCGTGCCGATCTTTGCCTGGCTCAAAGAACGAGGCCGCTCACAGCCGCTCGCCCCCGGTGAAACCTACATCGGGTTGGCCTACCGGCGGATCAGGCAAACCTTTATCGAGATCAAGCGCTACCGCGAGTTGTTCAAATTCATGATCGCCTTTCTGGTGTACAATGATGGCATCTTGATGACGATGAATTTCGCCTCGATCCTGGGCGCAGCACTGTATGGTATGGATCAGCAGCAGTTGATCGTCTTTATGATCCTCGTCCAGGCGACCAGCGTGGCCGGAGCATACGTGTTTGGATTGGTCGTCGATCGCATCGGCGGTAAAACCTCGCTGACGATCTGCCTGGGTTTGATGGTTGTCGCCATATTGTGGATGTTTTTCAACCAATCGCTGGCAGCCTTTTACGTCATCGGCGGGCTGGCTGGGTTTGCGCTCACCGGCGTCCAATCGGTCAGCCGTTCGATGATCGGCATGCTGGCTCCGCTGGAAAAAAGCGCCGAGTTTTACGGCTTTTTCGCCGTGGCCGGGCGCACCTCTTCCTTTATCGGCCCGACCATTTATGGCTGGCTGGCCTCGCGGCTGGCGCGCTGGTATATGGTGCAGGGATTGAGCGAAGAAATGGCCGAACAAACCGGACTGCGCCTGGCCCTCTTTTCGATCATCGCCTTTCTCGTCGCCGGCACGATCTTGCTGGGCTTTGTCAAACGTTCGAAACGCATTTCCAGCCGGGGCCGCGAGAACGCATAAAAAAAGAGCCGCAGGTATTTCTACCTGCGGCTTTTCTTCGATGAGAGGACATTGCGAACGACCCGGGATGAACCTCAAACCCTCATATCCAGGCAACCTTTGAACCCATTGCACATACAAACAGGCCACAACGCCATGTCCCCATTGACCAGGTTGTAGATCGACACTCCAGGGATAGTGCCAATCCGCTTCGATCTCAGTTTATTACAGCCAAGTGAGAAACCGGTGTGAGGGGCGTAAAATTTGCATAAATTCGGGAGAAATCAGAGCGTCGAAAAGCGATAGCCGCTGCCACGCTCGGTGAGCAAAAAGCGGGGATGATCGGGGTCCGGTTCGATCTTTTTTCTGAGCTGGCGAATGTACCACTTGACATTGCCGACGCCGACCTGGGCGTCCAGCGGCCAGACGCGGTCGAGGATGATCTCGTTGGAAAAAACACGGTTGGGATGACGGGCCAGGAAAATCAGCAGGTCGTACTCGGTAGGCGACAGGCGAACCTCGTTCCCGCACACCAACACGCGGCGATCCGTCGGCTCGATGATCAACGCGCCGTCGCCAAAGCGCAGCGGTTGATCGATGCGCTCTTCGGGAGGGATGCGCGCCCGCCGCAAAAACGCCTCCACCCGCGCCGACAGAGCCTTCGGCTGAATGGGTTTGGTCAGATAGCCGTCGGCGCCCGCCCTGATCCCGCGCACCACGTCGTCTTCTTCCTGACGCCAGGTGAGCATGATCACCGGCACGGTAGAAATCTCGCGGATGCGCTGGCAGACCTCCCAGCCGTCCAGCCCGGGCATCACCACATCCAAAAGCACCAGGTGAGGACGGTGCATATAAAACTGTTTCAGGCCCTGCTCGCCATCCTGGGCGCTCACAACCTGGTATCCGGCCGCTTGCAGCGTGTGCTCGACAAGCCGCAAACAAACCGGATCGTCCTCGATGATCAGAATGCGTTCTCCCACAGTGCTCCTCGTTTTCAGCCGAGCCATTACCGCTTCGCTTGCACGCATTATACATCAAAACATCGAGTGGACAAAGTAGCACATCTGTGGTAAAACAAGGCCAAATCCTGGCAGAGGTAACACTCGGCGAGCCGAAAACATTCTACCACATTCCAGAAGCCGGGCATGGTGAAGGAGCCACAGATGTGTCCTCAGGCCTATGCCGAAACGCTAAATACCTTCTTTGACGCCGCACTCCTAAACGAAGAATAATGTTAAAATCCCTTGCCTTTCTAATCCGTCGCACCGGTCGCTACTGGCAAGTCCTGACCATGCTCTGCCTGGGCGTATTCTTGGCGACGGCCATGTTGTCCAGCGGACCGGCGCTGGTAAACACGGCAATCGAGTTTGGCCTGCGCCACACCTTGATCCATGCCGCTCCCCTGGAATCCAACCTGCGTTTCACGGTCAGCATTCCTCCAGATGCATCTGCATATGAGGCACTCAATGCTCAGATGCAAACTCTGCTGGCGCGACGGCTGGGGCACACCCTCAATCAGATTATCCCCACTGGAAGCACACGCTGGGCCTACCCCTGGATCGACGGTCAGCCGACAACTAACCAACGAATCAACTTGCGTTTTTACGACGACGATCTGGGCGTTCTGTTCCAACACATTAACCGGATCGGCGAACTGGACACGGACAAGATCCGGCCGGAACCCAACGTCGTCTCTGCACTGATCGGCGAGACGATGGCCCAAGCATATACCCTCTCTGTCGGCGACCGGCTCGCACTTTGCCTTCGGGAACAGGCCGAACAACCCGATCTGTGGATTCAGGTTGCCGGGATCATCCGCCCCAAGAATTTCCAGGAAACCTACTGGTTCGGCAACCTGAGCCCCTTTTACGTTCAAAAGACGGCAACCTATGTCGCTCAGTACGGCGCGCTGGTGCCGCAAGACGCATTTCTGGATATCGCCGCCGAACTGCTCGCGCCTTCTGACGTTGACACAAGCTGGCACGTCCAGCTCGATCCGGACGCAATCACCACCGACGATCTACCCAGGATACAGGCCGTGATCCCGGCCCTGCTCGCCGACGCCCAGGCGTTGAACTCGCGCATCCGGCTGGAAACCGAGTTGGATCAGACCTTGCAGACGTTTGGCAGCCACGCTCAAGCCGCGCGCACGCCGCTCTATTTTCTTACTGCCACCGTCGTCCTCCTGGCTCTCTATTACGTCACGATGGACGCCACCTTATCATTGCGCCAGTTCGAGCGCGAATTTGCCGTGCTGCGCAGCCGGGGTGCATCGGGTTGGCAGTTGTTTCGCATCCAACTGCTCGAAGCCGGATTGATCTGCCTCGCCGCGCTGATCGGCGGACCGGGGCTGTCGCTGCTCTTTGTGCGCGCGCTCGCCGCATTTGGCCCGCTGACCGACATCAGCCAGACGCAGTGGGCAATCCGCTTGCCGCAAGCCTCCTGGCTGGCGGCGCTGGTCGGATCGATTGCTTGCCTGATCAGCCTGCTCACCCCGGTTCCGGCAGCGTTGAAACGGAGCATCGTCGACTATCAGCAAGGGCGCACGCGGGCCGAACGCCCGCCCTGGTGGCAGCGCTACTACCTCGATGTGTTCGTGATGGTCGCCGGGCTGGTATTGATCTGGCGACTACGCCTCTATGGCAGCCTCGGCGGAAACGCTGCCCAGGTTGATTGGCTGCTGCTCCTTTCACCGCTGGCGCTGCTGCTTGGTTCGACGACGATCTTGTTGCGCGTGTTTCCGCTGCTGCTCAGCCTCGGCGCACAAATCGCCGGTCGAGCGCGCGGCCTGCCGCTGACGCTGGCCCTGTGGCAAGCGGCGCGCGATCCAACACATATTGCCCGGCTGGTACTGCTGCTCACCCTGGCGATGGCGCTGGGGCTTTTTTCCACCGGGCTGAACGCCGCGCTGGATCGCAACGAAATTGACCAATCGTATTATACCGCCGGCAGCGACCTGCGTATCATCAATCCCAGCGTCAACCTCGAACGTGCGTTGGATGGCTTGCCGGGGATCGAGCGTACAAGCAAAACCTGGCGAGATCAGGCTACAATTGCCGTGCAGACCATCGGCGCATATCCCTACTTTGATCTGCTTGCTGTCGATGCCAACGAACTGACACTCATGATCCGCTACCGGACCGATTTTGCCGACCAACCGATCCCCACTCTGCTTGCCAGGCTCAACAGCGAACAGCAGTTTCGTCCTACACTGCCCCTGCCCGGACAACCAGAATCGATCGGCCTGTGGCTGTGGGCACCCAACAACATCTATAAACTCTATAGCATCCGCGTGGAGGCCAAGCTGGCCAACCAAGATGGCGAACTGTACACCATGAACCTCAAGTGTGTGGGCGATGCCACCGGCAACATAGACGAATGGCAGTGGTACTATTTTGAAGGCAAACTGTCCGGCAACCAGGTCTACCCGCTGTCATTGTACTCGATCTGGTTGCGCAACCACGAGTCCGAATTGAATCTGCGCGATCTGTCCGTCATCGATCGGCAAACCGGCATACTGACAATCATTGATGATATGAGCGCTCCCGGTCAAATCTGGGAACTCTGCCCTGGCAGCAGTAAGACGCTGTACGGAGCATGCCCACGCGGCAGTGCCCAAACTCGCCCGGTTCCGGCGCTGATCGACAAAACGTTCCAGACGGTTGCCCAATTGGAGGTCGGCGACCGAGTCGGCACGTGGGTCGATTCCAGGCCGACCGAATTTGAGATTGTTGGCATCGTCGATTATTTTCCCACCCTCTATGCCAACCTGGATGGTGGCTTTTTGATCGCCGACCGCGATGCCTTGCTCGCACATCTCAACAACTCGGAAGCCAGCGTGGTGCGCCCGAACGAGTTGTGGATCGAGGCCGAGGCGGATGTATCGGCAGAAACGCTGGAAAAGCTACCCGGGCTGATCGATGGCAATGCGTCGTTAACTGACATGCAGATTTTGGAAGCCGAAACGGTACGAAAAAACATCGCGGCCGATCCGATGAGCCTGGGATTGCGCAGCGTAACCCTGTTTGGGTATATTCTAACCACCGTGCTCAGTCTGGCCGGGTTTGGCACGCACTTTTACATGAGCACCCGCCAACGCGGCTCGATGTACGCCGTCTTGCGTGCGCTCGGTTTTTCGCCGCCGCAGCTTTACGGAATGCTGCTTTTCGAGCAAATCCTACTCATTTTGTCCGGATTGGGACTGGGTACGGTGCTCGGCCTGCTGCTCAACCGGCTCACCTTGCCCGGTCTGCCGCTCAGTCTGGGCGGACGCCCGCCCGTGCCGCCCTTTCTGGCTCAGACCGATTGGGCCGCCGTGGGACGCATTTATCTGACTCTGGCCGTGATCTTTATGCTCTTGCTGGGCCTGGCCACCGCGCTGCTTTGGCGGATCAAGCTGCACCAAATTCTGCGAGTCGATGAAGAATGATCCGATTTCTATTTCGCCACCTCGTTCGCCACTGGCAAATGAACCTGATCGTCCTTGCCGGGATGCTCCTGTCCAGCACTTTACTTTCCGGCCTGACCATGTATGCTGCGATCATTGCCGGAGACAGCCTGTCGCGAACATTGCAGGATGCGCTCGCCCCGGTGCGGAACCTGAGCATCCACGCGCCGCAGTTGACTGAGGATCAAGACGCTCGGGTACGGCAGACACTCGGTGGTCTGGTCCAAACCCGCGTTGAGATACACGACGTCGTTGTCGACGCCCTGCCGGCCATCCTGACCGGCGACGCTCGCCGTCCGATCGACGAAACCTTTTTCCTGCGCTTTTGGTCGTTCGATCCCTTTGATCCCTACGTCGAACTGGTAGAGGGGCGCAAACCTCAATTTGTCGCCCAACCCGGACCACCCTACCTGATCGAGACGCTGGTCGGTACCCGCGCCGCCAGACGCCTTGATCTACAAGTCGGCGACGAGATCGTCTCGGAAAATGGCGACATCCGCGTGCGCGTGGTTGGCATCGTCCAGCCAGTCAACGATGCTGAAGATCTGTGGTGGAGCGATCTGCTGTTGCTGCCTCTGAACGTCGAAATACAACCAACCGAGACAGTTGATAAATTGTATCTCTCATTGATCGTCCCCCCACAAACAATGGCCGAGCAAATGCCTCACAATCCACCCTACTGGCGCATCCTGCTCCATTGGGATCGAATTACGGCCGACAATGCGCTCGACATACGCAACCAAATCGTCGGACTGGAAGCAGCATTGACCGCGCAAAATGCGCGCACCAGTACCGGACTGGTTGCCCTGCTCGATCGCTACCAGGCCGAACTCAGCCTGGGACGCATCTCGTTGATGCTGCTGGCAGCACAGTCGGTGTTGGCCGTGCTGTACATATTGAGCACGTTGGGCAGCTTTTTGCTTGACCAATCCCAGGTCGAGCTGTCGTCGCTGGCCGGGCGGGGGTTTAGCGGTTTCCAGATCGCGCTCATCCTGGCCCTCGAAAGCCTGATCGTAGCGCTTGGCATCGCCCTGCCGCTTGGGCCGCTCGTCGCGTTTGGGATTTTTCGACTCTGGTCGATGTTCAGCGGCAGCACGCGCCTGTCCACCATCCCGCCTGACGCCTGGGCGCTCTCGGCGGCCGCCATCGCCCTCGGGTGGCTCGCGCTGGTCATTCCGCTTTATTTTGCCACTCGCAAAAGCCTGATCGAATGGCAGCAACAGCGCGCGCATCCCAATCACCGTTCCTGGCTGCAGCGCCTTTCGATCGATGTCTTTTTGCTTGTCCTCGGCGGGCTGGTCTACTGGCAACTGCGAGAAACGGGCAGCTTTGTCCGGCCAATGCCTTCGATCAGACCAATCGAAAGCATTGGAATCGCCGATCCCGTGCTGATGCTCGGGCCGTCGGTGCTGCTGTTGGCGATTGGACTCGTCTTTTTGCGCATTTTCCCGTTGCTGCTACGGCTCCTCGCCTGGATTTGTCTCCGGCTGCGCAGCCTGGTGATTCCCCTCGGATTCACTCGCCTGGCCCGCGCACCCAGTGGGGCCAACCGTGTGGTGCTGTTGATCAGCATCACCGTCGGGTTGATCTTTTTCGCTACTGTCTTTGAGGCTTCGATCACGCAGAGCCAGCACGACGTTGTGCAGCGGCTGACCGGAGCCGACCTGCGCGTGGCGCTGCCGCTGTCGATCCAGGAAGCCCAGCCAGATGCCGACGCAATCAGCCAGATGCCCGGCGTCAAGGCGGCATCGATGGTTTACGTGGGCCAGGCACGCTGGGGCGAGCGGATGGGCGGCCTGGTCAATTGGCAGACGCTGGACCTCTTTGCCATCGATCCTGAGACATTTGCTCAAGTGGCTTACCTGGATCCAGGCATGAGCCGCGTGTCCATCGACAAGTTGATGGCTGAACTCGAATTTGACGCAAACGATCCCAACGCGCCGCTGCCGGTGATCGCTTCACCGCAGGCCGTGCCCAGAGACAGTTTCATCGGCGGGCAGGTCGAGTACCAGATCGCCCAGAACAAGTATCGGTTTGAAATTCGCGATGCCGTCGCCGATTTTCCGACCCAGCGCGGGCCATTTGCGATCACCAATCTCCTGGCGCTAGAGTCCCGCGTCAACCTGGACAAGGTCGGATTGATCGCCGGCGGCGTGCGCGAGTTATGGCTTACCACCGATCCAGCAGCGCACGCAACATTGGTCCGGGCTTTACGCGCACAAGACATTCTTCCCCACATCGCCGCGACGTTCAAGAGCGGGCGCATCGCTGGCGACGCACGCAGCCAGCTGGCCTCGTTTCAATCCAACCTTATCGCACGCACGACAACAGCAGCTTTTGGGCTGAACGCATTGATTCTGGTTGTTTTGAGCAGCGCCAGCTTGGTGCTGATCCAGATCTTTTCCGCACGCGGTCGGGTGATCGAATTCGGCGTGCTGCGCGCGATGGGCCTGTCAACGCGGCAGTTGCTTGTCCTGCTCAGCCTCGAAGGGGCGATCATGGTTGTGCTCGGGCTATTGACCGGCACCGGCATCGGCTATGGGCTGGCCTTGGTGATGCGCCCTTTCCTCTCACTGACCCTGAAAGCATCGATTGGCGGACAGGCCATCGATCAGATTGTGATCCATTGGCCGGCGATTGCCCGCTTCTATCTCATCCTGGCTGGTTTTTATGCTCTGGCCCTTGGTACAACACTGATTGTCTTGCTCAAAAGCAACATCCATCGCACGCTGCGGCTTGGAGATGAATGATGACGGATAACGATCCATTTATTGTCTGCAACAACTTGGTCAAAATCTTCAAGGTCGCCAACCTGGAAGTTGTCGCCTTGCAAGGTCTCGATCTCCAGGTGCACAAAGGCGAGATGATGTCCCTGGTCGGCGCATCTGGCTCGGGCAAGAGCACGTTGCTCAACATCGTCGGCGGGCTGGATACACCCAGCGCCGGGCAAATTCGCGTGGGCGATTTCGACCTGCTCAAGATGAACGACCAGGAACGCGTGCGCTACAAGCGCGAGGCGGTCGGCTTTGTGTGGCAGCAGCCGGGGCGCAACCTGCTTCCCTATCTGACCGCACTGGAAAATGTCGAGTTGCCGATGACCCTGACCCAAGTGCCTGCTCACCAGCAGCGCAAGCGCACGTTGGAACTGCTCGACCTCCTTGATCTGGCTGACCGGGCCAACTTTTCCCCGGACCGGCTCTCCGGCGGACAGCAGCAGCGCGTCGCGCTGGCCGTGGCTCTGGCCAATAATCCCCCGCTGCTCCTCGCCGACGAACCGACCGGGCAACTTGACTCTGAGGCTGCGGCGCAGGTTTTTGATTCGCTACGTGAATTAAACAAGGCCTACCATACCACAATCCTTGTCGTCACCCACGACCCGCAGGTCGCCGCACGTGTGGATCGCGTGGTGGGCATTCGCGATGGTCGAACCAGCACCGAGATTTGGCGCGAGCGCAACCACCACGATGGCTCGATCAGCGAAGAAGAATGGGTCATTCTCGATCGGGCCGGACGGATGCAACTGCCCCAGGTTTACGTGGATACGCTGCGATTGAGTGGACGGGTCCAAGTGCGTCTGGAATCCGATCACCTCTCCGTGTGGCCGGGACGTCTGGTCGCTGCGTCCACTATGCCCGCCGAAAACAACGGGCGTGGTGGACGATTGTGGACGCCCGACCGCGCGTTCGAGTTTCCGCCATCAGCGCCGGCGACCGAACTCAAACCTGCCATTGAAACGCACAACCTGTGGCGCATTTTCAAGGTCGGCATCGAAGAAATTCATGCCGTTCGCGACGTGCAGTTGACCATCCCAGCAGGCGTATTGGCGGTAATCAAGGGGCGCTCTGGATCGGGGAAAACCACGCTGCTCAACCTGATCGGTGGGCTGGACGAGCCTACACGCGGTGTGATTATGGTGAACGGCCAAGACCTGAGCAAAATGAGCGAGCAGGACAAAATCATGCTGCGCCGAAAGAAAATCGGCTTTGTGTTCCAAACCTTTGGCTTGATGCCCTTTCTTACTGCCAGGGAAAACATCGAAGCCCCGCTGCGGCTGCTCAAGACGCCCCACAAGCAGCGCCAGGAACGCACCGACGCCATACTCGAACTGGTCGAACTGGTCGACCGCGCCCACCACCGCGCATTTGAACTCTCCGGCGGGCAGCAGCAGCGCGTCGCCATCGCCCGTGCGTTGGTTGGACAGCCGTCGCTGATCCTGGCCGACGAACCGACGGGACAACTTGACACCATCACTGGATCGAATATCATCGCCTTACTCAAAGAGGTTGCGCATTCGACGGGCATCACCGTCGTCGTCGCCAGCCACGACCCCAAGGTCGAGGAAGCGGCGGACTGTGTATACGAACTGCGAGATGGGGCGCTGATGCCAGGCATAGCAACAGCGAATTGATCCAGTACTCTCAATGGGCCGGATGCAAGCTTGGCAAAATCAGGTCGAAAGAATTGACTGGTACAACACATAATTCATTGACATAAAATATTAAAAGGAGTGTGTTAATGTTCAAAATGCCGCGCAGCATCAACCTGCCACAAGGCCCGCTCGACGGGCTCAACATGCCTCCCGTACACGAATACGAGTGCATGCGCACACCGGAGCCGATCCGCGTCGACGGGGCGCTGGACGAAGCGGTCTGGCAGCGCGCCCAATGGTCGCCGCCCTTTGTCAAGATGGACACCGGCGCGGCGGTCAAACTCGACTCGCGCCTGGCCCTGCTGTGGGATGACGAGTGCCTTTATGCCGCCTATCGCTTTGAGGATCACGAAATCTGGGGCACCCACGTCGAGCATCACGACCACGTCTACAACTATGACAGCGACGCCGAAATCTTCGTCCAGGGCGAGGGCGTGTACTATGAACTGGGCGTCAATCCGATCAACACCATCTATGAGGTGTTTTGGACCTGGCTGGCCCCGGTCGTCGCCCGGCAGGATGTGGCGCTGCTCGACCGCTTTTTCAAGACCGAAAATTTCTTGTATTTTGAGCCGCGCCTCGATGAAAAACTGGGCCGCTTTGGTGAGCTGGATTGGGAACTGCCCGGCCTGCGGCACGCCGTGCGCGTCGATGGCAGCCTCAACTGCCCCCAAATCCGCGACAACGGCTGGACGGTCGAGTTTGCGCTGCCCTGGGCCGGGCTGAAAGCGTTGGGCAAACCCGTTCCTCCGCAAGACGGCGATGTGTGGCAGATCGGCGCATCGCGCTGCCAGCACTTTCACGATGCCGCCGGCAACAACACCTGGGAAGACTGGTCGTGGAACCGGCACGGCTATATCAACATGCACATCCCCGAACGGTGGAGCCGGGTGCGCTTTGTAAAGCGGACGGTCTAGGGGTACAACGGAAACCTGGTTTTTGACAAAAACCAGGTTTCTTGATTTCGCACAAGCGCTTGAAAAACCTGCCCATTTCGTGTACAATCTGGTACATATCGGGGGGACGATCAGGAGCAGATCGATGTTTAATCCACAGCGGTTGGTGATCGATCAATTTGTGCGCGAACTCCAGGATGTCTACCGCCAGATGTACGGCGATCTGGAGCCGCAGTTCGCCAACGTCGCCGCCTGGACGGGGCGCGTGGTGCTGGAAAACATTGCCAACTCGGACGCGTTGTATCACAACGTCGAGCACACGATCATGGTGACCCAGGTCGGGCAGTCGATCCTCAAAGGCAAGCACCTCGTCGAGGGCGGCGTCTTTCCCGCAGACTGGCTTCATTTTACGATTGCCCTGCTCTGCCACGACATCGGCTATGTGCGCGGCATCTGCCGCGCCGACGGCAACGGGCGCTATGCCACCGGCATCGGCGATGAGACCGTGATGGTCTCGGATGGCGGCACCGATGTGGCGATGACGCCTTATCACGTCGACCGCAGCAAGCTGTTCGTCCGCGAGCGGTTTGGCGGCGGCGCGATCGTCGAGGTCAATGCCGAGCGAATCGCCGGCTATATCGAGATGAGCCGCTTTCCGCCGCCAGACGACGCGGCCTACCAGGACACCCAGAGCTATCCCGGCTTGCTGCGCGCCGCCGATTTCATCGGTCAGTTGGGCGACCCCAACTATCTGCGCAAGATCCCGGCCCTGTATTATGAATTTGAAGAGCTGGGAGCCAACGAAAAATACGGTTACAAGAATCCCGGCGATATGCGCAAGCGCTATGCCCGCTTTTACTGGGACGTCGTCGACGATTACATCGGCGCTGCCATCAATTATTTGCGACGCACCCAGGAAGGCAAGCTGTGGGTGTTCAACTTGTCGGCTCACGTGTTCGAGATCGAACATCAGGAATAAAATTAAAGGAGAACAACAATGCGATACGGCGTCTGTGCAGACCCCAGCAATGCCCCGGCGCTGGCCCGGGCCGGGTTCGAGTTCATCGAACTGCACGTGCAAAACCACCTCAAGACCCTGGCCGATGAGGCCACTTTTGCCCCCGAACTGGCGCGCATCGAAGCCTCGGCGCTGCCCTGCGAAGCGGCCAACTGCTTTCTGCCCGGCAACCTGCACGTCACCGGGCCGGAGGTCGATATGGACGCGCTGGCCGCCTACGTCGATCTGGCCTGTGGACGGGCGGCGCGAGCGGGCATCCGCAGCATCGTTTTCGGCTCCGGCGGCGCGCGGCGCATCCCCGACGGGTTCAGCCGCGACGAGGCCTGGCAGCAGTTGCTCGACTTTGGCCGCATGCTCGGCCCGGTAGCGCAACATCACGGCGTGCTGATCGTCGTCGAACCGCTCAACCTGCGCGAGTGCAACGTGCTGACCACCGTCGGCGAGAGCGCCGAGTACGTGCGTCAGGTCGATCATCCCTTCTTCCGCCTGCTGGTCGACGGCTATCACTGGGCGCTCGACAACGACAGCTACAACGACCTGGTAGACAGCATGCCGCTAATCGCGCACGCGCACATCGCCACCTATGCCTCGCGCCTGGCCCCCGGCCTGGAAGCGTGCGATTTTGCCCGGTTTTTCGACGCGCTCAAAAAGGGCGGCTTTGACGGGCGGCTGTCGATTGAAGGCCGCTGGGAAAACATGGAACAAGACGCGCCCCAAGCGCTGGACGTGCTCAAAACCTTTGCCCGGGCCGCCGGCTACTGAACACCGACAAGAAACCGGGTTTTTGACAAAAACCCGGTTTCTCCAAATTGATGGAACCAAGGAGACCCTATGGCTGAATTTGTCCGCGTTGCCTATGAACCGCTCAAAACCTTTTGCCGCGCCGTATTCGAACAGTACGGCCTTTCGCCGCAAGACGCCGAAACATCGGCCGATGTGCTGCTCGCCGCCGATCTGCGCGGCATTCCCTCGCACGGCATCGCCCGCATGCAGCGCTACGTCAACGGCCTGAAAAAAGGGCTGATGGTCGCCAATGCCGAGATCGAGACGGTGATGGAAACGCCCACCTCGCTGGTACTCGACGCCCACGGTGCGATGGGCGCGCCGGTCAGCGTGATGGCCATGGACGCCGTCATCGACAAGGCCCGGCAGAGCGGCGCCGCCTTTGCCTGCGTGCGCGACTCGAATCATTTTGGCATCGCCGGGTATTATGCGATCATGGCCATGAAACAGGACATGCTTGGCCTGACCATGACCAACACCGCGCTGCTCGGTGTGCCCACCTTTGCCCGCAAATCGCTGTTCGGCACCAACCCCATCGCTTTTGCCGCCCCCGCCGACCATGAGCGCGGCTTTGTGCTCGACATGGCCACCACCGTGGTCACGCGCGGCAAGGTCGAAGTCTACCAACGGCTGGAAAAGCCGCTGCCCGAAGGCTGGGCCGTCGACAAGACCGGCCAATCGGCCAGCGACGCGAGCAGCCTGCTCGAAGATATGGTCAACCGCGCCGGCGGCGGCATCTTGCCCCTCGGCGGGCTGGGCGAGATGTTTGGCGGGCACAAAGGCTACGGCCTGGCGATCATGGTCGATATTTTGTGCGCCGTGCTGTGCGCCGCCCCCTTTGGCGCGGCCGTCGCCGACACACCGACAACGACCGGGCGGGTCAGCCACTTTTTCGGCGCGATGCGCATCGACGCCTTCCGCGAACCATCCGAATTCAAATGCGACATGGATCACTTGCTGCGCAGCTTGCGCACGACCCTCCCCGCCGAAGGACAGGAACGAGTCTATTACGCCGGGTTGAAAGAGTGGGAGCAAGAAGACCTCAACCGCGTGCAAGGCCTGCCGATGGTCACCAAAACCTACGACCAGCTCTGCGCCATCGGCGGTGAGGCCGGCCTGGAGATGCCGCCCGTCATCGCCACCGGTTCGGGCGAACTGCCAGAATAGCGCCGGCAGAACGGCACAATAACCGAAACCTGCGAGGTCGGTGAGACCTCGCAGGCTTGAAAAAAACTATCGAGAACAGCCCATGATGCTAAATTGGAAATCCAGATTGAAAGAATTTTCGAGCAATGCCCGGCGCACGCTGGTCGTATTGGTGATCATTGCCGCCATCCAGATCGTCGTTTCACTGCTGGCCTGGCAAATACTCTTTAGAAATCACGCGCAAGGCCTGGCGATGGGGCTGTCGCTGGTGGGGTTTTTGAGCTGGTTTCTGTCTTTTTTTGGCGCCGGGCTGGGCGGGCGCGTCGCCAGCGCGCGGGCCAGAATGCAGAACCCTGCTCTGCCCTTTGTCCCTGCCGACGAGAAAAAAGAGCGCGAACAGGGCACTGAACCGATCGATCAGTCCAGCTGGGGCTGCCTGCTCTTCTTTGCCAGCCTGATCCCCCTGCTGGTCGCCTTTATCCTGCGCGTCCAGGCCGATTTTGCCGCCGGAAAAACCTGGAACGACATTTTCCCACCCATGAACACGCCTTGAACACGACAAGGGACGGCCCTTGTGGTTGCCAGGGCGAGGGCAAGCCTCGCCCCAACATTTTCATCCACGTTTATGCAGGCGTTGACCCGGCAGGGCAGCTGATTTCCAGATAGGCCAAAATCCCCTCCAGGTCGGCGATGATCCGCTTTTCCAGGCAGTGCCCCGCCGATGCGCGATCCAGCAACAGCGCATCCATCCCCAACCGTCTGGCTCCGATCACGTTCTCGTATTCATTGTCCACAAACAGGCTCTCCGGCGCAGAAACGTTCAGCGCTTGCAGCGCCAGTTCATAGATCGCCGGCGCCGGCTTGAATGCGCCGACGCTCGCACTGTCAATCGCCACCTGAAACAGATGAGCGACGCCCAGGTGGACCAGCGAATCGCGCAGCGAAGGCAGCGTGTTGCTGATCACGCCCAGGGCATAACCGCGCTCGCCCAGGACATTCAGCACCCGTCCGACTTCGGGGTAAGGTTCGAGAAAACGGTAGAAAATGAACCGATCCACCGCTTCTTGAATTTTCTCCGCGTCGATGCCCAGCAAGTACAGCGAACGCCGCCAGAAATCGAGCCAGAAACGAGCCTCAACGCCCAGATCGGTGATCAGGTCCGAACGGTGGCTGGCAAAAAACTCGTCCCATACGACGGCCTGGGCCTCGACAAAGGGCACCGGATCGTAGCGGCTGTGCGCCTGTACCCAGGCGTAAAATTCGCCTTCCAGCGACTGTCCGGGACAACACAGTGTCCCATCACGGTCGAACAAGACTGCCTTGATCCGGGTTTCGTTCACCCCCCTCCACCTTTCGAACGATTTCACCCAACTCGGCAACGCGGCCAACCACAAAATCCGCGCCCTCGCGCTCGGCCTCCGGCGGCGGATCGACCAGTACAGTGATCATCCCCAGCGCCTTGGCCGGGCGCAGGTTGCGCGCCGCATCTTCGACCATCAAACAGCGTCCGGCGGGCACACCCAGCGCATCGACCAGCCGGCCATAGCTGCCCGGCGCGGGCTTGCTCTCGTGGCCCATGAAAAACACGTCATAGATCGTTTCAAAGTGCTGTTCTATGCCCACCGCCCGCAGCACGCCGCGCGCGTGCTGCGCCGTCGAGTTGGTGAACACGACCTTTTTCTGCGACAGAGCGGCCAATGCGGCGTCCAGTTCGGGGTTTGGCCCAAGGTAGCATTCCAGGGCGATGTCGTGAACAAAGGCCATATAGTCGTCCACGTCGATGCCGTGCAACAGCTGCAGCCCGCGCGAGGTAGTACCATAGCGCTCCCAGTATTCGCGTCGCAGCCTGGACACAATGGCCGGATCCATACCCATTTTTTCGGTCATATACAGGTTGATACGCCGGCTGATTTCTTGCATCACCCCTGCATCGCGCGGGTACAGGGTTTCGTCGAGGTCGAAAACGAGCACATCGAGCACGGCGCGGCCCTTAATTGGTGTTGACCGCGCCCGGCTGCGGCACCGAGCGGGAACGAAAGTCGCGCGCGCAGTCGTTCGAGTCGCGGTTGGCCGGCCAGCGTTCCAACGAACTGCCAGCGAACAGGCCGCCCACGTCGCCGAACGAGACGACGCCAGGATAGCTGCCTGTGCCATAGACCAGCACATCGACCGGTTTGCGCGCCGGATCGAGCAGCAGCACCTCATCGCCGGCATTGCCCAGCGCAAACTCGCCCGTCCCCCAACCCGACGCGATCAGGTCGGGCACACTGCCGCTGCTGTTGTTCCACTCGAAATCGGGCAGCGGCTTGCCGGGATAGTTGAGCGCCTGGTAGGCCGCCGCCTGCCGGGCAATCACCAGCGTCCCGCCGGCGGGGATGCTCGTGCCAGACGGGAACACGTACAATCGCTCATAATCGCTGCTGTTCACCGCGTCGCCCAGATGCCAGCCGCTCAAATCGACAGTCTGCGCGGTAGGGTTGTACAGCTCGATCCACTCGCCCAGATCGTCGGCGCCGGGCGGGTTGAAAACAACCTCGCTGATCAGCACGTAATTCGCTTCTGGCACATAGCTTTTCATCACGATGGGCAAATAGACCTCGTGAATGCCGCTGCTATGCGCCCAGTCGTAATCGAAAACCTGCTTGAGATAATCGTAAATGCCTTTGGAACGCACCTGCAAGGCCAGCTCGCGGTTGATCTTGGACGACGATTCTGAGCCGTTGATGCTGCCCACGTGGCTGTACCACTCGTCGCCCAGGCGCACCAGCACCATCTTGTTGTGGATGCCGCGATAGGTCGGGTTGCCCCGGCGCACCTCGATGTCCAGCCCCTCGGCCTCGGCGATGCCCATGACGTACCAGGCCGTGTCCAGGTTTTGCCCATCGTCGTCAAAGCCCTTATCGAGGATGATGCGCACCGCTGCGCCCTGCCGCGCCGCCTGGATGTAGGCCTCCAGGCGCGGGTTCGGGTCGTCGGCCGGCGTGCTCGACGAGCGGCCCCAGCGCAGCCGCTCGTACATCTGCTCGACATAGACTTCGTCGCCCGGCCCGGCGCGCAGCACCAGCGCGATCAGCCCGTCGCTGCGGCGCAGGCTGGTCTCCGGCGACTGGATCACCTCGAACTGGTCGGCTTGAAAGGCAGGCAGGGTGGGCGAAAAGGGAGCCGGGTATTCGAACCCGCCGCCCGGCGAAAAGACCGCCGTGTAGGTCAACGGGACGGTGTAGCGAGGCAGCGAGCCATAGGGGACAATGTCGGGGTGGGCCAGGTCGAGATCGCGGGCGAACAACGCCTCGGCATATTCGATCAGGGCCGGCTGGTCGGTGATCAAGATCACGCCGCGGTTGCCTCGGGTGCCGTTGGCCTTGTCATCGACGGGCATGGCTCCGTTGCTAAAATTCTCGGACCCAACAAGCACCTGCCGCCCGTCGACGACAATGATCTTGGCGTGCTGGTTGGCATAACGGTCATCGATGCGCGCCGCATCGTCGTTGTGCATAAAATACACCGCGCCGCCGGCATCGACGATCTGCTGGCAGTTCCACAACTGCCCGTCGGGCAGGCCGCCGGCCGGCGCGCCTTCCAGCAGTATTGTGACCTGCACGCCGGCGCCGATGCGCTCGGTGAGGATGCCGGTCAGCCAGACGCTCTCCCAGGTATAGCCTTCGACCAGGATGTAATCCTGCGCGCTGCGCAGCAGTTCGGCGACGACGGTGTAGGCGTTGTCCGGGGCGATGCCCACGGTGACGTTGGCCGTGGCGGTGATTTGCAGCGTGCGCGTGTAAGCCTCCCAGTCCCAGCCGGGATAGCTCACCCGCTTGCCCCACAGGTCGCCCTCGCGCACCGGGCCGTACAGCGTGACGCCGGGCGTAGTGTCGTTGGCCCAATCGGCGGCCGTGTTGGTGTCCGGCAGGGGCAGCCCGCTCGATTCGCTGCGCTTGCGGAACAAAATCTGTCCCGAGGTGCCAAAGACGCCGTTGGCATAGCGCTGCAGGGCCGGCCCGCTCCAGCCCAAGCGAGCCGGGTCGGCGTTGCCATAGACAACAGTATCAAACTCGGTCACATCGACCCGGTAAAGATAAAGCCGCTCACCGGTATTCACCAGACTGCCGCTGTAAGTCTGATCGGCAGGAATGTTATTGACCGTCGTGTCGTCCGTGCGTTCCAGCAGGTAAAATCCGTGTGCTGCGATCACCCCATTCAAAGGGATCGATGGAGAACCATCCAACGCGATCAACTGCCATCCGTCCAGGTTGATGTTCTGGTCGGTATTGTTGTACAATTCGATCCACTCATCGTTATAATCAGCAACCGTACCCATCCAAGCTACCTCGTTGATAACCACCGCAGGTGGATCGCTTGCGCCGGAATTGGCATAAACCGAGTTTGTGTATCGCGGCGTGCCGGTAATGGGATTACCACTCGCGTCGACACCTATCGTGGTAACCGTCGAAGTAAAAGCCCAGTTTGCATCGTCGCCCGGCAGGGTCGGGTCGCGACGCTCCATGCTACCTTTGTTGTTCGACGTGTTCACGCCGCCAGGCCATGCCCCCCCATCGGCGTTGACTGTGTCGATCAACGCCACACGGATACGAAACAGCGTCAGCGAGTCACCAGTATCGGCAAAAGTCAAGTTGTTGTCGAGCGACATATCCGGCACATCTGGCGACGAATCCTGGCCATATTCCAGCGTCGGTGTAAAACCAAAGGCCAGCGTAAACGAGATGGCATTGCGCGCGCACCAGATGCTCGCCCCCGGCTCCAGCGTGACGCCAGCGGCCGGAAAAGCAACGACATTCTTATCTTTGTCCTGCACCCGCCAGGTCTCGGTCAGCACCAGCGTCTCGGTCGAGATGTTGGTGATTTGAAAGCCCTCATCCTGATCGTTCCAACCGGTCGCGCCGATGTGCAGCGCCGAGATCAGCAGCGTCGTTGACGGGTCGCCGCTGGTCTGCGCGGCGACGCCGCTGACCTGCGCGGCGACACCTTCCTGGGCAGCCACCGCCGGGCTGCCGTTCAGCAGCCGGCCCAGCAGCCAAAGGGCCGCCACTGCAAACCCGATTACACTCGCCAAACGCAGCCATCGCTTGATCATCTTACTCCTCCACCTGGGTTGCCTCGGCGCGCATCTCGGTCAGCCGCAGATCGCCGGGCGAAGGCGCTGGCTTGGCTGCCGGCCCCGCTTTGCCCCGCCGCCCAAACCACCACGTCGCGCCCAAAATGAGCGTCCAGGGCAGCGCCAGCCCGACCAGTAAAAAAGAAAGCCAGTTGAACACCGGCGCGGCAGAAAAGCGATCCAGGTTGAACAGGATCAACCACACACTGAGCCACACCGCAAACAGGTTGGGCAGCGCGTCGCCGGAGTGAAAGACCTTGAGGCCTTCGCTGCGGCGACGGGTAAACGGGTAAAACAGGTTGCTGCCCATGTGCCCCAACTGGTCTTCCAGGATGTGCGCCGTCGATCCCAGCGCGTAGGCCAGCCCGTACCACGGCCCCAGCAGCAGGGCGATCCCGCCGCCGATCAAGGCGGCGATGGTCAGCGCGTGGCTCCAGCGGCGATGCCAGGGCAAAAAGCCGATCTCGATCACCTCTCCATCGGGAAAGGCCCTTCGCTCAAACTCAAACGTCGGCCCGCTGAAAATATCGACCCGGGTCGCCGCGTCATAGGTATAGCGCGTCGGAGCCTGGATCGGCGCGCGGCCGGGCGGCAGGTCGGGTGCGCTGCCCGTAAAAGGCACCTGCGAAGTGGTCACCACCGGGCCGATGCGCACACGCACCTCGCGCGCCGCGCCGCCAAAATCGACCTCGTACTGCCGCCACAAATCTGCGCCCAGTTTCATGGTGTGAAACTGCACCCGCACCGGCTTGCTCGTTTCCCAGGCCCGGTCGATGGCCTGAGCCACCTGCTCGGCCATGGCCTGCGGGTCGGGGGCCAACGGATCGGGGTCGATCTCGACTTGGTTCTCTTCCAGGTAGCGGGCCAGCTTGAAATCGAGCGTATCGGGCATCAGCCCACCGATGCCGGCCAGCAGCAAGATCAGGCTGCCCTCGGCCGACATGTGCACCACCGGCGGCAGAAACGTCGCCGCCGCCACGCCGGAAAAGAAATGTGCGATCCCTTTCATAGAACACCCTCATTATGGCTGCATAAAGAACATCAGCGGCGAAAGGCCAAAGAAGAAAAAGGCCCCAAACACCACAATGCACAGGCAGGTCATCGCCAGGACAATCACGCCGATGACTATCCAGACCATCTCGTTGCGCGAACCATCACGATCCATCGCGCTACATCCAGGTCGTCACTTCGTCGACCGGGCGGCGCGGGCGCGGGCCGGGACTCTCGTCCGGGTAGCCCAGCGAAACGGCAGCGACCATCTGCGTGTCTATCCCCAGCCACTGGCACAACTCGCCGTAGGGATAGAGAATGTCGCAAATCCACAGCGAGCCAAGGCCCAGGTCATGGGCGGCCAGGCAGATATTCTGGATCGCCGCGCCGACCGATTGGACGTTGACCAGATCGCTGTAATTGTCATCGACCGTGCGTTCGACGTACGGGTGCTTGCCATACGGGTTGAACACAAACACCGTCACCGGGGCTTGAGCCATCACCTTGAGCGTCCACTTGGCGCTGCCCGTGTCCGGGGCGATGTTTTTAACAAAAGCGTCCAGCCCGGCCTGAAACACCTCAACCATCTCGTCGCGCCGCTCGCGCACCACAACAAACTGCCACGGCTGGCTGTTCTTGCCCGACGGCGCTTGTGTTGCCGCGAGCAAAATCTTTTGCAAGACCTCCTCCGGGATCGGATCGGGCTTGAAACGGCGGATGCTGCGCCGCTGCGCAATAGCTTCAAGTGTATTCATTGTTATCTCCTTATCATCAAGTTGGATTGCATACTGCGTATTGCGTAATGTAATACGCAATATGCAGTACGTATCTACACCAGCCCCAACCACCCGGCCACCGTCGCGCCGAGGCCGGCCATATTGAGCAAAATCGGCAGCAAGAGCACACCCATGCAGTTCATTCGCCGCGAGTGAAACAGCACCGGGATCAGCCCAATGCCCGTGCCCGCCAACGCGATCAGCAGCCCGGCCCAACCCGTCACCACGCCGACCAGGACGACCAGTACCGCCAGCGTGCCCCAGGAAATCCAGCGGTAATCCACCCGCCCGATCAAGGCCAGCGCGCCGCGCGACAGCCAGAGCAGCATAACAAAGGCCAGTGCGCCGCACAGCGCCGTCGCCGCCACGGCCAGCCAGTAAACCTCGGGCGTGTACGGCGTGTACAGCGGTGTGAGCATCCAGGCCATCCCGCCGCGCGTCAGGTGCAGGCCCGGCGCAAAGAAAAAGAGCAGCGCGCCCACGTAATAGACCACCTTGGATGCGCCCTGCGAGATCACAAACAGCCGGTCATCACGCTGTGCGGTGGCATGCCCGGCGATAAACCCGCCGATGCCGCCGGTCATCACCGGGAAAAAGGCCGCCAGCAGGCCGCCCAGCGCCCCCGCGCCGACGCCGCGTGCGATCAAGGCCGGCGTCACATCGAGCGAGTGGGCGGCGTGCTGTTTGGGGATGGCCGTCCCGGAAAGGATATTTTGCAGCACCCAGGGCACGGCAAACAGGCCGACAAAGGCCGGCATCAAGCTTTGAAAGGCCAGTTCGACCGGGATCAGCGGGCGGTAGGTGAGGATCAGTCCCAGCACGCCGGAAAGGACAAACGTCACCAGCCCGGCAGTCAGCGACTTCCAGCCATCCCACAACCGGGCCAGCCAGGTCGCACCACGGCCGCTGCCCTTGGGCCACTCGGACATGAGCATATAGACCACCACCAGCCCCAGCAACCAGTGCAGGTGCGGCTGGATCACCTGGCGGATCGGCGACAGGATGCGCGCGGTGAACGGAGCCAGGGCCACCAGGACGACGATCCCGCCCAGGCTGCCGACCCCGGTCAGCGCGGCGGCCTCGAAACCACGCCCCTGCATCAGGTACTTTTGCCCCGGCAGCACGATCCACACCGCGCTCTCGTCCGGCGCGCCGAAAAAGAGCGAAGGCACCGTGTTGACCACCGCATAGCCGACGATCATGCCCAGAAAGAGCAGGGCCAGCGCTTCCGGCGCAATCAACCCCTCCGCGCGCGCCAGCAGCAGCAGAATCAGCCCGGCGACATTATAGATGTGCAGCGCCGGAACGCAGGCCAGCAGCGAGGCCGCCAGCGTCCCGGCCAGTGCGTAGAGCGTGAAGACGGCGTACTGCACCGTCACACCTCGGCCGCGGGCAGTTCAGAAGTGCAGAACGCGCAGCGCGTCGCTTCGATGGCGATCTCGGACAGGCAAAACGGGCACTTTTGGGTCGACGGCGGCGGCTCGGGGGCCGGCTCTTCTTTCCGCTTCAGGCTGTTGAGCGCCTTGATCAGCACAAACATGACTGCTGCGACGATCAAAAAGCTGATCACCTTGTTGAAAAACAGGCCGTAATTGATCGTCACCGCACTGGCTGCCTGCGCATCGGCCAGGGTCAGGTACGGGCCGGGCGCCTCGCCCTGCTTGAGCAAGATGAACAGGTTGCTGAAATCGACGCCGCCCAGCAGCAAACCGATCGGCGGCATGATCACGTCCGTCACCAGCGAACTGGCAATCGCCCCAAACGCACCGCCAATGATCACACCGATGGCCATATCGACTACGTTGCCACGCATAATGAATTTTTTAAACTCTTCCCACATCGGCTCCCTCCTATTTTTCCTTGTCTACTCTTTACTTGTCTACCCTTTACTTGTCTACTCTTTCTCTAAACCCTTCGCCCCCCCTTGAGCGACGCTTGCAACGTAGACAGCCCTTCCCAATCACCACGCGCCGCCAAAGCAGCCTGCTCGGTCCACGTGCCGGGATGCGCAATGCGCACTTTGCCTTCCAGGGTTGCCTTGATCTGATCCGTGCTCATCGCGGCCAGTTGAGCAAAGGTACGCACCCCTGACTCCTGCAAAACGGCGGCGATCTTGGGGCCGATCCCTTCGATGACAGTCAAATCGTCCGGCTCGGGTTCCGGCGCGACTTTTTTGACTGCTGCTTTTTTAGGCGCGGGCTTTTTGGGCGCGCCTTCCTGGGGCGCGACCTCTTGCGGCGCCGCTTCCACCTCCGGTTCCACCGGCAAAATGATCCGCTCCGGCGTCACCGCCTCGGTCTGCACCTGTTGGCGCTGCTTTTGCAGCAGCCAAAGCGCCAGCGCGATCCCGCCGGCGACGGGCACAAGCCCACTCACAATCAACCAGCGCACGTATTTTCTGAACATAGACTATCCCCTTTCATCGTTCATCAACTCGGCGCGAACCCGCATCAAGATGCGGCCCAACACGTTCTCACCCGTGCCATCGCCGCCATCCGCCCAATAGCGATCGTTGGCCGTATGCTCCACCAACTCGGCATCGCCGGTATTCAGCAAAATCTGCCGGATGTCGGCGTGCTGTGCAAATTTCGCCCGGACGGCCTCGTACATAATCTGATCTTTGACCTGCTCCCAGTCCGCGCGCAGGGGTCTCTGGCGGCTGCGGCCCATCCGCGCGGCGATCATCGGCGAAGGCGTCCGACGGATCGCCTCCTCGTGCTCGGTCCCGGCAAACTTGTGCGCCTGAAAATAATGCTCCGAGGTCGGCCAGACCTTGCCCCCCAGTTCAATCGGATAGGGTGCAAAGTTGGACAGACAGCCATATTCATCCCGAACGCTGTAAAAGAAAATGGTCGCCATGCCTTACCCTTCCACCTCGAACGCGCTCTTGAGCAAATCCTCATCGCGCGACGACGATCCCACCATCACCTCAAACTCGCCCGGCTCGACCACCCGCTCCAGACCTTGATCGACCAGCGCCAACTGGTCGAAAGCCACCTGCATGGACACGGTTTGTGTTTCCCCCGGCCGCAGCTCCACCCGCGCAAACGCCTTCAATTCCTTGACCGGCGTGGTGATCGAACTGTACACGTCATTGATGTACAACTGGACGATCTCGGTGCCTGCCCGTGCGCCGGTGTTCGTCACCTGCACCGAGACGTGCAGCGTCTCGCCTTCTTTCAGCGCCGTCTTGTCCAGGTGCAGGTCGTGACAGGCCAAGGTCGTATAGCTGAGGCCGTAGCCAAAAGCAAACAATGGGTGGGGAGGCATATCGGCATAGCAGGAAGCGTGCCAACCCGGCTCCTGGTTGTAATACACCGGCTGCTGCCCGACGTGATAGGGCCAGGAAAGGGTCAATTTGCCGGAAGGGCCGCGCTCGCCGAAGAGGATGCCGGCCAGGGCCGTGCCGCCTTCCAGGCCGGGGTTTCCCGCCTGGACGATGACCGGGATGTGCTCGACTGCCCAGGGAATGGTCAGCGGCTTGCTGTTGATCAACACCAGCACCGTCGGCGTGCCGGTGGCATAGACGGCCTCCAGCAGCTTTTGCTGACCGCCGGGCAAATCCAGGTTGGCCCGGTCGCGCCCCTCACCGGTGATCAGCAGGTTGTCGCCCAGCACGACCACGGCCACGTCGGCCTGGCGGGCCAGTTCGACCGCCGCAGGGATTTCGTCCTCGTCGGGATCGAGCACGTCGCAGCCACGCGCATACGTCACCCGTTCAACCCCCAGCCAGCAGCGCAGCCCGTCCAGCACGGTGACCACGCTCTCGCGCAGGCGCGGCCTGGCATGCTCGCCCAACTGACCGCTCCATGACACCCAGTCGCCGAGCTGCGCCACCGGATCGTCGGCGTTCGGGCCGATCACGGCAACGCGCTTGATTTTATTGGCATCCAGCGGCAGGACGTTGTTTGCATTCTTGAGCAGCACAACCGACTGGTACGCGGCTTCCAGGGCCACCTTGCGGTGCGCATTGCAGCCGATCAGGGTCTTGCCGCCCTCCAGGTCGGGATAGCGCTTGCCGTCGAACAGCCCCAGCCGGAATTTCATCCTCAAGATGCGCCGCACGGCCCGGTCGATCACCGCCTCGTCCAGCCGGCCGCTTTTCACCAGGCTCACCGCCGCTCTGTAAAAGGCCGGCGTGGTCATGATCATGTCGTTGCCGGCCTCGGCGGCCAGCCGGGCCGCTTCTTCCAGCGTCGCGCAGACCTTTTGCTCGCGATGCATGCGCATCACATTGTCCCAATCGGTGACCACAAAGCCTTCAAAACCCCACCCTTCCTTGAGCACCCCGGTCAGCAGCCAGCGGTTGGCCGTGCAGGGCACGCCGTCGATGGATTGGTAGGCGGTCATGAACGAGCCGCAGCCGGCCTCGGCCGCCGCCTGGAAGGGCGGCAGGTAGGTTGCAAGCAGGCCGCGCCGGGTCAGGTCGGTTTCGGCGGCGTCGCGCCCGCCGCGGGCAGCTGGATAACCGGCATAGTGCTTGGCGCAGGCCAGAATGGCATGGGGATCGGCCAAGTCCTGCCCCTGGTAGCCGCGCACCAGCGCCGCGCCCAGCACGCCCAGCAGATAGGGGTCTTCGCCAAACGTCTCGTCGATGCGCCCCCAGCGCAAATCGCGGGCCAGGCACAGCACCGGCGAAAAGGTCCAGTGCATGCCGGTGTGCGCCGCTTCGATCGCCGTGATGCGCCCGATTTCCTCGATCAGCGCCGGATTCCAGGTGCATGACATGTTCAGTTGGGTGGGAAACACCGTCGATTCGGGCCAAAAGGCGTGGCCGTGGATGGCGTCGATGCCGAAAATCAGCGGGATGCCCAGCCGAGTTTCGGCGGCCTGCCGCTGCAGGGCCAGCGCATCCTCGCCGATGACGTGCAGAAACGAGCCGACGTGCATCTCGGCCAGTGCCTTTTGCGGCTCGCGCCGCCCGTCGGCCTGGATCATCTGGCCGACCTTTTCCTCCAGGGTCATGCGGGCGAGCAAATCGTTTACGCGCACCTCGATCGGCTGTGTTGGGTCTTGGTAGATTTCTGGCATAAAAGATTCTCCTTTGTCAACAGCCGGCTTGAATATGACTCTAAACGAGTCCATCCGCCTGTAGCCTCTTTTTCATCTCTTCCAGGCTAATTGGCTCCTCTTCTCGACGTTCAGCCATAACGGCCAGGTCGTGCAGGTCGGCCAGCAGCCGTTCATACTGCTTGAGTGGAATCACAACCGCAGTCTTGTGCCCTTGATCGTCTACGATATATTGCTCTCGAATCGCTTCCATTTTACCCCAACTCCTTTTGTTCCCGCGCGCTTGATGTCTACACCGCCCAAACCCTCAAATTTATCCCCCTATCCCGAATAAATCGGAACTGAACAGGAATTTGCCGTCCCGAAAATTGTTGCCCAGAAAACAAGAATTTCACGGGATAGGCACTATTTGATCGCTACGTCGTTGCCCAACGCGGGTACAATCTCAATTGCTCCGCGATATTCGTTGACCTTGCCCGTGGCCTGCACCGTCGCGCCGACGACGAGCTGATCCTTGACTGCGACCAGATCGTAGACGTTCTGCCACAGCAGCAGCGTGACCCGCGCGCTGCCGTCATCGAGCAGGTATTTCATCCCGCTGGAAAAAGGGAGCACCTCGACAATCTCGCCCTGCACGGTCACCGTCTTGTCCTTGTCGGCCACCGTGATGTCGGCCATGCGGGTGATGGTCACCGGCTGCGGCGTGGCCGCGACAGTCACCGTCACGTCACAGGCCGCCTGGGGCACCACTTCCAGTTCGTCCTTGTACTCTTGGATCACGCCTTGAGCGCGCACCGTGCTGCCGACCACAAGCTGTGCGGCGTTGCCAAGCTGGCTGTACACGGCCTGTATCACCCACAACGCTGCGCGCCCGGAGCCGTCATCGACGTAAAATTTGACCCCGCTGGAAAAACTGACCACCTCGACGATCTGCCCCTCGATGGTCACCGTCTGGCCGATCATCGCCTGGGTCAGCCCGCCGGTGGACACGGTCTGTACGCCGCGAGTCGCGGTGGGTTGAGGTGTAGCGGTCGGCAATACGGTCGCGGTCGCCTGAGGCTCAAGCGTCGGGGTCGGCGCGGCTTGCGCTGTGGCCGTCGCTTCCGGCGCTGCCGCAGGCGTGGGCAGCGCCGCCGCTTCGAGCCAGACAATGTCGCCTGGCGCGGCGGGGATGATTTCTAGCGTTTCCTTGTACACCTCTATCTCGCCGGTCACGCGCACGCGCGCGCCGGCCTCAAAGCTCATCGACAGCGGCGCAAGCACATTGTCCCACACCAGCACCACAATCTCGCCCGTGCCGTCGTCGAGCGTCCAGCGCTGGCCCTTGGAGAACGGGATGACCGCCGTCAGCACGCCTTCAACCTCGTACACCTGGCCCACGTCATCGGCTGTAATCGCGGCGACCTCACGCTGTTCGGCGGTTGGCAGCGAGCGCATCTCGACCCAGACCACATCCTCAGCGTGAGCGGGGACGATTTCCAGTTCGCCCTGGTAGGTATCGAGTTTGCCCTTCACCGACAGCCACGCGCCGGGCACAAGTTGCTCACGGTCGGGACAGGCCTCGTACAAATCCTGCCAAAAGACCAGGGTGAGCGTCGCCGCACCGTCTTGCAGGATGAATTTCTGCCCGGCAGAAAAAGGCGTCACCCGCACGATCTGCCCCTCGGTATTGACCGTCTCTTTGCTCAAGTCGGCGCTCAGGCCGGCAAGCGGCAGCCGAGTGACCTGCACCACCGGCGCGCTGACCACGTCCACGTCGAGCGGCAGATCGGGCACCACCTCCAGCTCGCCCCGGTACTCGGACACGACGCCGCGCACGCGCAGCCACGCGCCCTCTTGCAGGTCGGCGCGGTTGAGCAGCCCGTCGATCACGTTCTGCCACAACAGCACCACAATCTCGCCGCGGCCATCGTCGATGGTCAATTTTTGCCCCGCCGACATCCAGCTTGTCTTGACAATCGCCCCCTCGACCTGCACCATGCGATCCACGTCGGCCAGGACCACTTGATCGATTGACCTGGCCTCGGCGATCTCGACCGGTGCAGACAGTTTTTGCAGCCCGTCGGCCACATCGAGCGAAATCTGCGGCGTTTCGCCATACATTGACACCGCGCCGCGCACCCGCACCGGGTCACCCAGCACCACGGTCGCCGGCGCGCCGCTCAAGCGCACCAAATCAGCGGTATAGGTCACATCGATCTCGCCGCTGCGGTCGCGCACGGTGAGGATGGTCAGCCCTTCATAGGGCACCTTGATCGCGCGCACCTGGCCCTGCACGAGCACCTTGTGGTAAATGTCGCTGATGGTAATGTCAGCGATGGCCCGCTCGGCCGGCGCCGGCCGCTCGACAAACATGTGTTCGGGCACGTTCAGCGTCAACGATTGAAAATCTTCGGTCACCTTGAGCGTACCTTCCACAGTCACCCGGTCGCCCATCGCCGGGATGCGGCCCATCTCGATCAAGGCGCGGCTTTCGTTGCGATAGGCGGCGATCATGATCTCGCCGCTGCCGTCATAAAGCCAGAATTTGAGGTATTCGGATTGGGGATCAAAGGAGGGCGGGCGCGTGACCGTGCCTTGCAGCTTGACGTAGGCCCAGTTCATCGTGCTGCCAATGTCCTGGATTTGCATGGCCGGGATATCGGCGCTGCGCGCGGCAACCCACAGCGCGATCAGGCCCACCAGGGCGAGCACAACCGCGCCGTAGCGAAAAACGCGCAGCCCGATCCGCCCGGACACTGACGCGCCGCAATACGGGCAAACTTCTTGGGGGCCAACGAAACGCCCGCAGCTTGGGCAATGGGTGGATGATGAAACGGTCGAAGGCGAGGCTGGTGATTGAGACATATCCCCTCCAGATTTCTCTGCTCCCTGGCCGATTTGAACGAGCATCGACGGTCTGCTGCATCATACCTGATCTCAAACGGATTGTCAAGGCAAACCGTTGTGTGCTATAATAGCCATATCGGGCGGGACAATAGAAAGAGGGACGCAAATGATGGCAACACCACGCATTCTCATTGTCGACGACGAACCCGGCATTCTGGACGCATCGTCGCGCGCTCTGCGCCGGCAGGGCTTTGAGGTGACCACGGCCTCCAACGCCGAAACGGCGCGCATCCTCTTGCAATCGAAAACGGTCGATTTGCTCATCTCGGACATTCGTATGCCCGGCGAAAGCGGCATCTCGCTGCTGCAAACCGTCCGCGAGACCAACCCCGACCTGCCATTGATGATCATCACCGCCTACCCCGAATCAGAATACATCGACGCGGCGATCGATCTGAACGTCAAGGGGTTCATCCCCAAGCCTTTCAACCTGTCCGACCTGGTCAGCGAAGTCAAGCGCAATCTGGGCATCAAAGAGCCTGCTTCCGGCGCTGAAAACAACCAGGCCGCATTGAACGACCTGGTGCAGGCATTCATCGACGAGTTGAAACGCCAGCAGGTGCCGGTGCTGGAAGGCACCGTTCAGCGGGAAGGCGGGCACGCCGTGTTGATCCCGGCCGGCAGCCAGGAAGGAAAAATTCCCATCGACGAATGGCTGCTCAACTATACCAAAGGCGCACCGGCCTACCTGATCGTCCTTCCCCATCCATGAGTCTCCTGAAAAAAAGTCTCTCACGCCAAGTCGCATCCGACCTCTGGACGCGGCTGCCGAGATCACCAGGCAAGTGCAACACCGCTTCACCCATACCCACCCACCTCTATCGCGGGCACAGAAAAAGTTCGAGAGAAGGCTTGTGGAAAACAGCACAAGAATGAGCGACGGCGCTGCGACCAAAAGAATACCTTCCTATCTGGTCATCGGCCTGATTGTAGCTGGATTGAGCATTTGTTGCTGGGGCTGTTTTCAAGTGCGTCAAATGCTTGCGCACCCTGGCGCCAAAGACGTTTCCCGGTACAGTGAGATTTTGAGCGACTATCGCTCTGACTTGATCCCTCATTTCCCCTCTCACATTCCTGAAAACGCCACGCAGGTGAGCTTTTACTATCAGCCGATGCTCCAGCAGAGCGGCTCATATTTGGAACTGCGATATAGATTGTCCCTGGCTGAAATCGCAAACGTCAAACAACAGTATCTGTTACCCGAACAACTCCAAGAAGACCTTGATGGTGAAATCATCGTGCTCAGTGGAGAACAGGTCGATTTGCTCACGTTCGAGTTTCGCAACAAATCAAACACCGATTTCGCCGCATTGCCCGACCATTTTGTGATCATCGTCATCGACGCTGAACCATACAAGCCTTCAGACTGGAATCACGGCCATTCATATGGTGTGGCGTTGAGCGAGACGCATCAAGAAGTGATATACTGGACAAAAGAATGGTAAAAGGAGGCTTTCCACGTGAACACCCTGGAAGCAATCCGCAAGCGACGCAGCATTCGACGGTACACCGGCGACCCGATCCCGCGCCGGGACATCGAAACCATCGTCGACGCCGGGCGCTGGGCCGCCTCCGGCTATAACCGGCAAGGGTGGGATTTCGTCGTCATCACCCGGCCGGAAACATTGGCCCGCCTGGCCGAGGTCTGGTCGTGGATCGACAAGGCGGGGTTCGTCGTCGCCGTGGTGATGGACACGGGCGCCGAGTTCTGGCAGCAGGATTCGTCGGCGGCAGTCGAGAACATGCTGCTCGCGGCAACGGCGCTCGGTTATGGCTCCTGCTGGCTCGAAGGAGGCACCATCCGCCACGAGCAAGCGTTCAAGGCGCTGCTCGGTGTGCCAGAAGAGCGTCGGCTGACCACGCTGGTTTCGTTCGGCGTGCCGGTCGAATGGCCGGAGAAAGAGAAAAAGCCGCTGGAACAGGTGCTGCACTGGGAGAAATTTTGACGCTTGCGCATCCTCCGGCTTTGTGTTACACTGAGCGCTCATCCATCTCACTGAAAAAAGATTGCCATGCGCCGGATCCAGCACCAATCGCTCGTCTATTACCAGTTTGACAGCCTTGCCGCTCACCCACAGGTCACACATGGCCTCTTTACCCGCCTCGGCGGGCACAGCCGGCCGCCGTGGGACAGCCTCAATACCGGACACGGCGTCGGCGACGACCTCCAGGCAGTCGACGCCAACCACCTGTTGATCTGCCGGGCGCTCGGATTTGAATCGGAAGCCGAAACCGTTTCGCCATACCAGGTACACGGCAGCCGCGTGGCTGTGGTCGATGGTTCACACAAAGGCACGGTAATCGAGGCCACTGATGCGCTGATCACCCGGTCGCCGGGCGTGCTGCTCCTGCTCCGTTTCGCCGACTGCACGCCGATTGTTTTCTACGACCCAATCAAACAGGCAGTCGGGCTGGCTCACGCCGGCTGGCGCGGCACGGTGCTCAAGACGGCTCAAGCCACCGCGCAGGCCATGATCGAAGCCTTTGGCTGCCGGGCAGGAGACATTGTCGCCGGCATCGGCCCTTCGATTGGCCCGTGCTGCTACGAGGTCGGCGCGGACGTGGCTCATGCCGTCGAAGCGTCATTTCCCAACCGGCCCGACCTGCTGCACGCCAGGGATAACGGACATTGGCACTTTGATATGTGGGCGGCCAATCGCTGCCAGCTTGAAGAAATCGGCGTCGGGTCCATTGAGATGTCGAACATTTGCACCGCCTGCCGCACCGATGAATGGTTTTCACACCGCGCCGAGCGCGGCCAAACCGGGCGCTTTGCTGCGACCATCGCGCTGATCTCGGCGCACTGACCTCAGGAGAATACGTTTATGATTGTCGTCGTCAATGTTATCCACTCCCTGATCGGCCTGTACAGCCTGGCGCTGGTGGCGCGCGCGCTCCTGGGGATGCTGCTGGGCAGCTACCATCCAGTGAGCATTTTTCTGCACCGCATCACCGAACCGGTGCTGGCCCCCCTGCGCCGCTACATTCCTCCCATCCGGAGCGGCGGCGCGTATTGGGACATCACGCCTATGGTGGCGATCCTGCTCCTGTGGGCGGTCGAACAGATCATCACCCGCATTTTGCTTGCCCTGGTTTGAAAATGACCGCTTTTTTCCCCGTCGGCAAACTGCCCCCTGAAAATCTGGCTCAACTGCTGCGCAAACATACCTTTTCTTTGCCCGATGACCGCGTTCTGGTCTATCCAGGCGTAGGCGAAGATGCGGCCGTGATCGACATGAGCGAGCGCTGGCTGGTGGCCAAGACCGACCCGATCACCTTTGCCACCGACGAGATCGGCTGGTACGCAGTCAACGTCAACGCCAACGACATCGCTGCTGCCGGCGGCACGCCGCGCTGGTTTCTAAGTACGCTGCTGCTGCCCCAGGACAAAACCGACGAAGCGCTGGTCGAGCGGATCATGGCCCAGATCGCCGCCGCCTGCCGCGCGCTCGACGTGGTGCCCTGCGGCGGGCATACCGAAATCACCTACGGGCTGGAGCGGCCCATCGTCGTCGGGATGATGCTGGGCGAGATCGCGCCGGGGCGGCTGATCCGCACCAGCGGCGTGCAGGTGGGCGACGAGGTCGTGCTGACCAAGGGCGCGGCGGTCGAAGGCACGGCAATCATCGCCCTGGAAAAAGCAGCCGACCTGCAGGGGCGATTCAGCGCCGATTTTCTGGCCCGCTGCCGGAATTTTTTGCACGATCCGGGGATCAGCGTGCTGCGCGAGGCGCAAATCGCCATTCAGACAGCCACCGTCCATGCCATGCACGACCCCACCGAGGGCGGCGTCGCCACCGGACTGTGGGAACTGGCCGCGGCATCCGGCGTCGGGCTGGAGGTGGACGCGGCAGCGATCCCGGTTTTCGAAGAGACACGCCGGCTGTGCCGGGTTTTCGACCTCGACCCGCTGGGCGTGATCGCCTCCGGCGCGCTGCTCATTGCCGTGCCGGCCGGGGAAGCTGCGCCGTTGTGCGCCGCGCTGCACGACGCAGGCATCGCCGGCAGCGTGATCGCCCGCGCCGTGCCCGCCGACCGGGGCTTGACCCTGCATACCGTCGATGGCCCGCGCCCGCTGTCCCGCTTTGACCAGGACGAAATCACCCGCATTTTTTGAGGAAAGCCAATGTTTCTGATACCCTACGTTGAACCTGCCTTGAATGCGCTCGGGCTTGGGCATCCCAACCCGATGCCGCAAGAATTGCAACTGGCCGAAGCCGGGGCGCTGCTCGCACACTGCTATCCCCGCTTGAGCGTGGATCGCCCGGCGCTGATCGGCCTGGAATCGACGGTGCAGGGCGCGCCGCTGGCCGCACTGCTGCGGATGGCCTACCCCGCCGATCACCCCGCCCACTTGGTCGACGCGCTGGACGGCGCGCTGGCGGTTCACCCGATCGCCCTCGACGCGTTGGGCGGGGCCGCGTTCGCCGCGCCGGCGCTGCTCTACCTGCCGCCGCTGCCCCACGCCGGCGCCGTCGAAACGTTCCAGGGCATCGTCGCCCGCCTGCGCGCGCCCGGCGGCTGTCCGTGGGATCGACGGCAGACCCACCTGTCGCTGCGCCAGGATTTTCAAGAAGAAGCCTACGAACTGCTCGACGCGCTGGATCGAAACGATTTGAGCGGCCTGCGCGAAGAACTGGGCGATGTGCTGTTGGCGCTGCTGATGCAAACCCAGATCGCCCAGGAAAGCGGCGAATTTCAATGGTCCGACGTGGTGCGCGGCGTACACGACAAGATCGTGCGCCGACACCCGCACGTGTTCGCCGGGCTGGCGGTTGACGGCGTCGGCGAGGTGCTGCTGAACTGGGAGGCGATCAAGCAGCAAGAAAAAGGCGGGCCGGCCGCCGGCCGCTCGGCGCTGGACAGCGTGCCCCAGGCGCTGCCCGCGCTGGTCCGCGCCCAATCGCTGCTGCGTCACGCGCGGACGCGTGACGTGCGCAACGGGCGCGAGTTCGACGAGAATCCGGGTGAGGCCTACCTGCGCGCCCGTCTCGAGGCGGGCGCCGTCGCGCTCACCGCAGACGATGCCGCTCGCCTGGGTGAACTGCTCTTTGACCTGTGCCGGTTGGCCCAGCAGTGGGACATCGACGCCGAAAGCGCGCTGCGCGAGGCCAATGCCCGGTTCGAGTCCCGCTTCCGCGCCTGGGAGCGGGAACAGTAACCACCGGTGGCGCTTAACCTGGTCACATTGATATTGGGCCAAGACCTGTGCCCAAATTTGAGCCAACTTGAGTGAGGAGACAAGATGACGTTTACCTATCCCCCCTGCGAGCGCAGCGATCACGTCGACGTGCTGCACGGCGTCAGCGTGCCCGACCCCTATCGCTGGCTGGAAGAACTGGACTCGGCGCAGACCCGGCAGTGGATCAAAGCCGAAAACAAACTGACCTTCGACTATCTGGAGCAAATCCCGGCCCGTGAACGCATCCGCCGGCGGCTGGCCGAACTGTGGGACTATGACAAGTTTGGCACGCCGTTCAAAAAAGGCGGGCGCTATTTTTTCACCCATCAAAGCGGGCTGCAAAACCAGGCCGTGCTCTATTGGCTGGCCGCGCTGGACGGCGAACCCCAGGTCTTGCTCGACCCCAATGAGCTGTCCCAAGACGGCACGGTGGCCCTCACCGGTTGGGCGATCAGCGACGACGGCCGGCTGCTGGCTTATGCCCTGTCGGCGTCCGGCTCGGACTGGCAGACCTGGCGCGTGCGTGAGGTCGATAGCGGGCGCGACCTGGCGGATGTGATCGAGTGGGCCAAGTTCTCCGGCGCCGCCTGGACGGCGGACGGAGCCGGGTTTTTCTACAGCCGCTATGATGCGCCGCCGGAAGGCGCGACGTTCAAGGAGGCCAATTACTTTCACAAGCTCTACTATCACCGCCTGGGCGACGCGCAAGCCGGTGACACGCTGGTCTACGAACGGCCCGATCAAAAGGAATGGGGCTTTGGCAGCGAGGTCAGCGAGGACGGTCACTATCTGGTGATCTCGGTCTGGAAGGGCACGCACCGCGAAAACGGCGTTTTCTATTGCGATTTGCAGGTCAAAGAAGCGCCGGTGGTCGAATTATTGAGCGCGTTCGACGCCCAATACGGGTTCATCGGCAACGACGGCCCCATTTTCTACTTTCAGACCGACCTCGACGCGCCCAAAGAGCGGGTGATCGCGGTCGACATCCGGCAGCCGGCGCGAGAGAACTGGCGCGAGATCGTGCCCGAGTCGGACGATACGCTGCAAAGTGTGACCCTGGTCAAAAACGGGTTCGTTGTCACCTCCATGCGCGACGCGCACAGCGAGATGCGCGTGCTGGATCGACTGGGCCAGCTCCAAACCGAGATCGCGCTGCCGGGATTGGGCCAGGTCGCCGGCGTCAGCGGGCACGTCCAAGACGACGAGGTGTTTTACCCGTTCACCAGTTTCAATGTGCCGGGCACGATCTATCGCTACGACCTTGTCCATGGCGAGAGCGCTGTCTTTCGCCGACCCAAAATCGCTTTCAATCCCGACGATTACCTCACCGAGCAGGTCTTTTATCCCAGCCAGGACGGCACGCGCGTGCCGATGTTTATCACCCATCGCAAGGATGTGCGGCCCAGCCCCGACACGCCGGCCTACCTGTATGGCTATGGCGGGTTCAACATCCCCATGCTGCCCGCGTTTTCGGCGACCATTCTGGTGTGGATGGAGTTGGGCGGCATCTATGCCCAGGCCAACCTGCGCGGCGGCGGCGAATACGGCAAGGCCTGGCACGACGGCGGCCGGCTGCTCAACAAGCAAAACGTGTTCGACGATTTCATCAGTGCGGCCGAGTGGTTGATCGCCAACGGCTATACCAGCACGCCCAAACTGGCCATCGGCGGCGGGAGCAACGGTGGCCTGCTGGTGGGCGCGTGCCTCACTCAGCGGCCCGACCTGTACGGCGCGTGCCTGCCGGCGGTCGGCGTGCTCGACATGCTCCGTTTTCACCGCTGGACCATCGGCTGGGCGTGGACCTCGGATTACGGCTCGCCAGATGACCCGACCGATTTCCAGGCCCTGTTAGCCTATTCGCCCTATCACAACGTCAGGCCGGACACACACTACCCGCCAACGCTGATCACCACCGCCGACCACGACGATCGCGTGTTTCCGGCGCACAGTTTCAAGTTTGCCGCCGCGCTGCAACACGCCCAGGTCGGCGACGCGCCGGTGTTGATCCGCATCGAAACCAAGGCCGGGCACGGCGCGGGCAAACCCACGGCCAAGATCATCGAAGAAGCGGCGGACAAGTGGGCGTTCTTGATCGTGAATTTGGGCGTAAACATGGACGAACCGGGCGAATAGTGTTCGAGTAACCCGGCGGACAAGTGGGCGTTTGTGGTGGCAAACTTGAACATTGCCGTCGAATGAAAAGTGAGGTGTATTGCGTGTTGCATATTCCGTTCACGCAGTACGCAGTACGCAATATGAGGTTACCTTGATGAAGCGTTCCAGACTGATCTTGACTTTGTATGCCATCGTCGTCGCATTATACTGGATGTCGATGTACTTTTACATGCCCACACTGTCGACCTATGCCAATACCAAGACCGACGATCTGGCGGCGATCGGTTTTGCGCTGTCGATGTACGGCCTGTGGCAGATGGTGGTGCGCCTGCCGCTGGGCATCGCTGCCGATTGGCTGGGACGGCGCAAGGTGTTCATCGTGGTTGGGTTTGCGTTGAGCGGTGTGGGCGCGCTGACGATGGGCCTGGCAAATGACATCGTCGGCGTCGGCGTGGGACGGGCGATCACCGGCCTGGCGGCGGCAACCTGGGTGCCACTGCTGGTGGTGTTCAGCGGCCTTTTTCCACCGGAGGAGGCGGTGCGCGCCAGCACCACCGCCACACTGATCAACTCGGTGGCCCGCGTCCTGGCGACCAGTCTGAACGGCACGTTGAACCGCGCCGGCGGATACGGGCTGGCCTTCTGGGTCGCTGCCGGGGCGGCGGCGCTGGCGATACTGGCCGTCTTGCCCATCCGCGAGCAGGTTCGCCCGCCCAAGCGCCCGTCGCTCAAGGGGATTGGCCGGTTGATTGTGCGCAAGGATGTGCTCTTGCCGTCGATCCTCAGCGCGGTCAACCAGTATGCCAACTGGGGCGCAACCTTTACCTTTATCCCCATCCTGGCCGATCAACTGGGCGCGAGCGACGAGGCCAAGAGCCTGATGGTCAGCCTGAACCTGTTCGTCTCTATCATCGGCAACCTGCTGGCGCGGCAGATCGTCGACCGCTTCGGCGCGCGGCGGTTGAGCCAGTTGGGTTTTGTCCTGCTCTGCGCCGGCGTCGGCGGGGCGGCGGTTGCGCCCAGCCTGGCCGTGCTCTTTGCGGCGCAGTTTTTGGTCGGCCTGTCGCAGGGCATCGGCTACCCGGTGCTGATGGGCATGAGCATCCGCTACGTCGATGATGCGCAGCGCACCACGGCGATGGGTTTGCACCAGTCGGTGTACGCGCTGGGTATGTTTGCCGGGCCGTGGCTGAGCGGCGTACTGGCCGAATGGATGGGCATCCGCCCCATGCTGGGATCGACGGCGTTTGCAGTGCTTGTGGTGGGCCTCGTGCTCGGCCAGTTGTGCGAGCAAGAGGCGCAAACAGCCAAACGGAGCGAGGCGTCTGATGTCAGTTCCGACCGCATTTGAAACCGTCGAGGCGCTGGAGGCGTTTCTCTCCGCGCCGACGCCGGAAGTGATCGACGCGCTGGCTGGCCTAGGAGACCGCTGAAAAAGTCTCCCGATACTAACTGATATTTGACTTATTC
>CAYRXM010000033.1:0-37459 GCA_964428175.1 uncultured Anaerolineae bacterium
AGATAATGAGCGGTGACTGGAGTTCAGACGTGTGCTCTTCCGATCTAAATACCGCCAGCGGATTTCGCGCCACAAAACTTGCCTTGCTCATTAATCATCCTCCTTTTTTTAATTGACCAACCACAACACATCCGACAGCACCTGATGATCGTCGAACGAAAGGCGAATCAGGTGCGCTGGTGAAAATTCGGCCACATACCCGGCAACCAACTGCGCCAGCGCGCCCACCTCGGCGCGCAGCCGCCAATGCTCGCCATCGCGCGCGTACAGCACAACAAACAGCCGGTTGGCGAGATGATAGCGCCCCTGAGTGCTCTGCTGGTCGTACAGCCAGCGGATCAGGTGCCGCTTGTCGCGCCGGGCTTGCTCGAATGGGCGATCGTACCTGGCCGGAAACACGCTCGTTTTGTGATCAAAGGGGATACCGTGAATGCGGAAATCGACCAGCCGATCTTTGGCGTCGCGGTTGGCCTGCACGCCCGGCTGAGCGCAAAAAACCATCTCGACCGCGCGCGCCGACCAGAAATTGAACCAGCGCTGCACGGCATAGTCGGCCAGGGGGCGCTCTAGCCCGGCGATCTGCGTGCGCAGATCGTCCCAGGTCGCGGTACCATAAATGAACCGCGAGCGGCGATCCCAATCGTCGCTCTGCCTGCGTCCCCAACGCGCACAAGGATATTCGGCCATCCGCCGCTTGAGCTGTTCCTCAATCTCAATGAGCGTGCAATCCATACGCTGCCCCCGCAATGTCCGCCAACGACATCGGCCGGCCTGATCAGGATGAAACAAGCCGATTCTACAGCAAAGTTTCTCGATATGCAACTTGCTTTGACGAAAAGATAAAAAAATGCTACAATGCAAGCTCTGGTTTCGCACCGGGAGAGCTATGCTGGAAATCGCCAACCAACCGACCGCCACGCCTCATCGACCGCGTCTGGAGCAGTGGCTGTGGCAATGGTGCCTCACTAAAAGGACGCCGCTCGTCCTGTTTGCCCTGATCGTCATCGGCCTGATCGCCGCCCAGGTGATCCCTCAAGCGCCTGGCAGTGCGCTGACCACCCCCGCCGAGTACGCGCAGTGGCTGCAAACAATCCCTACCCTGTTTCGCCGTGCCGAATCTGTATTCAATGGACTGGGCTTTTTCCATGTCCAACGCGCCGTGTGGTTCCAGGCCCTGCTGGCGATTTCGGCAGCAGTAAGCCTGGCAGCGCTGGGACACCACCTCGGCCGCCTGGCCCGTCCATCGCGCGTTCTTTTACAAACGATGTCTCCAAGCGACGCTGCCGCCTGGGGGCAGCCGGCCCAAACGGCGCTCGATGCCGTCGTGCAAACCGTCACCGCACTGGTTGGCCCGCCGCAGCAAGTCACAGCCGGAAACCGGGCCATCGTCTGGGGCGCGAAACCGCGTTGGGCGCAAGCGCTCAGCCCCCTGGCCCACCTGGGCCTGCTGCTGGCCGTTTTCGGCATTGCCCTCGACGCCGGATGGAGCTGGAACGAGCAGTTGATCGACCTGCCGCCGCAAACCGCGCTCCCCATCGACGCCAGGCGCACCCTGGCGCTCGACGCCTTTGACCACACCCGCTTGCAGGCCGCGCTCCTGCTGGCGCACGGCGGACGGCAGTCCAGGGCCACGGCGAACCCATCCGGGACGATGCAGCTCAACGGCTTGAGCTGCCGCGTCACCGGCATCGGCGGGCTGCACGTCCAAGTGCGCGCCATCGACGAAACCGGCGCGCCGCTCAACCTGTATCCCTATGCGGCCAACCCGCAGCCGGTTCAAACGTTCAGTGGTCAGATCGCCACCGCGCAAGACGAAATCGCCCTGATCGTCCCCGCTCAAAACCTGATCGCCCGCCTGACCTGGATCGAGCAAAACGAGCTGCGGATCACCCTGTCCAACAGCGCCGGGCAGCGATTGGACGAGCACCCCCTGCCCCTGGCGTCTGCCGAACTGCCCATCGACGGCATCCGCCTGCTGATCGACGCGAGCCTCTACCCGGTGCTGGCCGTATCCTACCACCCCGGCCGCTGGCTGCTGCTGGCCGGCGCGCTGCTGGTCATCGCTGGCGGGGTGGTTGGCCTCGTTCGCGTGCAGGCCGTTTGGGCCCAAGTCGCACCAGAAACCGGGCGCATCGCCGTTCGGATTCATCAGGTGCTGTCCACCCGGGCGGCCGCGCAGCAGGCCGAAGCTGCATTACAGGCGCTCTGCGCGCCATCCAACCCGGTGGAGGAAGCATGACCTTTCAACTGGCCGCATATTGGGGACTCGGCGCAGCAGCGCTGACCGTCGCTGCCGTACTCTTGATCGCGCATCTGCTGCACGGCCAAGACACACTCGCTGCTGCCGGGCAACTCTTGACGGCGGTCGGACTTTTGCTCTTTACCGCCGGGCTGACACTGCGCGCCGTGCGCGGCCACGGCTGGCCCTTTGTCTCCTGGAACGACACCGCCGCCGGCATGGCTACGCTGATGCTGCTCATTTACCTGGCCTGGAGCATCGCCACACGCAATCCGGGCGGCGGAGCCGTCGCCGTCCCCATCGCCCTGGGCCTGGCCGCACTGGGCATCGCCCGGCAAATCAAGTCGCCGGTCACACTGCCGATGGGCCAACTCGATGCCGTCATCAGCAGCGGAGCGACCCTCCTGGGCGGCGCTTTCCTGGCGTTGTCGGCAGTGACCGGGTTGAGCGGGCTGGCCCGGCTGGTGCTCAAAGCGCGATTAGGGCAAGGGGCTTGGATTTCCGCACAGACGGCCACCCGTTGGGGCGAAGTCTGGGTGCGCTGCGGGCTTTTTTTCCTCGCCGCCGGCCTGGCCGTCGACGTGTGGTGGGTGCAGCAGTTCGACCTGAATTTGACCGACAACGCGCAGCAAGCGGGCATCGCCGTAGCCTGGATGATCTATTTCATCGCCCTGCGCCTCAAGGGCCAACCTCGTTGGCAAGGCTGGGCGTGGGACGCGATCCAGGTCATCGGATTTGTCTGCACACTGCCCATCCTGCTCGACGTGCCCTGGCTCAACCAGCCGTTGATTTGAATGTTAATTGTAATCAAAGTATAAAGGAGAAAAAACATGCTCGAATTGAAAAAAGGCATCGACATCCTGGCCGAGATCGGCGGGATCAAGACCCCGGCCGAGGCGCAAGCGCTGTTCGAGGCGCGCTGCGACGCCGAAACCGTGGCCAAGCTGTCCAAAATTACCAACACCGACGCGCTGCTCAAGATCGCCAACGCGATTTCGATGATGAACCCCGACGCGGTCTTTGTCAACACCGGCTCCGAGGCCGATTACCAGTGGGTGCGCGAATACAGCCTGACCAAGGGCGAGGAGAAAGCGCTGCCCATGCCGGATCACACCATTCACTTTGACCTGCCCGCCGAGCAAGGGCGCGTGGTCGACAAGACACTCTACATCGTCAACCCCGACGAAGAGGTCAGCGTGTTGGCCAAGAGCATCCTGCGCGACGATGCGTTCGAGTACGTGAAAAAGTTTATGGTTGACATTGCCAAAGGCAAGACCCTACTGGTCGGCTTTTTCAACCGTGGCCCCGTCGGCGCGCAGGCCGCTCTGCCGGCCCTCGAGATCACCACCTCGACCTATGTTATGCACTCGGCCAACATCCTGTATCGCAATGTCTACGCGCAGTTCGATCAAGAAGCGGCCCGCGCGGACGAGTTTTTGACCAACGTCCACAGCGAAGGCCCCAACCGCCCGCAAGATTTCCCAAACATGCGCGTCTTTATGGACCGCAGCTGGCTGACCACATTCTCGATGCTCTGCACCTATGCCGGCAACACCCTGCTGCTCAAAAAAGGCAACCACCGCTTTGCCGTCGACCTGTCCACCTATTATCGCAAAGAGAGTGAACTGTCCGAGCACATGTTCATCACCGGCATGACCGGCCCCGGCGGGCGCAAGACCTTCTTCGCCGGCGCGGCCCCCTCCGGCTGCGGCAAGACCACCACGGCCATGGTCGGCTCGGATTTCATCGGCGACGACCTGGCCCAAATCTGGATCGCCGCCGACGGCACCATGCGCGCCGTCAACCCTGAAATCGGCATCTTTGGCATTGTGCAAGATATGAACCGCGAGAGCGACCCCTACCTGATGAAAGCGCTGCGCGAACCCGGCGCCCAAGTCATCTGGTCGAACGTGCTGATCACCGAGGACGGCACGCCGCGCTGGGTCGGCGATGGTGATCCGCTGCCCACCAAGGGCGTCAACTATACCGGTGAATGGTGGGAAGGCAAGCTCGACGAGGCCGGCAAGCCCATCCCCATGTCCAATCCCAACGCCCGCTGCACCCTGTCCAACCTGTCCATCGCCAATTACAACCCGACGGTGGCCCAGGATCCGGCCGGCGCGCCGATCAGCATCGTCACCTACAGCGGCCGCGACAGCGACACCATGCCCCCGGTGTGGGTAGCCAAAAATTCCGACCACGGCGTGGTCATCGGCGCGTCCATTTTCTCGGCCGCGACGGCGACCGAGGTCGGCGCCAAGGGCATGCGCCCGCAGCCGTGGGCCAACGAACCATTCATCCCCGGCCCGTTGGCCGATTACATGGAGGCCCAGTTTGTGTTCTTTAACTCGCCCAAACTGACCCACAAACCCATCATCGCCGGCCTCAACTATTTCCTCACCCACGGCGCTCGCGGCGGCGAGGGGGGCAAACTGCTCGGCGAAAAGCGCGACGTCAAGGTCTGGCTTGGCTGGCTGGAACTGTACGTTCACGGCGACGTGCCGGCCATCAAGACGCCGATCGGCGATATCCCCATGTATGAGGATTTGCGCAAGCTGTTCGCCGAAATCGGCAAGGACTATCCCAAATCGCTCTATGACAAGCAGTTCTCGTTCTACATCGACAACATCCTCACCCGCATCGAGCGGCTCAAGGAAGTCTATGAAAAAGAGCAGGGCGTCTCGCCCAGACTGTTCGAGGTCTATGAAGAACAGCGCCACGGTCTGGAGGCGTTGAAAGCCCAATACGGCCCGATTGTCTCGGCCGAGCAGTTGATCGAAGCAGCCAGGTAATGTCCACACCAAAGGGGCAGGCGCACACCACGCCTGCCCCTTTTGGGTCGGAGACTCGCCATGCACATCCGCAAAGCTACGCCCGACGACAACGAACCGCTCCAGCAGGTCATGGCCCGCTGCCCCCAGGGCACCAGCCTGGTCTTGACCCTCTTGAACAGCCCCGATTTCTTTGCCCGCGCCAAAGCCTACGAAACGCACGAGGTCTTTGTCGCCCAGGACGGCGACACGCTGATCGGATCGGCGGCCTGCGCGCTGCGCGAGGTGCTGGTCAACGACACGCTCCATCAAGTAGGCTATGAATTCCAGTATTTCACCGCCCCCGCCTACCGTCGGCAGGGTGTCGGCGCCCGCTTGCACCAGCACATCGAGGCCTACCTCGTCAAGCAGGGCGCGGCCTGGTCATCCCTGTGCGTGGTGCCCGGCAACATCCCCTCCATCCGCCTTTTCGAAAGCCAGGGCTTTCGCCTGCACCGCAGCCTGCGCGTCCCCATCATCCTGGTCCACCGCGAAATGCCTGCGCCGAGCCAAGACAAGAGGCCTCAGGCCGGGCACATTCGCGCCGCCGGCGAGCGCGACCTGGACGCCGTCGCCGGGCTGATGAACGCGACCTGGGCCGGCTACAACCTCTACGCGCCGGCCTCGGCGGCAAGCCTGCGCCGTTTTGTCGAGCGGACGCCGGCCTACCATCTGGATCAACTGCTGCTGCTCGAAGAGCAAGGCGAACTGGTCGCCTGTGCGGGCATCTGGGATTGGAGCCAGATCATCCAGATCACTGTCAACGCGCTCTCGCCATCGCTCAAATTGACCGGCTGGGCCTTGTCCCTGGCGCGCCTCTTTCTGCCCATGCCGCGGATACCGCAGCCCGGCGACACCTTGAAGCAATGGGGACTGACGCCGCTGGGCTATAAAACACCGGCCCACCTGGCCGTTTTGCTGCGCGAGATCAACAACCGCGCGCTGCGCAGCGGCGTCGAACAGATCATGACCGCCGCTGGCGAACCCGGCGACGCGCTTTTGCAGAGCGTGCGCCCATTCGTGACCACCCACACCGACATCCAGTTGTACCTCAAGCCGCTCTTGCCCCGGCAGTCCATCGATGGGCGCGCGGTCTTTATGGATATGATCGATTTTTGAGGGAATCAAACCATGCCCACCTTGAACCACATTCGTGTCGGGATCGACGCCGGCGACGTGCGCGGCGGCGACAACCGGGCCATCCAACTGGCCGTCGATGCCCTGCCGGCTGAGGGCGGCACGGTGGAGATTTTGCCCGGCGTCTATACCTGTCTCAACGCCGTCCATCTCAAGAGCAACGTCCGCCTGCTCGGCCACGGCCCCCAAACCGTGCTCCGCAAGTGCGACGGCGCGCGCAGCCCGCTCAAGATCGACGCCGATTACGGCCAATGCAAGATCACCCCGCAAAGCACGGCAGGCTTTCTGCCCGGCATGGGCCTGCTCGTCGGCGACGGCGACACCGGCGGCTGGCTGGAGACGGCCACCACAATCACTGCCATACAAGAGGGCGTGCTGTCCATCGCCGATTACCTGATAATGGACTATGCCGCCAGCCGCGAGGGCTGGGTGCGCAACGCCTGCTCGCTCGTCAGCGGGATCGAGGTCCAAAACGTGCAGGTCGAAAATTTGACCATCGATGGCAACAAGGCGGCCAACGATCCGATGAACGGTTGTCGCGGCGGGGCGATCTACTTGCACAAGGCCAAGCACTGCGCGATCCGCGGCTGCACGGTGCGCGATTACGCCGGCGACGGGATCAGCTACCAGATCACCCAGGACATTGCCGTCGAAGATTGCGCCGTGACCGGCTGCACCAGCATCGGCCTTCACCCTGGCACCGGCTCGACCCGCTCGCTCGTCCGCCGCTGCACGTTCAGCGACAACGCCGTCGGTGGCTATTTTCTCTGCTGGCGGGTGCAGGAAGGCCGCTTTGAAGACCTGGTTTGCGAACGCAACGGATCATTCGGCATCTCGATCGGCCACAAGGACACCGACAACGTCTTTGAGCGCTGCATTTTGCGCAACAACGGGCAGTACGGCCTCTTGTTCCGCGACGAAGAACTGTACAACGGCGCGCATCGCAACACCTGGCGCAACTGCCTGATCGCGGACAACGGGAGCGACAGCGAGGGTGCGGCGATCCGCGTGCGCGGGCACACCCACGACAACCAGTTCGAAAACTGTACATTTCGCGGGCGGCACATCGGGCTGCACCTGGAAGCCAACGCGCGCCGCTTTCGCACGGCCGGCTGTGCGTGGCAGGGATTCGCCCGGCCGCTCGTCGACGAGACCGAGGCGCAAGGGGAGCACAGCATCGACATCGCGGGCTGATCCTGCACAAAAAAGGCCCGGTCTCTTACAAGACCGGGCCTGGATCGCTCAGCTGATGTTCAGACAAACACCCAATCGATCAACGCGCTGATGCCGAGACAGACGGCCATCACCAGCAGCATTTGAATGATAAAGCCGTAGCGCTTGGCATTGACCAAAATCTGCTCGGCCACCCGCTCGTGGGCCACCCGCGCATCACCCGGTGCAGTGATCACGCTGGGCGTGCCCAAAGACTGGTACGACCCCAGTGCGGCAAACACACCCAGCGCCGCCAGCCCAGCTGCGCCGATGCCGCAAGCCGACAGGCGATCACTGAACGCGCGCGCCGAAAATTCGGGCCAGATCAAAAACGAAGCGCCCACACCAACCAGCGCCAGCGGCACCAAAACGATCACCGGCAAAAGAAATTTGAATATTTCCGCGCCCAACTGCCGTTTTTCCATCCCCACCTCAAGTTCGCCCCCGCTCAGGCGTTTTTGCGCAGATACCACGCGCCGATGAGCAGACCGATCAAGGCCAGAACGGCCAGCGGCAGCACCGTCTTGATCCCGGTAACGGGGAGCAATTCCACCGGCGGCGCATCCGGATCGGCCGCCGTCTCCTCGACGGGCGGCTCTTCCGGCTCGGCCGCAGCCTTGACCGCCGGGGCCAGCACGTCGAGCGCCGCCTGAGCCTGCACGGCGGCATTCTCTGAATTGTACACCACCACCCGGTTGACGATCTGTGCGGCATCCAAAGCGTTCTCATTGACCGTCGCCTCGATCCGCACCGTCGCCGATTCGCCCGCGCCGAGCGAACCCAACGTCACCCACAGCAGTCCTCGATCCCAGGTCACCTCACCCTGGCTGGCGCTCGCCTGCACATAGGTCAGGCCGCCGGGCAGCATGTCGGCGACGATCACCTGGTGGATGCCATCGTCCCACACATTTTCGACCAGTACCTCGAACGAGACCGCATCGCCCGGCCCGGCCTGGGCGGTCGAGGCCGACATTTTGGCATGTACGATGGCGTCGGGAGAGAGACCCTGCGGGTACAAGGCCAGGTTGACGATCAACTCGCCGGCCGCATTGACCCTGACCGGCGCGTCAAGCGTGAGCGCGCGCAGATCGGGGCGGTTTTCGGGGATGATCACGTTCATCACGGCCACCTCATTGCCGACGCTGTAAAAGTGATACTGTCCGGATTCGTCGGTCTGGCTCCAGATTTCCCAGCCATCGCCGCGCAGCGAAACATTGACCCCGGCCGGCATAAACCCCTGGCCCCAGTCGAAAATGCTGCCGTGTAGGCGCGCCGGTTGGCCGGACGAATTGGGCGGCTCGATGATCGGCGTCAGCGTGGGCCTCGGCGTGCCGATCTGGAGCGCCGGCCCCGCAGACACGGTCATCGCATTGGCCCAGGAGATGATCAAAAGCCCGGCAGCGACTCCCAACACCAGCCATATCGCTTTTTTCTTTTCCATCGTACCTTCTCCTTGTGCATCTATGGGACGGCCACCGGCCCCAGGATGTTGTTGGTTTCATCGACTTCCAGGACAGCCCCGTCGGGCGGCGTCCCCCACGAGTCGACCATGGCCCACAGCTGCGGATTGGCCAACCCACCCAAATCGCCGGGCCAATAGCTATAATGCGACGAAGCATCCGGCGGATAACGCGGTACTTTGGTGCTCAAGACGAGCGTTTCACCCACCCCCAGCGATTCGGACACATACCAGGCATAGCCACGGATCGACACCTGGTGCCAGAGCACGTTCAGCCCGACGGGCGACGAGGGATTCAGATACAGATCGACCCAATAGCCGCCGGCCACCTGGCTCGGCCCGTTGTTGCGAATGGTCACCCGCGCCTCGTACAGCGTGCGTCCCTGGCCGTCCACGCCATCGGGGATGGCGGCAATGCTGACGACCTCCAGATCGCCGATCGGATAACGCTTGAGCACCAGCGGCAAAAACAGCGTATGAGAGCGAATCTGGACATCAGTTGTCGTCGAAACGGTCGGATCGGACACCAGCGCCGCCGTAACCATCGCCGTGCCCTGAGTGCCGCCCGAAGTCAGCGTCACCGACGCCTGCCCGCCGCTGGTCGCCACGCTGGAGCCGGAGGGCGGGGTCAAAGTGCTGCCTGCCGGGCCGACCAGCGTAAACAGCACCAGGGTGCCATCGGACACCGGGTTGCCGTGCGCGTCGCGCACGACAGCCGTCAGCGTCGACGTCGCCCCACCGGGGGCAATCGAAACCGGTGCGGCGCTCAGTTCGATGCTCGCCGCCGCGCCGGAGCCAATGGTGATCGTCACCGTGTCAAACGAAGACCCATCCAGCGTGCCAGCGACCACGGTCGCCTGGCCGGTTTCGGTGCTGACAAAGGTGAACGTGACCACCCCGCCCGCATCCGTCGTCCCACCGACCGGCGTCCCCGGCGGCGTCAGCACGCCCGGTCCGGCGGTAATCGCCCAGGCGATCGGCTCATTCGGCACCGGGTTGCCGCCGCAGTCGATCACGGTCACAGTGAGCACCACCGTCTGCCCGGCCGGCACAGATGTTGCCGAGGCGGCCAGACTGATCAGCGGCAGGCCCGGCTCCACGTCGATGATCGCCTCGACCGGTGCTATACCGGCCGTCTCGACCTGCACCGTCGCCTGGCCCACTTGGTCCGAAGACAAGACGGTGGTCGCACGGCCCTGCGCGTTGGTCGTACCACTCGGCGGCGCAATCGACCCCACGCCGCTGTGCGTAAATGTCACCAACGCACCGGCAATCGGATTGCCATAGCGGTCAGTCACCGTCGCCGTGATCGGTGTGGAGGTGCAGGCCGATACCGGCGATGTGTAATCGAGCACAACGGTAAACGGCGCGCCCGCCGTCACGGTGAAATAGTTGCTCTGCGAAAGCGTCGCCGGCTGTGGAGGATACCAGACCGAGATCGCGTCATTGACGATGGCCGTGGTGATCGACACGACCAGCGTCGCCGTGCCGTTAGCGAGCGTCACCGTCGTTGGCTGCAAGCTGGCGGTGAGATCGCTCAGCGAAACCGTGTCATTGTCCTGCACACGGACGTTGCCCCAGGCATCGACGGCGGTGATGTGCAGCGTAAAATCGACACCGGCCTCCGTGTCGGCGACCGGGCTTATTTGATAGCCGAACAACAGGCCGTTGGTCACGGTCATCTGCGCCGTGGCCATGCCCGAACCGGCCGTGCCGGTGATGTACACCACGCCCGGAATGCTGCCCCAAATCTGCGCCGTCGCCACACCGTTCGCGTCAGCCGTCGCCGGGTTGGGCGAAATGACGCCCACGCCCAGCGGATCGGCGGCCAGGTTCACCGTGTGGTACGCGCTGGGGTTGCCGTACTGGTCGGTCATGGTGATGGTCAGCGTGGCATTCTGCTCGCCATACACCGTATCCGGCGCGACGCTCATCGTGACCGTGTACGGCGGCCCGCCGCTAAAGAAAACCTCGCTCGCGCGCCAGATGCCGGGGTTGGAAGCCAACGTCGCCGTCACATACGTCGAGCCGATCACGGTCGAAGAGATGGCCGTGGTCGCCCGTCCCGATGCGTCGCTTGTGGCAGTGGTCGGATCGATGCTGCCGCCGCCCAGCGCACCGGGCGTTACGGCAAACGAGACCGACTCGCCGGGCACCGGATTTCCGTATTGATCGGTCACATCGGCTTCCAGCGCGGCTGGAACGCCGACAGACTGCGGGTTGGGCGCCATCGCCAGCGAAATCGTAAACGGCGCGCCGTGGGTAAAGGTCACGGCAGCCGAGCCGGACACTGCCGTACAGCCGCCGGCGGCGACCGTCTGCACCAAAATGGTTTTCATTCCCACCAGCGTCGAATTGATCGCCGCCGTGGCCTGCCCGGTGGGACCGGTCGTCACCGCGGCCGGGGCGATGCTGCCCCCACCCAGCCCGGCAGACGACAGGTTGATCTGCACGCCGGGAACCGGGTTGTTCCAGCCATCGACGACCGTCACCGTGATCGCCGCCGAATCATCGACGGTGAGCGACGACGGCGCGACGGCGACGGTGACAGTTTGCGGGCAGCCGGCGACAAACTCGACGCTGCCCGAGCCGGCCACGCCGTTGCTGGCAGTGACGATCAGCGTCACCCAGCCGGGCGTGGTGCTGGACAAGACCTGGCCGAAAGCAAGACCGCTGCCGTCCGTCGCGGCCGTGCCCGGCGTCACGCTGCCCGCGTCGACAGTCAGGGTCAGGTTTTCGCTCGAAACGGGGTTGTTCCACAGATCGACCACGGTGACGGTGAACGGGGCCGGCTGGCCCAACGGCGCCGCCGGCGCGGCAAACTGGACGGCCACCGTCACCGGCAGGCCGCCGATCACGGTAAAGGGGTTGCTGGCCGTGGCCGACAGCCCCACGCCGACGGTGATCGGGTCATTGGGCCGCGCCAGGGTGATGCTGACCGCCTGCGCGGCGAGAACGCCGTTGACGAAACTGGCGGTCACGTCGGGATACATCCGGTCTGGCTCCGGCCCATCCTGGATCGGCACGCTGCCGTTGAACGCGCTGACCACATTGCCGTATTGATCGACGGCGGTGATGGCGATGGTAAAATCGATCCCTGCACGCTGCGGGCTGGCGATAGGCGCAATTTCAAAGTGATCGACGATGCCCGGCGTAAACGTGACCTGCGCGCTGCCGGTCACAGCCGTGCCCAAGACCTGCGCCGTGACCGTGTACACCCCGGCAGCCGTCGACAGGATCGTCGTCGCCCCCTGCCCACCGCTCAGGTTGAGCGTGCTGCTGCCCAGCGTCGCGCCGGGCGGAACCGTGCCCAAATCGACTTGATATCCATCGCCGTCGTACACCGCGTTGCCATACGCATCGATCACAGTCACGGCAACGGCCGAAGTATAATTGACAAACTGCTCGGCAGGGACGATGGTCAGGGTGAGCGCGGCGGCCGGGCCGGGGATCAGCGCGCTGGACAGCGGCGCGGCGGGGATGGCGCTGGCATGGGCGGCGGTGATCGCCACCTGGTTGACCAGTTGGGTCGATCCATCGGCGGCGGCAGGCGATGTGGGCGCATTCATCGAGATTTCGATGGCGCCGCTCCCGCCAGCCGGCATCGAAGCCACAAACCAGCCATAGTCGCTGCCCACCTGGCCGTTGAACACGGCATCGCTGCTGCTGTAGGCGACGCCGCTCACGCCGGCCGGCAGCGTGTCGGTGACGTACACGTTGGCCGTCGCCACCGGGCTGTCGTTGGTGAAGACGAGTGTATAGGTGAGCCGCTCGCCGGCGCGCACCATCGACGGCTCGACCGACTTGGATACGCGCAGCGTGCGCCCCTGCACCGTCGCCACCACCGGGCCATCACTCGCGCCCACGCCTTCGGCGCAAGCGATGAAAACGTTGTTGGCTACAAGGGTGCCGCTGACCACGCCGTCGTTGACCTGCACGCGCAGGGTGATCTGCCCGCTCGCGCCGGGGGCGAGGTCGCTCAATGTGTTCCAGATCAAAGTTGAGCCGGGCACATCGGGCGCGGGGGTGGCGCTGTCATAGCTTACGTTGGAGTCGAGCAGGTCGGTGATGACGAGGCCGGTTGCGGCAATCGAGCCGGGGTTCGAATAGGTGATGACATAGGTCAGCCAATCGCCCACACCAACCAGCCCCGGCGAAACGGTCTTGGTGATCGCCAGCGCGGGCGCGCGGACGGTGGTAGCGACATCGTTGAAGCCGGTGTAGACGTACTGGGGTTCTTGGGCGGCGTGGGCACGATAGGCAGAAGCAGCATTGACAAAGACGTGGCCGTCCGCCAGACCGCTCTGCACCTGGGCCTGGATGTACAGAACCGCGCTGCGGCCCGGCCCCAATCCCAGGCCCAGCCCGAGCGAATCCAGCGTGCGCATCACCACCGTATTGCTGCCGGCGCACGCGCCAAACCAGCCGGCCCCGCCGTTTTGCGGGGTCACGCCAGCGCCAAGGCAAGATATTTCGGAGGGAAGCACATCGGTGAAAAAGACGGTGGCAGTGGTTACGCCGGTGTTGGTGATGTGGATGTAATAGACCAACACGTCGCCAGCCTGCACGGGGTCCGGCCCCACCGGAATGGGTCCGACGTTGGGGCCGTCGTCGCGCTTGGACAGGGTCAGAGTGATACTGTCACCAGCGTACACCAGGCGCGGCCCCAACGCAGAAAGGGCCTGGTCGGCCCAGCCGGTGATGCTCAAGGCAAGAGGAGCCGCCCATTGGACGGATTCGGGTGCGTCCTCAAAGGCGCGCTGCATCCAGGGTGTCAACGTGGCAGGCGTCCAGGGGAAAAGGGCCAAGACCAGCGCCCAGATCGCCACCCATACCATCTGGCGGCGCAACGAGCTGAACCAGCCGGCCCGCTTGAACCGTCGATCTGTATCCATCGCCATCCCTCCCCTAGTTTGGACAGGACGGAAGCCAGACGGGAGTCTGTTGCGCAAGCGCGTGCTGGGCAAAATTCAATTGGACAGACAAACCCGGCAGCTCCCCGCCCACGATTTTGATCCGGCACATCAAAAATCAGAGCGTTTCAACTTGACGTAAACTCATTATATATCAAGTCGGGGGGAACGTCAATAGCACGGCGGGGAAAAACACATTATGTCAATAACATAAATCTGCCAGGTCTTGAAGACCTGGCAGATTGGTATTATTTGTCCACCACCCCCTCGCGCCAGGCATAGATCGCCGCCTGGGTGCGATCGGTGAGATGCAGCTTGCCCAGCAGGTTGCTGACGTGCGCCTTGACCGTCCGCTCGGTGACAACGAGTTCGGTAGCGATCTCGGCATTGCTCATCCCCTGGGCGATCAATTGCAGCACTTCGACCTCGCGCGCGGTCAACTCGGCGATGGGGTCTTTGTGTTTGGCCGGGGCCGTCACTTCGGCCATCAGCCGTTGGGCGATAAATGGGTGCAGAATCGCCTCGCCCCGGCTGGCCGACTGGATGGCCTTGAGCACAGTTTCGGCATCGGCATCCTTGAGCAGGTATGACAGCGCGCCAGCCTTGATCGCCGCAAAGATCAATTCATCCTGGGCGAAACTGGTCAGCACCACCACCCGGCTGCGCGGGCTGATCTCGCGGATGCGCCGGGTGGCCTGCACGCCGCCCTCGTCGACCGGCAGTGCGCCCGGCTGAAGCGGCAAGACCAGGTCCATCAAGATCACGTCAGGCACCTGCTCTTGCACACCTCGGATGGCGTTTTGCGCGTCGCCTGCCTCGCCGACGATGGTGATTTGGGGATAGGCGCTGAGGTAAAAACGCAGCCCTTTGCGTACCACGTCATGGTCGTCGACGATAAAGACCGTGATCGCGTCTCCCCCCTCGCCAGTGAGGGGGGAGAATGCCTGTTTCAAGCCCATTAGTCTCCATCCCGGGGAGTGATCGAAACCGGCAGGTTGCCCATCAGCAGGGTGGGGCTGACGCCGTGCTCGGTGATGACGATTTTGGCATTGTCGCGCAGCGCCGTCTCGGTCATTTCGATCTGCTTGAGCGCCTGGGCGTTGCCTCGGAAATATTTCTCCGCCGCCTCGTTGACCAGGCGGATGGCCTCGGCCTTGCCTTCAGCGACCTTGATCGCCGCCTCGCGATCACCTTCGGCGCGCTGGATGGTGGCCAGCTTTTGCTGTTCGGCGGCCTCAAACTCGCCGGTTGCCAGCAGGCGCATCGCGCGGCGCTCCTGCTCGGCCGTTTTCTGCTTGTGCATCGCTTCCTTGATGTCTTCCGGCGGGTCGATGAGCATGATCTCGACCTTGCTGACCAACAGCCCCCACTCGACGGCAAACTTGTTGAGCACGGTTTGCAGGTTGTTGGCGATGCGCTCGCGGGCCACCAGGCTCTCGTCGAGGGTCAGGTCGCCGAATTCCTGGCGCAGGTTGGTCTGTGCCAACTGGATGATCGCACGCTTCCAGTTGTCAATGTTGTAAAAAGTGCGCTTGATCGACTCTTCATCGGAGGCCGGACGCACCCACATTACGCCGTCGACATTGATTTCGACATTGTCTTTGGTGATGACCGGCTGCGGCGGGATGTCCATGGTGTGTTCGCGCACATCGCGCACACGGATGATCTGCAACATGGGGATTTGTACGCCAAATCCGGGCATAATAAAGCGCGAATACCGGCCCAGGGTTTCCTGGATGCCCCGCTCGTATGGCTTGAGCGTGTACAATAACGATACGATTGTCCTCATTTTTTCCTCTCTTTCAAAAATTAGCGTTTTCTGGCCCTGTTTCTCACGGCAAGGCCCACCAAAGTCAAAACGATCATGATACCAACAACAACCGATGTTGTCGGTAATGTGCCTTGTTCGGACCATGTGCTGCTTTGGAACAAAGTCACACCGACCACATTGGCCAACAGCAGTAAAAGGATCACGCTCAAGACGACCCACCCTGAACGCCCGCGCCGCACCTGGCGTTTCTCCCAGCATTCGTCGCAAAAATAGCCAATGCTGCTGCCCTCACCGCCGGCCAGCCGGACGTGCAGGTCGCAAAACACCTCGCCGCAGTCGGTACATTTGTGCGTCGCCGCCTGGGCGCAAACCTGGCATCGTGTGCTGCTCATCGCCGGCCCTCCTTTCGAAACTCGATCCGCTACTTGACAGCCTCAACCGCTTGAGGCAGATTGGACATCCACATCGCGTCATCGACGACGCGCGCCGCCACCATCGCCAGCAAGGGCAGCGGGATGGCCCGTTTTAGCTCGATCTGCAAGGCGTTGCCACCCTGGGCGACCAGGATTTCGTTGCCTTCCTGATCGATCAGCGCGCAGCCGTTTCCATCCTTGAGGCAGGCCAGCCGGTAGCCGCGGTCGTCGTAAACCAATTCGCTCCAGGCGTTCATCAACCGGCCCTGCGATTGCAGCGCCGCCAGCGGCTGACCGTTGCGCGCCAGCACCATCCAGTCGCGCGATTGTGCCGTGTAGCGCAGCATCCACGTCGCGCCAGCAGAGCGCCAGGCATAACCGGCATAGATTCGCCTGATTTGCAATAGTGGAACACGCTGCTGGCTGCGCTGCAGGGCAAAGCGTTTTTTGCGGTAAATTCCAGAGCGCCGCTCGCCTATCAGCAATGCCTCGCCGTCCGGTTCGACCAGCGGCTGGCGCAGGTGGATTTGATCGGCGGGCAGCCAGGGCCAGGTTTGGCCGACGGGGATGACCAGTTTTTGGCCCAGCCAGCCCCAGTTTTCGATGCGCGGCTTGGGCCGTTCCTGGCTGGACATGCTCACGTCGGGGCGCGCGCCCACCGGATGAGCCAATGCCACGCGAGCGGTGACGATGGTGCCGCGACCGAGGCGGCCTTCTATGGAAACCTGCCCGCCGATGCTCATCATCCGCTCTTGCATGTTGGCCAGGCCCAGCCCGCGCTGCGCCTGCTGCGGGTCGAACCCCACGCCGTTGTCGCGCACGGTAAGGATGACCTGCTCGGGCAGGCAGCGTATCCGCACGTCGACGCGGGTGGCGCGGGCATGGCGGGCAACGTTGTGCAATGCTTCCTGCGCCACGCGATAGAGCGCTTCGGCCACCGACGGGGACAAAATCGCGTCGTTGCCTTGCACGTCGACGTAGGCCAGGATGTGCTCGCGCGCGCCAAAGAGCAGCGCATAATCGTTCAGCGCTGCCCCAAGCCCTTGTTCTTCCAACGTGCCCGGCTTGAGGTCGCGGATCAGGCGGGTCATCTCGCGCTGCGCGGCCTGGGCTGTCGTCTCGACTTCGCGCACCATCTCGGACATTTGCACCAGTTCATCGTCCGAAAACGTGCCGCCGGCCGGCATCGCACGGTCTGCCAGCAGCGCGTCAAAGCGTGCGCGCAGCCCACCGGCGGTCATCGCCAGGCTGAACAGGTACTGCTTGACGCTGTCGTGCAGCTCTCGCGCCAGGCGGTTGCGCTCTTCGACCACAGCCAGCGCGCGTGTCTGATCGGTCAGGCGGATGTTTTGCTCGCGCAGTCCTTCGAGGTCTTGCTCATCGTTTTCCAGGTGTTCGGCCAGCAGGTCGAGCTGTTCGGCCAGCAAGCCGAGGTCATCCGGCGTCGGGTCGGTGATGCGCACGCCCAGATTGCCGCGCAGCCAGGCCCGCACCACGTCGGCGATGCGCCGCAGACGGCGGTCGATCAGACCGCTGGCCCACATCCCCAACAGGCCGGCCACGGCGGCGGCGGCAAGACCGCTGCCGGCGATGTACATCCCCCACTCCCATTCCGGGACGAACAGCGTTAGCAGCACCCAGGCTGCTCCCTCGACGATTCCAATCGAGAGCCACGTCACCAGAACAAACAAAAAGATGAGCTTGTGTCGCAAAGTGATTTTGGAAGCGAGTTGTGTGCGCCCCATACTCAGACTCCTGTCTGCTAAAGAATCTGTTCTCAGTGTATCACAATCGCCCCAAACTGTCATCAGGCAAACGGATAAACCCAACCTGTCCTCAGGTACAATGCCGCCGGCGGCCCAAAAAGTCAGTGCTCTCCCAAATGGCATTGGGAGAGCACTGGTTTTAAATTTGGAGGCGTCTTTGCGCAAGTTCTTTCAGTGGAGTCATTCTTGAATTTCGCCGAAATGAAGCCGCATCAGGTTGTCTTCGTAGGCGATGTCCATCGAATCACAAGGATAAGGAGCGGTGCAGAATGGGTTTTCATAGTGCGGGAACCCAGACAGCGGCAGTGCTTCGCCGTTGCACAAGAAATCGCCCGTCCAGCCAAAGCGCAGCGTGTCGCCGCGCAGCGTCTCGCAAATGACGGCAGGACCATCGAATTCGATCTTGAGCGCCAGCACCTTGCGCTTGAACTCGTCAAACGGGCCATCGATGGCGGCGTGGCCCAGCATGCAGACCCACACGTTTTCTTGACCATAGGCGCGCAGTTCGCGTTTGGCGTTTGCGCCGCGCGTGACCAGTGCGATCCCGGCCGAAGCGGTGAGGGCCAGGTAGCCGTTTCCGGTGCGCGCAAAAGCCCAGCCGTCTTGTATCGTCCACTCGTCAAAGGCAAAGGTGGGGAAATAGGCGTGGGTAAAGCCCATCCAGTCTTCGCCGGGGATGCTGCGCACGTCAATCAGCACGTCTTTCCACTGCGCCACGCGCGGTAGAATCACGTTGCCGTGCCAGAAATTGGGCCGGTGCGATCCCTCTTCGCTGCAACAGGGCGGATGGGTGACAAAGGTCATCGTGTCGGGGCCGAGCGTGGCCTGCCAGATGTGCTGCTGGAGGCCCGGCTGGCCGGGGTGCAGGTCTTGCGCGGAGCAGAGCATAAAATCGGGCGTCTTGAAGGTGACCTTGTTGATGCCGGCTTGCTGCTCGCGGTTCCACATCTCGTTGCGGCCGTCGAGGGCGATGGCGGCGATGGGCAGCGGCAGTTCGTAATCCGAGCAGGCCAGGCTGACCAGGCCGCGGATGCTCTCGTTCCAGACGCCCATCCCCCACATCAGGCGGGTGATGCCGGAGGTCGTTTCGCCATAAGCGGTTTTGATGTGCCGGGTGTAGGTGCGCCCGTGCGTCGAGCCGAATACACCCTTGAACGAGTTGAGCGCAATGCTCAGAAACAGCTTGTCGATCACCACCGAGGCCAACTGGTACACCTCTTCGTTTCCGGCCAAATCGGCCAGGTGCGCCAGGGCCAGCAGGTCTTCTTCAAAGTAGCAGTTCGAGTCCCACTCGGTAAACCCGGTCGCGCCGCGTTGGCGCAACCATTCCAGGGCCAGCCGCTCGCCTTTTTCGCGGTGTTGATGGCCGGTCATACCCGCGTTGCCGAACACCTCGTCGGGATACAGCTGCCCGGCCAAAATTTCGCAGGTGTGAAAGAGGATGCTGTGGTTTTCGCTGCGATACCACATCGCATCGCTGCCCGGCTCGTCGTCCCAATATTTAAAGCCGAGCACGCAGTCTCGCAAGGGGCGCTTGAGTTCGTGGGGGAACATGAACGTGTCCTGGTAGCGATACATCATGCCCAGCAGGCCGGTCAGGTAAAAGTCGCTGCAATCCCGGCGCTGGTTGATGCCATCGATGGCGGACAGGATCACTGCGCTGTCGACCTCGGCCCAGCGATTGAGGGCCATCTTGGCGATCTCGGCAAAAACGTCGTTGGGCCGCTCGGCGGCGTGCTCCAGCGCTTCTCGCCGCCGCTGTTCGATGGTGCCATAGGGCGCGGTCGAGTATTCGACGGGGGACAAGATCAGAGGGATTTTGCGCCGGACGCGCAGGCCGGCCTCGTGATAGAGCCTGGGCGGGGGCATCACGGTCGCGTCAAAGCGCAGGTCGGGAATCTGGTAGACGGTACCCAATGTGACCGGCGTGGCGGTGGTGGTTTCATGTGAGGCTTCGGCATAGATGCGCTCGTCGGCGGTTTGCAGCCGCGCGGCGACAAAGATTTTCTTGGGCATGTCTTCGGGCCAACAGAGGGTGATCGTGTCGTTGCGGCGAAACACGTCGCGCTCCAGGTAGGCCTCGGCCAGTGCGTCGCTCATTGTCTGGCGCGATTCCAACGGCCCCAGCGACGTGGGCAGCAAAACCGTCGCATTCTCCGGCGCGGCGATGTGCAGGGCCATCACATAAGGACACTCGCGCGCGGCGACCGCTTCAAAGCGCACCAGGATTTCATTCAGCCCGGCTTTCAGCCCGGCTTCAAAAGATACGCTGTGGGGAATCTGGTGGTGAAAATGCGCCTGGCGGTGGACGTGCTTGCCATTCACCCACACATCGGCAGGGCCGTTGGTGGTCAGCGTCCAGACGCCCTGAACGGCTTTTTTGATCTCGACGCGGGCAAACGCCCACGATCGCAGGTAATGGGTAAGGTGATAAAACGCCGTGCGCTCGACGAAATGATCGTCCGCGCAGCGCACCCACTCCCAGGTCAGGCCGCTGTCCTCTTCTTCAAAGGGCGTCCTTTCGACCGGCATGCGGGTGACACCCGATCCCGGCTGAAAATAGTGCTCGGCGATCTGCATTTTATAGTCTGCCCCGCTGAACTGCGCCAGGTCTTTGACCTCGACCGCCAGCGGCCCGGCGACCAGCCAGTCGTGAATATAGCCGTCGTGCAGTGTGTATTTCAATGATGGATGTGACATAACAAAGCTCCTTGAAAGAATGTAAGACGTTTCATCCTATCCCGAATAAATCGGAACTGAACAGGGCCTATCTGCCCGGGACCAAATTCTTGTCTGAAAAGCAACGATCCTAGAGGATAGGCCCTATCCACGGTGGGAACGGTTTCCCCTGCTGTTTGATATGGCTCGCATACAAGAAACGGTACGAATCGTGTATATAATACTGGCCGAACTGTTTTTGCGGCAGCACGCCGAGCAGGCTGTCGACCACGCGCTCGGCGGTGGCCTCATCCAGTCCCGATCGCACCTCGTAATCGTAATAGATGGCCAAGTCTTTGTCCTCCGGGTCAATTATCCGTCTAATTTCATATTTGCGCCAATTCAGGTGGGCCGGCGCATAGCGTTCCAGCAAGAATGCGCCCGGCGACGCGGAATGTACCTCACTGCCGTGCCGGTAAACCAGATCGACGGTTGCCTGGGCGTCGTCCATCGTCTCACCGGGAAAGCCAAAAAAGAAGAACAGGTGGTTCCAGAGGCCGGCGGCGGCGCTCTCGCGCAAAATGCGCTCCACCTGATCGACCTGCGTGCCCTTGGCAATTTTGTCGATGATGCGCGCCGAGCCGCTTTCCAGGCCAAAGAGGAGCATCCGGCAGCCGCCGCGCGCCATCTGGGCCAGCAGCGAGCCGGTGAGCTGCTTTTCAAAGCGCACGCAGGTGATCCACTCGAGTAGCGTCCCGGCAGCCTCAAGCGCCTGCGACATCTCGCGCAGCGTGCGCGGGGTGATCGCCTCGTCGGCGAAAAAGATGTGCCGCGTGCCATAACGTTCGTGCAGAGCCAGCATCCGCTCGACGACGACGCTGGCATCCAACTGGCTAAACCGCTCCGCCCCGCCATACCCCTGGTTGCAAAAAGCACACGGCTCGCCGCCGGGGCGAGCGCCATAATAACAGCCCCGCGTCGTAGACAAGGGCAGGATCGGTCGGGGCGACAGGTAGAGATCGAGCGGCAGGCCGTCAAAGTCGGGCATGGGCAGTTGGGCGATGGCAAGCGGCTTGCCGACTGCGTTGGCGCGAACCCGCTCGCCGTCGCGGTAGATCAGGTTGGGCACGGCTCCAAGATCGCCGCCCTGCTCCAACGCCTCGACCAGCCGCAGCAGCGGGATTTCGCCGCTGAACGGGATCGCACTGTCGAACAAATCCCAAATCATAGAACTGGCAGGCCTGGCCAGCGAATCGCGCAGCATCGACACGTGCGGCCCGCCGATGGTGATGTGGCTGGACAACCCGGCCTCCTTGATCAGGTGGCACAATGTCATCGCCGCCAGCATCTGATCCATCGTCGCCAGCGAAACGCCGACCAGATCAGGCTGCTCGCGCTCAATGCCCGGCAAAACGTGCCGCCGGAACAGGTCGAGAAAAGGGTTGGCCTGCGCATCGCCGACTGCTGCCAGCAGCGAGCGGCTGCTATCGACGGCAACGGGCGGCACAAAGCGGGTCAGCTCGAACGAAGCGGGGTAAAACGGCAGCGAAACCAGGGCCAGGGCATCGGCGATCACCTCAAAGGCGCGCAAACTGGCTGGGCCGTCGAAAAAAGCCTCGCTGCGCAAAACAGACCTGGCCCCCTCGACCTGCGCCGCCAGCGCCGGCCCTTCCCGAGATGCCCAGGCAGCGATCTCGCCGGGCAGCAAAACGCGCCGGGTGGAGCGATCCATCCGGCGCAGCTTCTCAAGCGCATCCTCAAGGTGCGAGCGCCTCAGAACCAGGTCGAAAAATTCGACATTCAGATCGCGCTGGGTCACGGCAACGCCGTGAACGCGCAAAAACGCCGTCAATGCCGGCAAAGCCAGGTGCGGCATCGACGGCGCCCAATGCGGGGGAAAAAGCAGCAGTACCTTCATCGCATCGCCCGGCCTTTTGGCCCGCGTCGTTTCAACCATAAGGTGCGACGATCAGGCCCGGCATCTCGGCTCAACTGGCATACGGGTCAGCGGCATCGCGCATGCCGTCGCCCAAAAAGTTAAAGGCAAAGACGGCGAGCATCACCGCCGCCCCCGGCAAAAGCACCCAGGGCGCCAACGCCAGCGAGTTGAGATTTTGGCCCTCTTGCAGCAGCACCCCCCAACTGATCGCCGGGGCGCGCAGCCCCAGGCCGAGAAAACTAAGCCCGGTTTCGCTGAGGATCATGTTGGGGATGGACAGCGTCAAAGAAGCGATGATATGGCTGAGAAACGAGGGCACCATATGACGGATGATGACGCGCAGCTCGCTGGACCCGGCCAGGCGAGCAGCCATCACAAAATCGTCTTCACGCAGAGCCAGAAAACGCCCGCGCACCACCCGGGCCATGCCCGTCCAGCCGATCAACGAGAGGAGCACGGTGACGCCAAAGTACACCCGCACCACCGGCCAGTTGACCGGCAAGGCCGCGCTGAGCGACATCCACAACGGGATGGACGGGATGGAGCGGATGAACTCGATCACGCGTTGGATCGCCGTATCCAGGACACCGCCGTAATAGCCCGACAGGCCGCCCAACAAGATGCCGATGGACAGGCTCAAGAATACACCGACCAGACCGATGGAAAGCGAGATACGCGCTCCATAACAGATGCGCGAAAAAAGGTCGCGTCCCAGGCGGTCTGCGCCAAATAAAAATATCCCCTGCTGATCTTGGGGCACATCCAGGCCAAAGAGGTGCCAATCTGTCGTGAACAATCCCCACATCTTGTAAGGGGTGCCGTGAACAAACAAGCGCAGCGAATGGCGAGAGGTGGTATCGTCGTTATAGAGGTCTTGTAAGGTTTCGAGGTCTTTGGTGCGCACAATCTTGTAGACAAAAGGCGCGTGAAAGCTGCCCTCGGCATCGCGAATGCGCACCCGGCTGGGCGGTGTATACTTGTACTTGATAAACGTCTGTTCGGGATCATACGGAGCGATAAACTCGCAAAATGCGGCAACCAGATACAACAGGATGATGATCACCGCGCTAAGCATCGCCATCTTGTGCTTGCGAAATTTCCACCATATCAACTGCCACTGTGTAGCGACAAATATCTTTTCTTCTTCGGCCTTGCCTTTGACGATTCGTTCAAGATCGCTTGCCATGTCTTCTTCCTTTATCTCAGCATCGTGTCTAGCCGGCCAACCTGATACGTGGATCGACCCAGGCCAGCAAGATATCCGAGACCAGCGTGCCCACCACAGTCAGCGAACTGAGCAGAACGAGAAAGCTTCCGGCCAGGTACATATCCTGCGAGGTCAGCGCGCGCAGCATCATCGGCCCGGTCGTCTGCAGGCTGAGCACCACCGAAATGAGTGTGGCACCCGAAATCAAACTGGCCAGCGACCAGCCCACCGTGCTGAAAAAGGGGTTGAGGGCCACGCGCACCGGGTATTTCCAGACCAGCCGCGACTCCTTGACGCCTTTGGCCCGCGCGGTGGTCACGTAGGGCTTGTGCAGCTCGTCGAGCATATTAGCGCGGGTGGTGCGGATGCCGCCCGCCGTGCCCGACAGGGCCAAAATCAGCAGCGGAATCCAGAGGTGCTTGAGCATATCGACCACCTTTTCCCACGACCAGGGGGCCAGGATATATTTTTCGGAGAACAACCCGCCCACGTTTAGCCCCAATTTGGTCATGGCCAGCCACATCACCACCAGGGCGATCATAAAGTCAGGCGTGCCCACGCCGATAAAGCTAATCGATGAGGCAATGTAATCGAGCAGCGAGTATTGGTGAGTCGCCGAATAGACACCCACCGGTATGGCGATAAACCAGCTCACCAGCAGAGAACTTACAGACAAAACCACGGTCAGCCCCATACGCTCCCAGACTAGGTCCTTGACCGGCTTGCGCCACTCCATCGACTGGCCCCAGTCGCCGCGAAAGACGATGCCGCTGATCCACTTCCAGTACTGGACATAGATGGGCATGCCCAGTCCATAGCGTTCGCGCATCACCTCAAGCTCGGTTTCATCCACCTCATCACCCTGCTCGCGAAGCCGCATGGCATACGTGGTCAAATAATCACCCGGCGGGAGCTGGATCACGATAAAAGAAATGATCGAGACGGCCAACAGAGTCGGGATCATGATCCCGATCCGTTTGAGGATATACATTGCCATAGACGGCCTCCAATCGAAAGTAGGGGCGAAGCAAGCTTCGCCCCTACCGGCAAAATCAGACTAGGTGTGCTTTTCCGGCTCTTCCCAGTAGTAGGTTTCGGTTTGGAGCAGGTGCTCGTCACCCGGCGGGTCATCGACCGGGAAGCCCGGCAGATAGCCGCGGAAGCCGTTCTTGACGATGCATGCTGCGGGGCTTTGGCCCAGGTAGCCGATCTGCGGCAGCTCTTCGGCCCAGATGTCGAGGATCTGGTGGAAAAGCGCGGTCTGCTGGTTCGGATCAGGCTCAGCCGTGATCTTGTCCCACAGCTCCCAGATCGTCCAGAGCCAGTGCCCGGCGGGCGGCTCCTCGCCGTTCGGGTTGTTGTGGTCGGCGTCCCAATGCGCCCAGGCGGCGCCCCAGGGGCGGTCTGCCTGGCGGCAGGTCCAGATGATCGGCGCCACCAGCGGCAGCACGGTGCGGTCGCCGCCCCAGAAGGCCATCTCGATCTCGTTGGCCGAATAGTGCTCTTGGTACAGCGAACGCTCCACGCCCTTGTAGGCGCACTTGATGCCTACCTTGTCATAGAACCCGACGATGCGCTGAATGGCGTCTTCGTCTTGCGTGCCCGGCATCGCGGTGCCTTCGATGGTAAAGCTGATCGTCTCGCCGCTGCCGTCCTTCCACTTGCGGTAGCCTTCGGCGTCTTTTTCACTATAGCCGGCATCATCGAGCAGCTTGTTGGCCATAGCCGGATCGTACTGGATGTAGGCATCGGCCTGCTTGGGATAGTACTGCGGCGACATCTCGATCGGGCTGTACTGACGCGGCGTGAGCAACCCGTTGAACACCAGCTCGTTCAGCTCGTCGCGGTCCACGCACACCGAAAGGGCGATGCGCACATTGCGGTCCTGGATAAACTCGCGCAAACGCGGGTTCTTGGTGGTGTGGTTGCAGTTGACGCAGGTGTGGCCGGCCGAGATGCCCAGGAACACCTTGTAGGACCCCGAGTCCTCGTTCTGCTTGAATATGGTATAGTTGCCCATCGACACGTGACGGTACTGGAAGTCGATTTCGCCGTTGATGATCCACATGTTGAAAACACTGGTGTCCGTGAACAGGCGGTGAGTCACCTTGTCGATGTAGGGAAGCTGCTGGCCCTCTGCGTCGATGGCGAAAAAGTAGGGGTTGCGTTCCATCGTGTGCAGTTCCGTCGACAGCGATCCCAGGCCAACCCAGGGCGCCACACGCGGCATCGCCGGGTTGAGGTACCACATCGTGCGGTCGCTGCTCCAGTACGACGTCCAGGAGTCAAAGCCTTTGGTGGTGACTTCCTTTTCCAGGGCCGCCTTGTCGTCGGTCAGATCCATGTGGTACTGCTTGAGATAGTGCCCAGGATACCAATAGTCCGCCCGGCCGCGACCGAGGATAAACACAGCGTTAGGAATCTTGAACTTGACGGTCCAGGTGTATTCGTCGGGGAACAGGTGCTCCTCATCCGCCTTGGGCTTGCCCGCATAAAAGCCGGAAGTTGTTGAGGGGGTGATGGTCGTGTTATAGTACTCGTTCTCGATGCGCCACTTGATCGCCTCGGAGGTAAACGGCTCGCCATCAGACCACTTGATGCCCTTGCGCAGGTAAAAGGTCCAGGTGGTGGCGTCATCGCTAACCGTCCACGATTCGGCGAGGCGGGGTACCTGCACCAGCTTGTTGTCAAACCAGACCAGGGCACGGTCATTGAGCTTGGTCGGCCCCCAGCGGTCGGCGACGCCGGTAAAACCACGGCGCAGGGTGCCGCCGTGCTTGCCGATGCCATCGTTGGTCACAAAGACGCCCGGATTGACCGGCAGACGCTCGGTGAGCTCAGGCAGTTTGCCCTCTGACACCAGGCGTTCCAAAACCGGCGCTTGCTTGGATGCCGGCATCGGCGTGGCGGTGACCACCACTTCCTTTTCTTTCTCGACGACCTTGGTCACTTCTTTTTCGACTTCTTTTTCGACGACGACGGTTTCTTTGACAACCTTTTCCTTCTCAACCTCAACCGTCTTTTCGACGATCACTGTCTTGGGCTGGCAGGCTGCAGCGGCAACACCCGCCGCGCCCAGCGCAGACACGCGAAGGAATTCTCTACGACTCAACGTTCTCATTCTAGCCTCCTCTTGAACACTAAAAACTTGATATTTGAACAACAACGTACTCGGATAGAACACAAAAATTTGTCAGTTTGTTTGCGTCCTCCTTTCTCGGGCTTGAGCGGTTCAGCGACCACTCGGCCACGCTGTGGACAATTCCAACCTCAAATGTGTCAAAGCCAATCTGCCAATAGCATCTGGTCAAGCCACTGGCGGCGCGCAAGACTCGCGCACAACGAGACGACTTTGCACAAAAACCTGCGAGTAGAACAATTCCGGGTCATCGATCTGCCGCAGCAAAACCTCGGCTGCCAGATAGCCGACCTTGTAATGTGGAAATGCCACCGACGTCAGCGGTGGAAAATCGGGCGGCGGCTTGGTCGAATCGTCAAGGCCGATCACCGAAACCTGGCCGGGAACGTCGATACCTGACTCGCGCAGAGCGCGCATCGCGCTAACCGCATTGCGATCATTGATCGCAAAAATCGCCGTCACGTCGGGCCGCCGGACAAGCAGGTCATGCGTGGCCTGGGTCACACTCGGCCCAACCGCAACCAGAGATGGATCGAACAGGCCGAGCGAGTTCATCAGGTCCGTATAGCAGCGCAGCCGGGTTTTGAACCAGTCGTACACCTGCTCCAGGTCGCGCCCCAAAAAGGCAATTTTGCGATGCCCCAGATCGACCAGATAGTTCAAGGCCAGGTTGGCCTGCTGGCAGTGACTTTGGCTGATGATATTGACTGGCAGGTCGCCCCACTCGCGGCTGAGGACAACCACGGGGATACCGCTTTGGATGGCGTGCTGTAACAACGTACTCGCAGACGAATGCATTTCCAGCAAGATCAGCCCGTCAAAATCCAGCCTTTCGCCCTCAACCAGGTGATAGCCCACATGGTGCTCGTCGCCCTCGTGGTAATTGGCGATCAAGGCCCAGTTGACATTCTGGTTCTGGCAGTAATCCTGGATGCCGTTCACATAGCTGGCCGAAATGCCGGACACGCTTGGCCCCTGGATCGGGCCGGGCGGCGCAAAATGGACGACGGTGATCATTTTGGTTTCGGAAGCGTTGCGCGAGGAGCGTCGTTTCGGCAAATGGTATCCCAGTTCATCGACGGCTTGCATCACCGTACTTCTGACCTGATCCGAAACGCCGGGCTTGTCATTCAAAACAAGGGAAACTGTTGTGACCGACACGCCGGCATATTCAGCTACGTCTGCCATCGTTGGACGCATTACGCCCTCGAGGTTGGGGAAAAAATAGGCTGGTGAAATTTAGTGAAGATTTAGTAGTGTTTATTAAGTAGATTTTATCACGATCTGGGCGTTTTGTCAAATGAAATCTTGACTCCCCTGAGCAAAGTCTCTCACGCCAAGTCGCAAAGACGCAAAGCAGGCAGGCGATTTAGCGCATCATTGACCTTTTTTCAGCAAAGCCAATATTTGATCTTTTGGTCGGGGAGGAGCTTTAATTCTGGGGAACCCGCAAATTGTTGAGCTTGTCGAAATCCAGCGTTTTCCCAGGCATCAGGGCGAGTCTGTTCAGTGGTTCAACTGGAAATTGTCCACAATCTATGATACAATGACCGCCGACGTTATCCCAACAGGATTTAATCGAGAATGGCATACATTATCGGCATTAACCCCTGGATTTACGATTTCGCCGCCTATAATTTCTGGATCGAACCGTTGGGCCTGCTCACGGTCGCTGCCGCGCTGCGCCAGGCCGGGCATACCGTCGCGCTGATCGACTGCCTGGACCGGGATCACCCTCACGCCCCTGCCCCCCGCTCGCCGCGCGACCGCTATGGCTGTGGGCAATTTCAGAAGGTCGAACTGACCAAGCCGCCCGTCCTGGCTCACGTGCCGCGCCAGTGGGGGCGCTACGGCCTGCCCCTGGAGATTTTTGAGGCCGAACTTGACGCGCAGCCCTGCCCGGATGCTGTGCTGGTCACATCGACCATGACCTACTGGTACCCCGGCCCGTTCGAGGTCATCCGCCGGGTCAAGGCGCGCTGGCCCGACGTGCCCGTCGCCCTCGGCGGCGTCTATGCCACCCTATGCACCGATCACGCCCGCGCCTACTCGGACGCCGATGTCGTGTTCAGCGGCCCCGGCGAAGCCCAAGTGCTCGACTGGATCGAGCAGATCATACCTAGATCGTCAAGTATTTGTTTGCCCAACCACCCAACCACCCAACCACCCAATTATTCTGCCTTTCCCGCCCACGATTTGCGCCGACCGCAAGGCTACGCCGCCGTCCTCACCGCGCGCGGCTGCCCCTTTGACTGTCCCTACTGCGCCGTAAACCGGCTCTGCCCCGCCCCTTTTGCGCCGCGACCGCCGCAGCAGGTCGTCGACGAAATTGTCTGGTGTGTCGAATCGTTGGGCACACAGGACGTTGTTTTTTACGATGATGCACTGTTGTTCGACGCCCCCAATCACATCATCCCCATCCTCGATGAGATCATTGACCGCCAACTGCCGGTGCGCTTTCACACCCCCAACGGCTTGCACGCCCGGTTCATCGACTCGGCGTTGGCGCGCCAAATGCGCCAGGCCGGGTTCAAGACCCTCTTTTTGGGCCTGGAAACCGCCGATCCGCAGCAGCAAAAACTCGATGGGGCCAAAGTCGACGATGCGCATTTTGAACGCGCCATAGGCGCCCTCTACGATGCTGGCTTTGCACCCGGCGAGATCGCCGCCTATGTGCTGATCGCCCGGCCCGGGCAAACAATCGACGTGGCGCGGGCGACGGTCAAATTTGCCCACCGGCTCGGCGTGCGCGTCGTACTGGCCGAATACGCGCCCATCCCCGGCACCCCAGAATGGCAGCGGGCAGTCGAGATGGGCCTGCTCACCGTCGACGCCGACCCGCTGCTGCACAACAAGGCCATCTATCCATGCGCCGGGCCGGAGGCGGACATGGCCGCCTGGGAAAAATTCAAGCAGCAGGTGCGGGAAAAGAATCGAAAATTAACAGCCATTTAACGACAATCTATCTCAATCTTACAAGGAAAAGATCATGTCTCAAACAAGCGAGCAAACCATCCTCACCGGCCCGCAACGAGCCGGCGCGATGACCCCGCGCGAGCGGTTTCGCCGCGTGATGCACTATCAGGCCGTCGACCGCGTGCCGCACATGGAATTTGGCTACTGGGCCAGCCTCAAAGACCGCTGGTTTGATGAAGGCCACCTGCCGCCGGACATTGCCCGCGGCGGCGACGGCGTGATCAGCGATTGGGCGGTCGAGTCTTTTTTCGGCTGCGAGCAGCGGGCCGGCGCCGGGCCGCACATCGACGCCGGGCCGCCGCGCCCGGTCGAGGTTGTTTCCGAGCATGACGGCAAGCTGATCTACCGCGACGGCCTGGGCATCCTCTGCGAAGAGGTCAAGGAAGGCATCCGCAGCATCCCCCACTATCTGGAATTCCCGGTCCGGGATCGCCGCACCTGGGCCAATTTCCGCGACGAATTCCTGGACCTCAACGCCGGATGGCGCGTCCGCCCCAAAGCCGAGATCGAAGCACTGGCGGGCGACCTGCGCCGCAGCGAACGCCCGGTCGGCGTCCACTTTGGCTCGTTCATCGGCCGCATCCGCGACTGGGTCGGCTTTGAAAACCTGGCCTACCTGTCCTACGACGACCCGGCCTTGCTTGAAGAGATGGTCGCCCATCTGACCGAGATGAAACTCAAGTACCTGCCGCCACTGTTGGACAAAATCGAGTTCGATTTTGCCTCCGGCTGGGAGGACATTTGTTTCAACAGCGGCCCGCTGCTCAGCCCCCGCGTGTTCAAAGAGGTGATCATGCCGCATATGAAACCGGTGATGCAGCTTTTGCGCCAGCACGGCATCGACATCATTTACACCGACTGCGACGGCAACGTGCAGGCGTTGATCCCGCTCTGGCTCGACGTGGGCCTCAACTGTATGTTCCCGCTCGAAGTGCGCGCCGGCAACGACGTGCTCGCCTCGCGCCAAAAGTTTGGCCGCGACCTGTTGATCCTGGGCGGGTTCGACAAATTTCTGCTGCTGGAATCCAGGGAAGCCATCGTCGCTGAATTCAAGCGGCTGGAGCCGGTGCTCGCCGACGGCGGCTTTATCCCCCACGTCGACCATCGCTGCCCCGACGGCGTGAGTTTCGAGATGTACCAGTATTACGTGCGCGAAAAATGCGCCTTTTTGGGCTGGTCGGAAAAAGAGATCGCGCAGATTCCGGGAGTGGCAGCGACCGCTGAAAGTAAGAACAAGAATGGATGAAAACGAGCAGGTATTTGCCAAAGTGTCTTGTGAACCACTTGGTATGTTCACCATCACCAATCAGCGTATCATCTGGCAGCACAACTTGAGAGATAAATCCTCTTGCCAGGATATATGGCTTGAAAATCTGCTGCAAGTTCGATATGTGGCAGCTATTGGTTCTCCGAGCCTGGAACTGCGACATCGACTACCCGATGGGACAGAGGCAACAGATGTAGTCCAGTTTCCATTTGGCTTGGGCAAAAGCCTTGGGTTCAGGTTGAGCAGTGGATACAGCCCGAAACAACTTGGACATTTACTGAATTTGATGATCGAGACGCCCAATCAAGACATCGAAAAGCAGATAGACGGATTGCGTAGAAAGGCAGCAAAATATCGTGGGGCTTTCTGGATGGCAGGAATCTTGACGCTTGTGCAAGGTTTGTTGAATCTGATAGCTGACAATATGCTTGGCCGAACAGATTCCATAGCGCTCATACCAGATGTAGGAACGAAAGGGAGCCTCTTTTTGATTCTTATGTTTGGTTCTGTCCTGGCGATGATATTGGTTCTACTGTTAGCCATCCATATAGCAATTTCTGCTGTTTTGATTTACTGTATTGCTGATGAATCTGAATGTGAAAAGCAGGCGATGGCGCGCTGGGTAGTTGCCGGTATAGTTTGTGCAGTTCTTTTGCAACTTGTTTTTTGGGTCAGAGATCGTTTAGTCCAAGAGAGTTTGGCTAGCTGGTTATCTTGGGTAATAAGGATTGGCGTAGGATTGTTGGCATATTACTCAGTTTTCAAACTTCCTTCCCTATTTCGCCGAGATGGAGGTATGGAACAGCCTGACGCGGTCTGAAATCGATAGACGAAAAATGCCCGGCTCGAGCCGGACATTTTTTACTTGCCCCCTCATTCACTTTCGAGTACAATACTTCTATCCGAACAAATTTTCGACTCGCAGCTCGCCCGCGAGTACGACTTGTGAGTGATCTGCCGGAGGCAAGCTATGCCGAAATTACTCCTCATCGATGGCCACGCACTGGCCTATCGCGCCTTTTACGCCACCAGCCACAGCGGCAGCGTGATGACCACATCCAAAGGTGAATGGACCAATGCCGTCTATGTCTTTGTCAGCAAGCTGTTCAAGGTCTGGAAAGAAGAGCAGCCCGATTACATCGCCATCGCCTTTGACGTGGGCAAGACCTTTCGCCACGAGGAATTCCCGGACTATAAAGCCAATCGCGCCAAAACGCCCGACGAACTGCACTATCAAGTCGAGCGGATCAAGCAGGTGGCACAGGCGCTCAACATCCCCATCGTTACCGCCGAAGGCTACGAAGCCGACGATGTGCTGGGCACGCTCAGCCGCCAGGCCGCCGAGCAAGGCATCGACAGCGTCATCCTGACCGGCGACCAGGACATCTTGCAGTTGGTCGACGCCCAAACCCAGGTGCTGCTCGCGCGCGGGCGTTCCGGCGATGAAACGCGGCTCGGCCCGGACGAGGTCGTCGAGCACCTGGGCGGCCTGACCGCGCAGCAGATCATCGACCTCAAGGCGCTGACCGGCGACTCATCCGACAACATCCCCGGCGTCAAGGGCATCGGCGAGAAAAGCGGCGTCGAACTGCTCAAGGCCTACGGCACAGTCGAGGCGATTTACGAGCACCTGGACGAGATCGCCAACAAGCGCGCCCGCGCCGCGCTCGAAGGGCAGCGCGAGGCGGCGCTGAAATACAAAGACCTGGTCACCATCCGCCGCGATGCGCCGGTCGCGCTCGATCTGACCCAGGCCCAGGCCGGCCGTTTCGACCGCGCCGACGTCGCCGGGGTGTTTGCCGAACTCGAATTCCACTCCCTGCTCGAACGCATCCCCGCAGGGATGGGCCACGGCGAAGCCAAAATCGAGCGGCCCGACGCCCCGCCGCCGGTCGAAACGCACTATATCATTGTCGACACGGAAGAAAAACTGTGCGAAATGATCGACGCACTCCGGCACGCCGGCGCCTTCGCCTTTGACACCGAAACTACCTCCGTCCGGCCTATGGTCGCCGGCCTGGTCGGCCTGTCCGTCGCTGCCGCGCCGGGCCGGGCCTGGTACGTCCCCGTCGGCCACGGCCGGCATCCAACCGAGTCTCAGGCACAATCCGGGCTGGAAGGGCTGCCTCTCTTTGCACCGTCCCCATCCGACGCCGCGCCCGACCAGCCGCAGCTCCCCCTCGACCTGGTGCGCGCCCGGATCAAGCCGCTGTTTGAGGCCCCTGCCACGGCCAAGTATTGCCACAACGCCAGTTTCGACATCACCGTGCTGGCCCAGACGGCAGGCGTCCAGGTGCAAGGGCTGACCTTTGACACCATGATCGCCGGCTGGCTGCTGGCCCCCGACAGTCGCGCGCTGGGCCTCAAGGCAATGGCCCGCGAGCAGCTGGGCATCGAAATGACCGAGATCGACGCGCTGATCGGCAAGGGCAAAGACCAGATCACCTTTGATCGGGTCCCCATCGCCGATGCCGCGCCCTACGCCTGCGCCGACGCCGATATGACCCTGCGCCTGGTCGCCGGGCTGGAAGCCGAGTTGAAGGCCAAGCAGCAGTGGGCGCTGTTCACCGAGATCGAAATGCCGCTGGCGCCGGTGCTCACCCGTATGGAGATGACCGGCATCAAGCTCGATGTGGGTTATTTCCGGCAAATGTCGCGCGAACTGGCGCTGCAAGAGCAGCGGGTCGAAAAGCAAATCCACCAGCTCGCCGGACACCCGTTCAACATCAACTCGACCAAGCAGCTTGGCGAAGTGCTGTTCGACGAACTCGGCCTGCCCAGGCAAGGGATCAAGAAAACCGTACACGGCTATTCCACCGCCGCCGACGTGCTGGACATGCTCAAGGACAAGCACCCCATCGTCCCGCTGATCCTCGAACAGCGCCAGATCAGCAAGCTGAAATCAACCTATGTCGACACGCTGCCCGAACTGGTCAACCCTAAAACCGGCCGCGTACATACCTCCTACAACCAGACCGGGGCCGTCACCGGACGGCTGTCGTCGAGCGACCCCAACCTGCAAAACATCCCCATCCGCACCGAGATGGGCCGGCAAATCCGCCGCGGGTTCGTCGCCGAACCGGGCTGGCTGCTGCTGGCCGCCGACTATTCCCAGATCGAACTGCGCGTGCTGGCCCACGTTTCCCAGGACGCCGAACTGCTCGATGCCTTTCACCGCGATCAGGACGTGCACGCCCGCACTGCCGCCGCCGTATTCGGCGTGCCCATCGAACAGGTCACCAAAGAGCAGCGCAGCATCGCCAAGACGGTCAACTTTGGGCTGATCTACGGCCAGAGCGCCTACGGCCTCTCGCAGCAAACCGAGCTTTACTTTGACGAGGCCGAGCGGTTCATCCAGACCTACTTTGAGCGCTATCCCGGCGTCAAAAAGTGGCTCGACGACACGCGCAAGCTGGCCTACCAGCAGGGTTACGTGGAGACGCTGCTGGGCCGGCGGCGCTACTTTCCCGAACTGCAAGGCGATATGTCGGCCCAACGCGCCTACTCGGGCGCGCGCGCCGCCGCCGAGCGCCAGGCGATCAACGCGCCGATCCAGGGCACCGCCGCCGACATATTAAAGGTCGCCATGATTGCACTGGACAAGGCGTTGCAGCAAGGCGGCTATCGCGCCCAAATGACGCTTCAGGTACACGACGAAGTGGTGCTTCAGGTGCCACAAGGCGAACTCGAGGCCATCGCCGCGCTGACCCGGCAGGTGATGGAAACCGCCTACAAATTGAGCGTGCCGCTCAAGGTCGATGTCGAGGTAGGCCCCAACTGGCTGGACATGCGCGCGATCTAGCACGCTCATGACCCCAAGCAGACTTGTCTCGACCGCTGACGACCGACCATCGACTGCTGGCTGTCAGCGGTCACTTGGCCCGATTGTCATTCTCCTCCTTGCCCTGGGCGTGCGCCTGCTCTACATCACCTCGACGTCCCCCGACTCGCCGATCGCAAGCGTCGACGCCTGGGGCTACCACCGGCTGGCGCTCAACCTCGACCTGGGCAACGGCTTTGGGCTGCGCCGCGAAGCGCCATTCATCGCCGACAGCGTGCGCACACCGCTGTACCCGCTTTTCTTGCTCCTGATCCGGCGCACGCTCGGCCCCGCGCCACGCGCCGCCGCGCTGATCCAGGCCCTGCTCGACAGCGTCACCGCTCTGGTCGTCTATGCGCTCGCCCGCCAATTGGCCAACCAGCGCAGCGGGCGAATTGCTGCGCTGCTCTACGCACTCAACCCGACCCAGGTGCGCTATGCCAGCGAACTGCTGACCGAGACGACTCTGGTCTTTTTGATAACGTTATGTGGACTGGTTTTCATTAAATATTCATACTACGTATTGCGTATTCCGTCTTGCACGCATCACGCATCACGCTTTACGAAGACGCTTGCGCCCCACGCTTCACTCCCCCTCCTTGCCCTGCTCACTGCCCTATGCATCCTCTGCAAGCCCAATGTCCAATTCTTGCCGCTGATTTTTGCGCTGGGCATCGCCTTGATCCATCAGGAACATTGGCAGCGCGCTATCAAGGTAGTTGGCCTCTATCTGGGCATCGTCGGTGTGCTGCTCGCACCGTGGATCGCCCGCAACTGGTATGTATTTGGCCGCCCGTTTTTGTCGACGGCATTCGAGGGCAACGTCAGCCGGGTCAGTGCGCCGGCGGCGATGGCCCAGGCCGAATGGCGCTACCCCGCGCCGTGGACCGACGAGTGGGAAGGCGACTTTTTGCGCCTGGTCGAGCAGGCTGCGGCGCGCTATGGCTGGGAAAAAGCGTGGGATACCTTGACCGAACGCGAGCTGGACCGGCAAAACCATCAGGTCTACCTGGTCGCCCGCGAGACGCTGCTGCGGCATCCCTGGGCCTGGATGATCAGCCACGGGCAGGCGATGCTGCGCTACCTGGAGCCGCAGACCTTCAAGGTGTGCTATACGCAGATCAGCGGGCGTCCCTGGCCCGCACACATCATCGACGACGCGCCGCTGCACCTGGCGCGCTGGATCGGCGGCGGGCACTGGGCAGAGGCGTGGCAAGTCATCAGAGAGGATCGCTGGGGCAAACTCGACCGCTTGCAAGGGCTGGTTTTGTGGGGCACCTACGCCGGGCAGGTCGTCGAACTGATTTTGGCCATACGCGGCGCGCATAAACTGTGCGGCGCGCAGCGCCTGCGCCGGCATCCGGCCCTCGCCTTGACGCTGGTCTTGACCGTGGCCTATATCCTGTTTGTGCCCGGCCCCATCGCCTACGAACGCTTTCGCGTGCCGGTAATGGGTCTCATCTTTTGCCTGATCGCGCTCGCCGCGGGCCAGCACGGGCGTGATCGATACTCTACAGCCAATTTGTTTTGACAAATGACCGAAATGGAGTATAATGCGACCTGTTCGGGCCGCTAGCTCAACTGGCAGAGCAGCTGACTCTTAATCAGCGGGTTACAGGTTCGAGTCCTGTGCGGCTCATGCGGAATGGCCGGGTTTCCCGGCACAAAAATGCTGACCCCTGCCTATTCAAATGTAAAAGTGCACACAAGCAAAGGGTGAGGCGTTTCTCTAAGGCCGTTCGCGTGTCCGCGCGGACGGCCTTTTTCTTTGGCTGCTATGTCGAACTCGAAGAGTTCGAGAACTCAAAGAGTTCGAGAACTCGACGAGTTCGAGGCGGCTTGCATTCTTCGCTGCTCCAGGATAGCATCAACGCTGTCCAGAAAGACACGGTACGGGCTGTTGCTCAAGCTGGGCCTGAGTTTGTAGGCGTCCAGTTCTCCCGCCCGAATCATCCGGGTTATCGTCATCGGATGGACGCCTAGCACCTTTGCCGCCTCTGCTGCGGTGATCGTTGTGCGCTCTTCACCCACAAGTGCCTCCTAATCTAGTTCTACCTACGGCACAAGTATAACATATTCCACGAACCTGTCAAGCAGCTAATACTATAAACCATTTCGCCCCCCTCAAGTACGAAAAATCTTGTGATTCTAACAAATCTCCTTGACAAGTCCTTGACAGGTCAAGGAAAGCCATGCTATACTGAGTCTGTTTCAGATGGGTTTCACAAATGGCTCCGGCCCTACCCCCTCCCTGCCGGGGCCTTACTTAACAGACAGGAGATCGACATGGCAACGAGTGATATGATCTGGCTGGCCGTCCTGGGCGTCGTGGTGCTCGCCGGCGTGGTGCTGGCGCTGGCCCGCAAGCTCAAGACGGACGCGAAATTCCAGGAAATCGCCGAACTGATCGGCGACGTGTTGGACATCCTCAAGCGCCAGGCGCGGGACCAGCTCGCCGACGTGCCGCTGGACGCGGTCGAAGCGGTCGCGACGTCGATCTATCGAAAATACGTCCAGGGTACCACGCTTGCCAAATTTATGACCGAACAGTGGTTCGTCGAACTGGTGATCGAGCGGTGGAAAAAGCTGGTCGAGGTCGAGACGGCGACGGTCGCCGCGCTGGAACTGCGCGCGGCGGTTATGGGCTGAATACTTTTATGGCCGGCCGGCGCAATGGGCCGGCCTCAGATCGGAAGAGCGTCGTGTAGGGAAAGAGTGTAGGATAGGGGGGTG
>CAYRXM010000034.1:0-37438 GCA_964428175.1 uncultured Anaerolineae bacterium
GCTGTTTTTGCCCAATCGGAAATCAGTTTACATAATCAGTTAGGGAAAACTATAGCTGAATGCAGTGATAGATGTTTATGCAACAGTCGCTTCAGTCCTGAAACCTCTTTGTAAAGCCTGCGAACCATTTCAGCTAGTGAGATAATCAGAAACAGGTTCATAAAAGTCAAGAAAGCGGAGAAAAAACTCATTGCTACCTCCTATGCAAATGGTTCAATCAGTATCTATTTCTGGCGGTGTAGAATCGGTACAACTATGCGTTGCAAAGCAGCTGAAACAGATTAAATGACTGCCTGCTCAAAAATGATCTGCCAGGGAGTGCTCCAAAAAATTTCTCGTTCCCACGCTCCGCGACGCCTGATATGGCGCAGAGCGCCGACCGCTCGCTCCGACGGAGACCGTCGGAGCAAGAGAAAAATCAAACCCATCGCACAATCCCGTCGGCAATTTCGCCCATAATCGCCCCGCAAAGCCCGCCGACACATCCTCCGACGAGCGCACTAATGACTGCCTGCTCAAAAATGATCTGCCAGGGAGTGCCCCAAAAAATTAGCACCGAATAGACGGACACAATGATCGCGCCGATTGCACCGTACAGCACAAAGTTTTTCAAGGCCCTTTTGATCATTTTGAGCCATCCTGTTTGTCTTGTTTGGGGCCAAAAGCGCCAACAATGCGCGCAATCACAGAGAGTAAAAATTGTTGTTTGAAACCCGCGAAAAATGACGCTACCTTTATCACAAGCTCCCAACGCTCACCGAAAAGATTTAGCAACCATCCCATTCCCAAAAGCTGATAAACGAGCCCCCCCAACAAAGCACCGATGATTGGATTTGCGACATACCACATAACATATCGGCCATCAAAATCTTTGAGCTCCCAACCATGGCGATATAAACCGTAGAATGACAGCGCGACGCCGCCTGCTGCTCCCAAAAGCAGTGAATCGAACATAATGGCCAAACGTTGATCCGACCATACCGGATCAAGATAGAGAACGATGATGAGCGGGCCTAGAAAAACCAAGTTATACGCCAATACGCCCAATATGCAACGAAATGCCTTATCGTCGACTTGTTGAGGCTCAGAAATGACTTGATCTTGCATTGCCTGAGGAATATCTGGCGCTTTCGGCCTGACATCACCGGATTTGTCGGGAACCAGACGGGAGATCGATTCGTACAAGATGCCGGTTACATCAACAACAAAACAGAATACAAGCATACCAAAATATCCGAGAACACGCCAGGCCATGTAATTTTCTTCAGGAATAGATTTCAATGTAACCAGTCCGTACAAAGACAACCCACTCAATAATCCGACGACTGGATTCAAAATATACCAAATTCTTTGGCGGGTCTTGTGTGAAAGCAATTCGTACAATGCCCTGGCAGCACTGCCTATCCCTCCACTCAAACCTGTGTTGATCACCTCCCACCACTGACTTTGTCCTCTCAAGAGCCCAAAGAATAGCACAGCGGCAAACGCGGCAATACTCACAATTTCATAGGCCAAAATGCCTTGCTTCCGTGAATCAACTGCATCGGATTGCATCTCTGCTCCTTTGCTTGATAACCTATGTCGCTCCTACGCCACTTCGATCTTGCGAAAAGCCAGTGCAAACGCACCGAGGGCAAACAACGCGGCGATGCTGCCATAGGTCCACACCGGGAACGCACCGAGCACGTAACCGCCGATCAGCGGCCCGCCGATCTGGGCCAGGCTGTCCAGCGACGCCGACAGGCCCATCGCCCGCCCCTGCTCGGACGGCTTGACCGCACGGCTCAAAAAGCCGGTCAGCACGCCGCGCGTGCAGGCAGCGGCAAAGCTGACCACACACAACACGGCCACAAACTGCCAGGTCGTACCCACAAACCCGAGCAGCACGTAGGCGACGACAAAGATCGCCAACCCCATAAACGAGGTTCTGCGATCACCCAGCCAGCGCAGCAGCGGCACAAAAATGGCAAAGCGAACAATCACACGCGCCACACCGGCTACGGTCAACACCGCGCCGGTCTGCTCGGCATTGAGGCCCAGCTTGAGGTCGGCAAACAGCGACACGCACGAGACGTACACCGAAAAAGACATGGTGTGAAACGCCCACTGGATCAGCAGCGCGCGGGCGGCCGGGTTATGCCACACACCGTGCGCGTTCGAGCGCACGCCGCCGTTGGCCGCCAGGCGCTCTGCCCGCCGCTCCGGCGCCTGCCGCTCCGGCGCCCGCCGCTGCGGCGGATTCGACTCGCGCACAAAGGCCAGCACCAGAAAAAAGGAGGTCAGCGACAAGGCCGCCGAAAAAAGTCCCGGCGCCATAATCCCCCACCGCGAGAGCAGCCCGCCGAGGCCGGGGCCGATCAGCGACGACAGCACGTGCGCCACACCGATGTTGCTCATCTGCTCGCTGCGGTGCTTGGGCGGCGTCACGTCGCCGACGACCGCCCTGGCCACCGGGTAAATCCCGCCAAACACGCCGTCGATGATCCGCGACAGGAACAACATAGTTATGCTGCGCGAAAAAGCGAGCATCAAAAAGCCGGTCATTGTACCAAAATGGCTGATCAGCAGAATCGGCTTGCGACCATAGCGGTCGCTCAAGCGACCCCAGATCGGCCCGGAGAAAAAGCCAAACAGCGCATTGGTCGACAGCAGCAGCCCCACCTGCCAGGGCGGGGCATCGAATTCTTTGCTGAAAAACGGCAGAAAAGGGATCAGGATCGAAAAACCGAGGATGTCGATAAACACGGCAATCCACAGCGGAGCCAGTCCGGGGAAGGCAAAGAGCTTCAGACGTTTGATCCGTTCCATTCAACTCATCCAGTTCGATCCAGTCGCTGCCACGAACGACGGTCAAAGGCGGCATAGAGCAGCCTGCGAGTAAAAACGACATACGCAATAAGCGGCAGGCAGTCGCCCGACGGCGTCCTTCAACATCCTTGCAGCGTCACATCGCCGGCCAGCACGCGCCGCACCGATCCATCCGCCGCCTGGATCAACAGCGCGCCATCTTCGTCCACCCCTACCGCGATCCCCGAAATCGCCTGCGCTGCGCCGGCCGCCTGAACCGGCTGCCCCAGCGTGGCCATGCGCGCCGTCCATTCCTGGTGTGGCGATGCGCCAACCTTGAACGCCTCGTAACGGGCCTCCAGGTTCGACAGCAAGGCCGCCAGCAGCGCCAGCCGCGACACACGCCGCCCGGTCTCGACCAGCACACTGGTCGCCGGGGCCATCAATGGGGGCGCGTCGCCAAACTCCACATTCACATTGATCCCGATGCCGATCAGCGCATAGTTGAGCATCTCGCCGCTCAGGTCCAGTTCGGTGAGGATGCCACAGATTTTCCGCTTGCCCACCAACACATCGTTCGGCCACTTGATCTGTGCCTGCACCCCGCCGACCTCGGCCAGCGCGTCACACACCGCCAGCGAGACGATCATGGTCAAACGTCCCGCCTGCCGCGCGGGCAAAGTGGGTCGCAGCAGCAGCGTCAGCAGCAGACAGGCGCCCCTCGGCGCCCACCAGGTGCGATCCAGCCGCCCGCGCCCGGCGGTTTGCTCGTCGGCGAGGACAACCAGCCCTTCCGCCGCACCCGCTTCGGCCAGCCGGCGCGCCTCATCCATCGTCGAGCCAATCGAGGGATGGTATTGGGTGGGTCGCCCCAGCGTGCGCGTTTCGAGAATGGATTGGACATAGTTTTCGGTCAGAGAAATGCTTGGCATAGAGCCTATCCTCCGAGATCATTGCTTTTTGAGCACAAATCTTTCCGAGCGACCAGGTTCTATTCAGTTCCGATTTAGTCGGGATAGGGCCTATCCTCCAAGATCATTGCTTTTTGAGCACAAATCTTTCCGAGCGACCAGGCTCTATTCAGTTCCGATTTAGTCGGGATAGGGATAAGGTAACACAAAACCCCACAGGCGTCAAATTCCGACAAGTCTTTGCCAACACGGCGTTTTTGCGGTAAAATAGGCAGGATGGCGCAAGCTCGTTTTGCCCAATTACAGCCAAAGGACACCTGTTGGAAAACCGCCCTCTGGAAAATCTCTGGTCGCCGTGGCGCATCAAATATATCCTGGACGACAAACCGCAAGGATGCGTGTTCTGCGCGGCCTTTGCCGCCGATCCGGCCCAAGATCGCGAGTATCTGATCGTCCATCGCGGCGCACACTGCGGCGTGCTGCTCAACCTCTACCCGTACAACAACGGCCACCTGATGGTCATCCCGTTTGCCCACCTGCCCACTTTTGAGACGCTGCCCGTCGAGGCGCTGGCCGAGGTGATGACGCTGAGCAACCGCTGCCTGCGCGCCTTGCGCCGGGCGATGAACCCGCAAGGGTTCAACATCGGCGCCAACCTGGGTCAGGTCGGCGGAGCGGGCATTGCCGATCACGTCCACATGCACGTCGTTCCCCGCTGGAGCGGCGACACTAACTTTATGACCTCATTGAGCGGCATCCGCTGTGTACCGGAAAGCCTGCAACAGACATTTGACAAGATCATGGCCGCCTGGGAGGACACCAATGGCTGATCAAATGCTCGAAAACCGCCGCATGGAACGAATCACTGTCCAAAAACCGCCTGGCCCGTGGAATTCGTTGCAATACTGGGCGCACTTTCGCAACCCGGTCGCGGTGATCTGGAACTTTTTGATCATCTATGCCAACCGCTTTATCCCGTCGGAAAACCTGAAAAACGTGCTCTATCGACTTACCGGGATGAAGGTGGGCAAGCGCTGCTCGTTCGGACTCTGCGCGATGGTGGACGTTTTCTACCCCCACCTGATCACCGTCGGCGACAACTGCATTTTTGGCTATGACTGTGTGCTCCTGGCGCACGAGTTCTTGCAGCGCGAGTGGCGCACCGGGCCGGTGGTCATCGGCAACAGTGTCACTGTGGGCACCAAATGCACCATCCTGCCCGGCGTGGTCATCGGTGACGGTGCGGTTGTCTCGGCGATGAGCCTGGTCAACAAGGACGTGCCTCCATATACCATCGTCGGCGGCGTACCCATCCGCGTGCTGGGCGCCGTGCCGGAGGAGCAGCGCGTGTGATGCAGATCTATGATCGTTTTAGAAAAATCATCCTGATCAAGTGGGTGGCCATCCCGATCATGCTCGTCGGCATGTTTGGCGGTGTGGCCGGCTTTGTCTACTGGTACGGCCCCACCTTTAGCCAATACCCGCTGTGGCAGTGGCCCTTTGTGCCCGACTGCCCGCTTTTCGCCTTGCTTTTTGTGCCCGCGCTGGCCATGATCGTGTGGCCTGAAACCCGCTTTGTGAAAACAATCGCCCCGCTGATCCCCGTCTATCATGCCTGGGTCGCTTTTGGGTTGATCAAATACGGCATCTGGACCGACACCTATTGGGTGGCCTATTGGATCAACAGCGGCGGGCACGTCACCATCGAAGGGATCACCATGGCCGTCTCGCACTTTGGTATGATCATGGAGGGGCTATTCCTGTTTTCGTTTTTCAAGATGGACTGGGCAACGGTCGTCCTCTGTGCGCTGTGGTTCGGCCTGAGCGATTGGATGGATTATGGGCCGTTCCTGACCTATCCGGGCATCGACACCCGCACCGTGCCGCTGGGCCTGATGCAGTGGCACACCATCGCCGTCACCGCAGCGATGACGGTCATTTACGCGATCATGGCATGGACAAGAAAAAAATCCGCCGCTCGATCTGGCTGAAACTCTTGGTGCTGTGGACGCTCGGCCTGGGCATCATCGGCGCGTGGCGCGGCGCAGTGCTGTGGCGCGAACGCGCCATGCTTTTCGAGTTGGGCAGCACACTTGGGCCGCTGACTTTGACCCTGTTCGTCGCGCTGTTGCTGATCGCCGGCGCCGCGCTGGTCGCTTCTGCGCTGGGGCTGTGGTTCAAACAAGATTGGGCGCGCCAATCGGCGCGAGTCGCCATTCCGGCCTACCTGCTGCTCATCCAGGCCTACACCTGGCTGTGGGTGCGCAGCGGCCTGATGTGGGAGCGGCGCTGGACGGCCCTGATTCTGGCCGCACTGGGCATCATCGTCAGTGTCGGCACGTTAACCTGGAAGAAAACAAGGAAATGGCTCTCTCTGACAACCCGGTAATCGAATTGGACCTCTCGCAGGACAGCATCCCGTCGAGAAGGCAAATGGCCCAACTGCTGCAAGAATCCAGCCTGCCCATCGACGGGCTGCTGGCCTTGCACGAACGCCTGTACCTGTTTGAGAAAAAATACGCCATGCGCTCGGACGAATTCATCGACCGCCTGGCGCAAGGTGAGTTGAGCGAGCAGGAAGACTGGCTGCCCTGGCTTGGGCTGCATCACGCCAGCCAGGTGCTGCGCCTGCGGATCGAGGATGTGCTAATCGATGAACAAACGGCACCGCTTTCACGGCGCGCCCGAACGCTTTGAGGTGCTGGCCGAGTACATCAACACGCGTTACGGGGACAGCATCACCTACATTGCCGACGTCGCCGGCGGGCAGGGGATGCTGGCCCGCATCCTGAACAAAAAATACAACTATCATTGCGAGGTCGTCGATCCGCGTGGCTGGCCGCTCACCGGCGTTTCCTGCCGGCGGGAAAACTTTGCGCCCGACCTGGCCCCGTTCTACGATCTGATCGTCGGTCTGCACCCCGACCAGGCCACGCGCGCCGTCGCCGAAGCGGCCCTGCTGCGCCCGGCGATCCTGATCCCGTGTTGCAATTTCTGGTCGGAGGAGAAATTGGGCCGCGACGAGCTGATCGACGCGATTGGCGGATATTACGAACAGCATGGCGTACATTATGAGCGGGTCACATTCCAGTTCAAAGGGCCGAAAAACATCGGCCTCGTATCCCGGCCCCCGCAATAACGTTTTATACACAATGACAACCTGAACGGCAATTTAACCACTCACATTCCCACCCGTTATTGGAGGAACGAAATGAGTTTTGACAAACTGATCCAGATGGAACAAACCGCCGTCCTCGGCGGCGGGGCCGAGCGCATCGCGGCGCAGCACGGCAAAAACAAACTGACTGCCCGCGAGCGCATCGACTTGCTGCTCGATCCGGGCAGTTTTCACGAGATCGACGCCTTTGCTACGCGCAGCGAAAACGGCTTTCAACCCGAAAGCGTCGTCACCGGCTGGGGCACCGTGGATGGGCGCACAGTCTATGTCTTTTCGCAAGATTTCACCGTCCAGGGCGGATCGGTAGGCAAGGTGCAGGGTGAAAAAGTGTGCAAGGTGCTCGACATGGCGCTCAAGAACGGCGCGCCGGTGATCGGCATCAACGACTCGGGCGGCGCGCGCATCCAGGAAGGCGTCGACTCACTGTGGGCCTATGGCGAAATTTTCACCCGCAACACGCTGGCCTCCGGCGTCATCCCCCAAATTTCGGTGATTTTGGGGCCGTGCGCGGGCGGCGCGGTCTATTCGCCGGCGATCACCGACTTTGTCTTTATGGTCGAAAAAACCGGCAACATGTACATCACTGGGCCGGATGTGATCAAGTCGGTCACCGGCGAAGAAGTCACACACGAAGAACTGGGCGGGGCCGGCGTTCACAGCCAGCGCAGCGGCGTGGCTCACTTTGTCGCCCCCACAGAGCAAGAGACGCTGGAACAGGTACGGCGGCTGCTCTCCTTCCTGCCTTCAAACAACATGGACGACCCGCCGCTGGTCGATCTGGATGACGATTCGGGCCGCGCCGACGAAGCGCTGGACAGCATCGTGCCCGCCGATCCCAACCAGCCCTACAACATGAAAGAGGTCATCGCCCGCGTGGTCGATGGCGGCGACTGGCTGGAGGTAATGGCCCGCTTTGCGCCCAACCTGATCGTCGGTTTTGCGCGCATGAACGGCCAGGCGGTGGGCATTGTCGCCCAGCAGCCGCGCGTGCTGGCCGGGGCCATCGACATCAATGCCGCCGACAAGGGCGCGCGCTTTATCCGCTTTTGCGATGCCTTCAACATCCCCATCATCACCTTTTGTGACACGCCCGGATTCATGCCTGGCGTGGCCCAGGAACACGCCGGCATTATCCGCCACGGCGCGAAAATGCTCTATGCCTATGCTGAGGCCACCGTGCCCAAGATCACCGTGATCACCCGCAAGGCCTACGGCGGCGCGTACATTGTGATGGGCTCCAAGCACCTGCGCGCCGACGTAAATTACGCCTGGCCCAGCGCCGAGATCGCCGTGATGGGGCCGGAAGGCGCGGTGGGAGTGATCAACCGCAAGGAAATCGCCGAGGCCGAAGACAAGGCCGCCAAACACGCCGAACTCGTCGCCGCCTATCGCGACAAGTGGGCCAGCCCCTACGTCGCCGCCGGCAAGGGCTACATCGACGCGGTGATTTTGCCCAGCGAAACCCGCCCGCGCATCATCGAGTCGCTGGCCATGCTGGAAAACAAGCGCGATGGCCTGCCACCCAAAAAGCACGGCAACATTCCGCTATAACCCATACTGCATATTTCGTATTGCGTGAACAGAAACGCAATACACAGCACGTAACGTATTTTTAAGGAGTATAATATAAATGAGTAAAAACCCACTCAAAATTACCGACACTACCCTGCGCGACGCGCACCAGTCTCTGCTGGCCACGCGCTGGCGCACCCAAGATATGCTGCCCATCGCCCCGATCATCGACGAGGCCGGCTATCACTCGGTCGAGATGTGGGGCGGGGCTACATTTGATTCGAGCATGCGCTTTTTGAACGAAGACCCCTGGGAGCGGCTGCGCCTGCTCAAAAAGGCGATGCCCAAGACCCCCTTCCAGATGCTGCTGCGCGGCCAGAACCTGGTCGGCTACCGCCACTATGCCGACGATGTGGTCGAGCAGTTCATCGTCAAGGCTAAAGAGAACGGCATCGACATTTTCCGCGTCTTTGATGCGCTCAACGATCTGCGCAACATGGAGCTGGCTTTCAAAATCGTCAAACGCGAGGGCGGCCACTTGCAGGCCTGCTTTAGCTATACCACCAGCCCTGTGCATACCCTGGACACCTTTGTCGAGATGGCCAAGCACATGCAAGACATGGGGGCCGATTCGATCTGCATCAAGGACATGGCCGGCCTGGTCACGCCACACGTCGCCGCCGAACTGGTCGCCCGGCTCAAAGAAGCCGTCAACCTGCCCATCCAGTTCCACACCCACGACACCGCCGGGCTGGGCGCGGCCTCCTGCTATGCCGCAGCGATGGCCGGCGTCGACGTGGTCGACTGCTCCATCTCGACGCTGTCGTCAGGCACCGGGCAGCCGTCAGTCGAAACCCTGGTCGGCATTTTCCAGGGCACCGGGCGCGACACGGGCATGGATCTCGACCACCTGATCAAGATCGCCGACTTTTACAAGGCCGCCCGTCAGAAATACGCCCGCTTTGAAAGCGGCGGGCACGGCCCCGACGTGGGCGTGCTGCGCTACCAGGTGCCCGGCGGCATGCTCTCCAACCTGGTCAACCAGCTCCGCGAGCAGCACGCACTCGACCGCTACCGCGAAGTGACCGACGAAATCCCGCGCGTCCGCGCCGACCTGGGCTACCCGCCCCTGGTCACGCCGACCAGCCAGATCGTGGGCACGCAAGCCACCTTTAACGTGCTCACCGGCAAACGCTATGGGGTGATCATCAACGAAGTCAAGGAATATCTCAAGGGCATGTACGGCCAGACCCCCGGCCCGGTCAACCAAGAGGTGCGCCACATGGCCATCGGCGACGAAGAACCGATCACCTGCCGTCCGGCCGACCTGATCGAACCGGAACTGCCCAAGGCCCGCGAAGAATTGGGCGACCTGGCCGAGAGCGAAGAGGATGTGATTTCCTACGCCATCTTTGGCGCAGTGACGAAAGACTTTTTGCAGCAACGCCGGACCGGCGGCCTGCCCGCCGCCAGCCCCACGGTCGCTGCCATCGCCGCGCTGGTCGCCGATAAGGAAGGGATGCTCGCCCAGCCCGCCGCCGAGCAGGAGCGCCCGCAGTTGAATATGACCGTCAGCCCATCGGCCTGGCGCACCGCCGGACGGCCGCGCGTCCGCAAAATTGGAGGAAGCCCCAAATGGTAAACAAATCGTTCGCCCTCACCGTCGACGGCAAAACCTACCAGGTCAACGTGCCCGGCCCGGGCATGATCGCCGTGGATGGCAACGTCTTTCAGATTGAAATGACCGCCAACGGCGTCAAGGTCGACGACAAGGCGATGGTCTGCTCCCTGTCGCAAGACTTTGCCATCGTCGCCGGCAAGCTGTACGCAGCAGGGTGGAAAACAGAGTAATCTTGTAGACAAGAACTCCGGCTTCTCAGGCAACTCATCGCTGCCGAAACCGGAGTTCTTTTTTTTGTATCCCAGCAGGTTGTCAAAATCAAGCGCGCCTTGTATAATAGAACCAATGGCTTTGCTGAAAAAAGGTCAATGGCACGCTGAATCGCTTGTTGGGGCATTGGTTTTGTGCTTACCAGGCACAAAGAGCAAAGCCCCAAGATAATTGATGTTCTGATCGTTTGGGCCTGTTTGTCGCATTCGACCTTTTTTCAGAGGAGTCACCAATCACTAACAATTTGCCCTAATTGGAGGCCCATCTATGGCAGATGAAATCCTCAATCGCAAGCAGCAGTGGCAAAGCACCACGCTGAAACAAACCATCGACCGCTACCCCGAGCGCCGGAAGCAGTTCTCTACCTCCTCCGGCATCCCCGTCGAACCCATCTACACTCCCGCCGACATCGCCGAACAGGATTATTTGCGCGACCTGGGCTTTCCCGGCGAATACCCCTTTACGCGCGGCGTCCAACCTAACATGTACCGCGGCCGCCTGTGGACAATGCGCCAGTACGCCGGGTTCGCCACCGCCGAGGAAAGCAACCGGCGCTACAAGTATCTGCTCGACCAGGGCCAGACCGGCCTCTCGGTCGCCTTTGACCTGCCCACCCAGATCGGCTATGACGCCGACCACCCCCTGGCCGAAGGCGAAGTGGGCAAGGTCGGCGTCTCGATCTGCTCGCTGGCCGACATGGAAACGTTGTTCGACGGCATCCCGCTGGACAAGGTCTCGACCAGCATGACCATCAACTCGCCGGCGGCGGTTCTGCTGGCCATGTACATCGCCGTGGCCGAAAAACAGGGCGTCGCGCCTGGAGCGCTCAACGGCACCATCCAGAACGATATCCTCAAAGAATACGTCGCCCGCGGCACCTACATCTATCCTCCGCAGCCCAGCATGCGCCTGATCACCGACATCTTTGCCTATTGCCGCGATCACCTGCCCCGCTGGAATACGATCTCGATCAGCGGCTATCACATCCGCGAGGCCGGCGCGACGGCAGTACAAGAGGTCGCTTTTACGCTCGGCAACGCGGTCGCCTACGTCGAAGCCGCACTGCGCACCGGGCAGCAGATCGACGATTTTGCCCCGCAGCTCAGTTTCTTTTTCAACGCCCACAACAACCTGTTCGAAGAAGTGGCCAAGTTCAGAGCCGCACGGCGCATCTGGGCCGGGTTGGTCAGGGAGCGCTTTGGCGCGCAAAGCCCTCGCTCGATGACCCTGCGCTTTCACACCCAGACCGCCGGGTCGACGCTCACCGCCCAGCAGCCGGACAACAACATCGTCCGCGTGACCTTGCAGGCACTGGCGGCGGCGCTCGGCGGCACGCAAAGCCTGCACACCAACTCACGCGACGAGGCGCTCTGCCTGCCCGCTGCCGACGCGGTACAGATCGCCCTGCGCACGCAGCAAATCATCGCCTACGAAAGCGGCATCGCCGACACCGTCGATCCGTTGGGAGGCAGCTATTTCGTTGAACATCTGACTGCCGAGATCGAACGCAAGGTCATCGCCTACCTGGACAAAATCGACGAAATGGGCGGGATGATGCACGCGATTGAGACGGGCTACATACAGCGCGAAATCCAGAACAGCGCCTACGAAACCCAGAAGGCGATCGAAAGCGGCGATCAGGTCGTGGTTGGCGTGAACCGCTTTACCACCGAGGAAACACAAAAACTGGACATGCAGCGTGTCGATCCGGCCGTCGGCGAGGCGCAGCGCACCAAATTGGCCCAACTCCGAGCCACGCGCGACAATGCCTGCGTGCAAGCGGCGCTGTCGGCGCTGGGGCAGGCCGCGCCAGGCACAGACAACCTGATGCCGCCCATCCTCGACTGCGTTCGGGCCTACGCCACCCTCGGCGAAATCTGCGATGTGATGAGGGCGGTCTTTGGGGAATACAGACCGGGAAACGAAATATAGTGCGGCGTAATGCGTGACGGAATACGCAGCATGCAATCACTTTGAAAGGAACAGGATGAACCCCACCAAAATCAACCATCTCGGCATCGCCGTCCACGATCTCGACGCGGCGGCCAAAATTTATCAGGCATTGGGCCTGGCCGTAGAAAAAATCATCGACGTGCCGGAGCAGCAGGTGCGTGTGGCTTTTATCCCGCTCGGTGAAAGCACCCTCGAACTGGTGCAGCCCACCTCGCCCGACAGCACAATCGCCCGCTTTTTGGAAAAAAATGGCGAAGGACTGCACCACCTGGCCCTGGAGGTCGACGACATCGAAGGCAGTCTGCAAGCGCTAAAAGCGCAAGAAATTCAACTGATCAACGAAACGCCGCGCCACGGCGCGGAGGGACTGGTCGCCTTTTTGCACCCCAAAAGTACGGGGCGGGTGTTGATTGAGTTGGTGGAAACGGAGAACTAGCATGCACAAAATTCGCGTTCTCATCGCCAAACCCGGCCTCGATGGGCACGACCGGGGGGCCAAAGTCATCGCCCGCGGGCTACGCGACGCAGGTATGGAGGTGATTTACACCGGCCTGCGCCAGACACCGGAGATGATCGTCGAAGCGGCGCTGCAAGAAGACGTCGACGTGATCGGCTTGAGCATCCTCTCCGGCGCGCACATGACCCTTTTTCCGCGCGTGATCGCGCTGCTCAAGCAGCACGGCATGGACGACGTGCTACTCATCGGTGGCGGGATCATCCCCCAAGAAGATGTGCCCGCGCTCAAAGCGATGGGCGTTTCGGCCATCTTTGGCCCCGGCACTTCCATCGGCGAGATTGCCGAATTTATCCGGACCAACGTGAATCGACCGCCGATGGCCGACCACTGATGACCGACCGCCGACTGCCACTTTCAGCGGTCAACGATCAGTATTGGCCCATCCACAGCTTTATAGACCGGTAAGCCACTGTTGACAATCCAGGTAGAATGGAGAAACCGCTATGCTCTGCTTGATCGTTGAACTCGTCATGTTGTTTTGGGGAGGATACGTCTTGATCACTGGTCGGTTCAAGCTGTCCAGGTTTGATCTGGAAGGATGGCAAGCACGAGTTGCGGGATTGATCATGCTGTCGCCTTTGCCGGTAGCATTCGTGGCAGGCTTTTGGATGGCGCTGCTGGGTATTATACGCACACAAGGCACATCAACAGCCGCCGTCTGCGAAGCATTGATCGTGTTGACTGCCTTGCTTGCCACCGCCATCTTTGTCACGACTGCTCAAGAGAATGTCGAGCGCAAGCGCACTGTGTCTTCTGCGCCGCAGCACAAACGATGTGCCCAATGTGGAGCAGATAATCTGAAAATCGCCAGGCACTGCATAAACTGTGGTGCAACCTTTTACGACGACCAAGTAACGATTCAACAAGCAGCCACCAACGCGCTCAAGCCATTTGACGAGCTACAAACAAGTGAGTCCTTTGTCCAGGCCGTATCAGGACAAGAGCCACCCGTTCGTCAAAAAATAGCCGAAATGATCCGTGACCGCGACGATCGATGGACTGTTGATCTGCTAGGACAACTCGCGCTCGATCCTGACAAAAATGTGCGTCTGACCGCGGTTCGGGCATTGGCACAATTGGGACATTCGCAAACTATCGATGGATTGCTGCACGCACTTGAAGACCAGAACGTCATCGTGCGCCGTGCAGCCATGGAAGGACTAAAGCCGTGGGCCTTTCCGCAAATGGTGGACCCGCTCATCCGCAGACTGGCAGACACGGACATCTCAATCAAAGTCGAGGCTGCAAAACACCTGGGGCGGCTTGGCGATGCCCGTGCTGTTGACCCATTGTTTGACCTGCTTGCCGACCCCAAGGCTCAAGTCCGCAAGGAAGCAATAGCTTCTTTGTCACAACTCTGCGATGCAGAAACGCAACCCTTGCTTGAAGCCCTAACCGACCTGGAAAATGATCGTGTCGAAACCCGGGTGCAGGCAGCAACGCTTGTTGGCACCCTGAACGATCAACGAGCAGTTGATATGCTTTATATGGTATTGGCACGCTGGGAAACCACCTCGGTCAAGCAAGCTGCGGTCAGGGCGTTAATCAATCGGGGCGTCGACACAATCCCGCTGCTTCTCGAAGAACTGAAAGGTCAAAATTCTCTGTGGGCGGCCACAACACTTGAAGAAATCGGCCCGGATGCTGTCGCCCAACTGCTCGATGCGTTGGAAAATCAACCCACCGACGCTGTAAAATCTGTCAGAGCACGCGCCCATATCGTCTCGATATTAGGACAAATTGGAGACAAACGGGCAGTTCCGGTGTTAATCAATGTGATGGAAAACGACCGATATGCTTCTACAAAAGATGAGGCCGCAAAGACCCTGGGGCTTTTGGGCGATAGACGGGCCACGCCGGCCCTGATCAAAGTGTTGGAAACAACGACACCCTTTCAGACCCAGATCAAGAGAATAGTCGTTACGTCATTGATCCAGTTGAACGATCCCGAAGCAATTGCTCCTTTGACCAAACTGCTAGAAACCGACAATCGAGAGTATGCGCTTCAGGCGCTTGACGGTCTGAAGAAACAGAGCCAGCCAGGCCATTGAGCCTGCAAACCCGTGTCAGTCTGTCGGTATCAAATTGACATAATCAAGCACAAGGACAACTTGCGTGGAACTGATTTCGTCCGTCTTGAACGACGACCGTCGCGCCCTGGCCCGCGCCATCACGCTGGTCGAAAACCCAAACGATCAGGCCGCCGACCTGCTCGCCGCTCTCTTCCCCCATACCGGGCATGCGTACCTGGTCGGCGTCACCGGCGCGCCGGGCACCGGCAAGAGCACCCTGGTCAACCAGATCGCTCGCGCTTATCGTCGGCAAGGGGTGCGCGTCGGCATCCTGGCCGTCGATCCGACCAGCCCATTCACCGGCGGCGCGCTGCTCGGCGACCGCATCCGCATGCAAGACCTGGCCGGCGACCCCGGCGTGTTCATCCGCAGCATGGCCACACGCGGCGCCCTGGGCGGGCTGAGCGCGGCCACATTCGATGCAGCGACAATCCTCGATGCGGCCGGGTACGGGGTGATCCTGATTGAAACCGTCGGCGCGGGACAGAGCGAGGTTGAAATTGCCCGCCTGGCCGACACGGTGATCGTCGTCGAAGCGCCCGGCCTGGGCGATGATGTGCAGGCCGGCAAGGCCGGGCTGGCCGAGATCGCCGACATTTGGGTGGTCAACAAGGCCGATCGTGATGGAGCCGACCGCGCGGCGCGGTTCATCGAAGCCATGCTCGAACTTGCGCCCGACTCTGCCGGCTGGCAGCCGCCGGTGTGCAAGACGGTAGCCACGCAAGGCAGCGGCACCGATGAGGTGCTAACCCAGATCGAGCGACACCGCCAGTACCTGCTCGACCACGGCCAGCGGCAGGTCAAAACCCGCACCCGCGCCGAGCACAGGCTCAAGCAATATATCCAACAGGTTCTACTTGACCGCTTCCTGGCCGACGTCGAACCCGAACACTGGCAAGGCGTCCTGGATCGCCTCGTCGCACGCCAGCTATCCCCCCACGAGGCGGCGACACACATGCTCGCCGCGGTCGGCGGCCGGCAGGCCATTTCTTGAACAGGAGGGAAATCATGGACAGCATTCTTTTCCAGCGTACAAGCAAACGCGCCTATCTCGACCGGCCCATCCCCCAGGACGTGCTGGAACGGATCGTCGAAAAGACGCGCTGGGCGCCCTCGTGCGCCAACAACCAGCCCTGGCGGTTCGTCATCGTCAGCGAGCCGGAAACGCTGACCCGTTTTCAAGAAGGGTTGAGCACAGGCAACGCCTGGGCCAAAAAAGCGCCTGTCTTGATCGCCCTGGCTGCGCGCGAGGCCGACAGTTTCACCCGCAAGGACGATGCAGAGGTCAAGTACTATCTTTTTGACTGCGGACTGGCCGTCGAAAACTTGCTGCTGGCCGCCGTCGAGGAAGGGTTGATGGGCCACCCGATGGCCGGGTATAACGAGGCAAAAGTACGAGAGGCTTTGAACATACCGGAGGACTATCACGTCATCTGCGTAATCAGCCTGGGCTATCCGGGGCGCAGCGAAGACCTGGACGAGGTCACGCGCGCCAAGGATGAAAAGCCGCGCACGCGCAAAGAGGTAACAGAAAACTTTTTCTTCGAGGTCTGGCTCGCCGACCGCTGACCACCGACAGCGGTCATTCACCGGCAATTCGCTGCCGGCTCACCTCATAGAGCAAAATCGCCGCCGGCAAAACAAGATCAACCATCAGCAGGTGATGGTCGCTGAGCGGCAGTTCTCTGTCTACTCACTTCGTACAGCAAAATCGCCGCCGCGGCGGCCACATTCAACGAACTGGCCGAGCCGGACATGGGGATTTTGACGCTGGCGTCGCACATCTCGGCCAATCGATGGCTCATCCCCTCCGCCTCGTTGCCCAGCACAATCAGCGTGGGGCCGCTGAAATCGTGCTCGAAAACCACCTCGTCGGCGTGCGCGCTGGTGCCGACCACTTGCATCTTGTGTTCGGCCACCCACGTTTCCAGTGTGTCCAGGCTGTCCAGCCGGATCACCGGCAGAGCAAAAAACGAGCCCATCGACGCGCGCACGGTGCGCGGCGCATACAGATCGACGGCGTGCCCGCTGATCAACAGCGCGTCGACGCCCAGCGCATCGCACGAGCGGATCAGGCTGCCCAGGTTGCCGGGGCTTTGCGGGCGGTCGACCAGGGCAACGAGCAAGCGATCCGAGAGGGGTACCCGCGCCAAGTCATCCTCGGCCTGGCGCACCACTGCCGCCAATTCCGACGGCTCTGTGCGCTGGCTGATCCGCTCCATCAGGTAAGCATTGACCGGCAGATGCGTTGCCGGATCGCTGTGCGCGATGACCCCCTGCGCCCAATCCGACAGATCGCGCTCCGGGCAGTAAATCAGCCACTCGATCCCCCAGCCGTACTCGCAGGCGGCATTGATCGCCCGCACGCCTTCCACAAAAAACTGCCGGTAGCGCTGGCGCATGCGCCGCCGGTCGATCAGCCCCAGCACGTGCTTGATCTTGGGGTTTTGAGCCGAAGTGACGATCACCGCCGCGCCTCCAGGATAGCCTCGTACACCTGCGTGCGCAGCCGGAAAATGCCCGCCCAGTCGCGCCCATAGTAAACGCGGTTGGTGAACAGCGCCACGATCAGGTTGTGCGCCGGGTAGCAGCGCACTGACGTGCCGGTATAGCCGGTGTGCCCGAACGCGCCGTCGGCGTATAACACCCAGCCCAGCCCACGCCGTATGTCCTCAGACTGCACCTGCTCGGCGATGCTCTCGGCGATCAACTCTGTATCGATTAACTGCGTTCCGTTCCACAAACCACCGTTCAGATACAACTGTCCCAGCACGGCGACTGCCCGCGCCGTGGCGAACAGCCCGGCGTGCCCGGCCACGCCGCTCAGTCCAGCCGCGTTTTCGTCGTGCACCTCGCCGATCAAGCGCCGGTCGCGCTGGGTGCTGTACTCGGTCGGCACGATACGTTCCGGGGCGACGCCGCAGGCCAGCGGGTTGAACCAGGCCTGCTCGTCGATGCCCAGCGGCTGCAACACCAGATGCCGCACCGCCTGCTCAAGCGGCTCACCGGCCAGCCGCGCCACCGCCTCGCCGAGCAAAATCAATCCCAGGTCGCTGTAAACCAGCCGCTCACCGGTGGGATAGATAAAAGGATAGTCGTATATTTTCTCGATTCGCGCCGCGCGCAGTTCGGGTGAAATCTCGGCCGGCGCGCCCCCCGCCGTGTCCTCGATCTCGCCGTATACCGCCCGCCACGCCGCCAACCCCGAGGTATGAGTCAGCAAGTGGCGAAACGTGATTTTGTCCCGATCGACGGTTCGAGCCGTAAACGCCATATCGGCAGCGATAGGCCGCTTGGTGATCGGGTCCTCCGTCCCGCCGATGGGCTGCGTCCCGCCGAAGCGGGGCAGCACCTCGCGCACCGGCGTGTCGACCGCCACGCGGCCCTGCGTCGCCAGCCGGAAAAAAGCGGTAAAAGTGAACAGCTTGGTCAACGAAGCCAGGTCGAACACGCTGTCCGGCTGCACGGGGCGCTGCGCATCCAGCGGATCGAGATGTCCATAGGCGCGCTCGAAAACCGGGTTTCCTCCCTGAGCGACATGCAGCGCCATCGACGGCGCGACCCGGCCCAGGTATTGGCGCATCCGCGCGTCGACGGGCGCCCACGGCCCGTCCGGCAAGCCGCCGCCGATTTGCGCCGCCAGTTGGTCGAGCGTCGAGCGTGACGGTGTCCGGGCCGGCCAGCGAAGGTGAATCGCATCCTCGTGATAGCGCGGCACCAGGTGCAGGTGAAAATGAAAGACACTCTGCTGCGCGGCTGTGCCGTTGGCCTGGAACAGGTTCAGCCCGTCCGGCTGGATCGTGGCCTGGATGGCGCGCGCCAGGCGAACGGACACCTGCATCAAGTGCGCGGCCAGCTCATCGTCCAGATCGTAAACCGTCTCCACATGGCAACGTGGCATCACCAGCACCTTGCCCGGATTGGGCTGGTTGAGGTCCATAAACGCCATCACCTGGTCATCTTGATACACCACGCTCGCCGGAGCCTGTCCGGCGGCGATCTGGCAAAAGACGCAACTGGTTTGTTGATGCATGATGCTCCATCCTTGAACGTCACATTGACAAATCATGTGAACTGGGTACAATTTAACAACAGGAAAATGGAGGTAGAGGCATGAACGAAACAGAGCAGATGCTGCGGGACGAGATTGCCCAACTCAAGGCCTTGCTCGAGATCAGCCGGATCATCAATTCGAGCCTTGACCTCGATCAGGTACTGCACATCATTGTCAATTCGGCAACCAAAATTCTCGACTGTCAAGACAGCTCGATCATCCTCGCTGACCGGGAAAACGGGCAACTACGCCTGATCACCTCGGCCAACCTGCTCAAAGAACAGGTCGAGCCGATTGCCATCCCCTTGCAAGGCAGCATCGCCGGGTGGGCCGTCTTGCACGACGAGCCGGTCTCGGCACAGAACCCGCAAGACGATCCCCGCTTTTTCGACCAGATCGATCAAATCAGCGGAACGACCACACGCTCGATTCTGGCCGTGCCGATGCATTTCAAAGAGCACGTCATCGGTGTGATCGAGGCAATCAACAAATGGGCCAGCCCATTCACCGACACCGACGTCGAACACCTGTCCATTCTCGCTGCACAGGCCGCCGTAGCCATCGAAAACGCGCGCCTGATCTCCGAGCTGACCAGGACCCATCGAAAACTCGGTGCGCTCGACCAGCGCGCACCGGGCAGCTAAACTAGGAGATCGCTGAAAAACCCAGTCTCACGCAAAGGCGCATCCAACCACTGGTTGGCAACGCAAAGAATTTTAGAATATCGGGCATTTTCTTTCTTTTGCGCTATACTTGGCGTTCTTGGCTTTGCGCGAGAATTGCCACTTTTTCAGCACGCTCCTAGGCCAGTTTTTCAATTTCAACCAGCACATCGTCCGGCAAGGGCACCACCCCGCCCATCTTGCCAAAGAACGAGATGGGCGCCGCCCCCTGCGTCGCCAGCCGCACATCTTCGAGCATTTGGCCGGCGTTCAATTCGACCACCAACAGCTTTTTCCCCTGCGCCGCTTCGCTCAACGCCCGGTAGGGATATGGAAACACAGTGACCGGACGAAACAACCCCACGCGCATCCCCTGCGCACGCGCCTGCTGGATCGCCGTTTTGGCGATGCGCGCCGCCGTGCCGAAAGCGACGACCAGAATCTCGGCATCGTCGGCCTGGAACACCTCCCAGCGCTGCTCGTTTTCGACGATCTCGTGCATCTGCGCCTGCAAGCGCACGTTGACCGCCTCCAGGTTGGCCCCGCCCAGGTACAGCGACGTGATCACTCGCTTGGGACGGCCTTCCGCGCCGCGCAGCGCCCAGTCCCAATCCTGGCGCTTCAAGGGGCGCATCGGCGGCAGTTCGACCGGCTCCATCATCTGGCCGAGCATGCCGTCGGCCATTACCATCACCAGCGTGCGATATTTTTCGGCCAGGTCAAAGGCCAGGACAACGTGATCGACCGTCTCCTGGATCGTCGATGGGGCCAGGACGAGGGAACGATAATCGCCGTGCCCGCCGCCCTTGACCATCTGGGTGTAATCGCTCTGCGCCGGTTGGATGTTGCCCAGGCCCGGCCCGCCGCGCATCACATTGACCAGCACCGCCGGCACCTCCGAGCAGACAATGTACGAAATGCCTTCCTGCATCAGGCTGAACCCCGGGCTGGAAGTGGTGCTCATCACCCGCACGCCGGCCGTCGCCGCGCCATAGATCATGTTGACCGCGCTTACCTCGCTTTCGGCCTGCACGAACGCGCGCCCCAACTCGGGCATGCGCTGCGACATGTATTCGAGCACCTCGGTCTGCGGTGTGATCGGGTATCCGTAATAGGCCTCGCATCCGGCGCGCACGGCCGCCTCGGCGATGGCTTCGTTGCCTTTCATCAACACTTTGGCCATATTGCTCTCCCTCACTCCATCACCGGTGTCTGTTCGCGTTCGGCCTTTTGCCGGCGCGTCCGGTACACTGTAATCGCCACATCGGGGCACATGGTCGCACAGTTGGCGCAGCCCACGCAGCGCCCCTCAGGGTCAACCTGCTCTGCCGGGCGATAGCCCTTGGCGTTAAAATGGTTCGCGATGCGCACCAGGTTGTACGGGCACACCTGGGTACACAAACCACAGCCCTTGCAGCGATCCTCATTGATCACGATTCGGGACATAAAATAACCTCCTGAGTTTTAGAGCTCTTTTTTAACCTTCAAACAGCATAAAGAAGCGATGAATCACCAGCAAGGGCCAAGTGAGCACCTGCCGATCCACCGCGCTGGCAAGCGTTTCGCCAACCGCGGCCATCGACACGGGCAGGCCCAGTGCTTTGGCACAGGCCAGCACATGCTGGTGACCTTGCCAAAAGAGATCGAGCGTGCTTTCGGCCATCATGTTGGGGTTGCTGACCAACGCCGACACGCGCAGCCGCGCGCTCTGCTCGATCTCGCGCACCGCCGCGACGACGCTTTCTACGGTGTCCATAAAAGGCCGGTACGGGTTGACGACAAAATGCATCGCGTATCCCCGCTGGACGATGGTCGGCGCATACTGCGACAATGCGCGCGAACCCTGCACGTCGCCGCCCACGTCGAGCACGGTGGGCCGCTGGGTTTGCTCCAGTGCGCCCAGGATGCGCGGGCTGATCGCCGGCAAATCAACGTGCCGCCCCACTTCAAAGGGCGAAATGACCTCCACGCCGCGCTGTTCCATCTCGGCAGTTTTGTCGCGGGTACGAAAATAAGGGGTGACAATATCCAAATCGACGAGCAGCGGCTCCAGGCCGAGATCGACCAACTGGAGCGCGTAATTGAGCGCGATCTCGGTCTTGCCGCTGCCGAATCGACCGGTAAAGAGGGTGATACGGGGGTCAGGTGACGTCATTGTCCTTAACAAATCCCTATGTACTCAGTCGGTGCGCCGTTGGCGCATCGCCTCGTTAAAGGCCTCCGACTGGCCACGCGGAATGCTCAATGATTGCCAGTCGCTGCCTCGAAAATGCCGCGCCAAAAGCACGATTTGCCCAACGTGATAGGCATAGTGGCTCAACTGGCGGTTGATCGCACTGATGACCGGGTGCGGTTCGCCCCGGATAAACACTTGTCTCGCCAGATCGGCTTCATCCAGCGCTTCGACGGCCTCAAACAAACATCGCCAGCCTGCCTCCCACCGTGCCACCAAATCTTCGCGCCTCTGCGTCTCGATCATAAATTCGGCGTCACGATGGCGATCCGGTTTTTCGCCGTCCGAGACCAAAAAATCCTGCCAGCGAGAGCACATGTTGCCGGCGATGTGCTTGACGATAATGGCAATGCTGTTCGACTCATTATCCAGCACAGCGAAAAAGATGCGATCGTCAACCTGAGCCATCGCGCGTTCAGCGAGTGACTTGAGCGCGCGGAAGCGGCAGATCACATCTTGAAGATAGAGGAAAGCCCAAGAGTCGGTCATCGCCTTTTCAACCCTGACACATGCGCTGTGTGCAGTGCAAAAAGGGCAAATCCGGCTCGCGCCCCACTGCCTGTGACATCCGCTCGACCAGCCCAGGCAGGTCACCGGCGACCAGTTTGAGCCGTCCTTCAATCGACACGGACGAAAAAGCGGGCGAAAACCGCGCAAACAAGTCGTGATAGGTCTCGTCGCCATAGACAGGCACACCCCGGCAGATCAACAGGGCAATGTCCTCCACCCGCGCTTCGATCAACGAGGTGTAAGGGTCGGCGGCAAGCTCGGGCAGCAGGAGCAGATCGGCCTCGTACCCCGGCGCGATTCTTCCGCGCCGGTCAAGCATCAACGCATAGGCCGCGCGGGTCGTCATCAACTCGACCAGCCACTGCGGCGAGGGGTCTTGGCCGGCCTGCTCGCGGTAGACGCGCCGGGCCACGCGCAGTTCGTCGAGTGGATGGAGGCTGCCGGTGAGCGAGCTGTCGGTGCCCAGGGCGACGTTGACGCCGGCCCGGAGCAGCGCGGGGATGTTGGCCGTCTGCCCGTACAGGTACAGATTCGATTCGGGACACCAGCACACACTCGCGCCGACCTGAGCCATCCGCTTCATGTCGTCGGGGCGCAGGGCAATGCCGTGGACGATCATCGTATTGCGTCCCAGCGCATTGTAACGCAGCAGCACGTCCAATTCGGCGGCAGTTTCGGCGTCTACCCCTTCGGCCAGGTGAATGATGTACGGTTGGCCGTCGCGCACCGCAGCGCCATACTCGGTAGGCACGTCCTCGCCCCACTTGGTCAGTTCGCGGGGCGTCCAGGTGCGCCCGTATTGGTGCAGGATGTGAATGGGATGGCCGGTGTAAAACTCGGGGCCGTTGATGCGCAAGAAATGATCGGCGATGGTGGTTACGCCGGAGAGCAGATTGCGGTACATGCCCAGTTCGTACACATCTTGAACCGAGTTTTGCTGGCGGTCATAGCGCACGGGGCTTTCATCGAGGTCGGCCAGCCATTCGTAGACGTTGAGGTAGGGCCGGTTTGGCCCCACGCGTGGCCACCAGGTGCCATTGAGGTGATCGTGCGCGTTGATCAGGCCGGGAAAGGCCAGCAATCCGCGCATGCCGAATACCGGCGCACCTGCTTGCAGCGCAGCAATGCGTCCCTCCGAGATGGTCAGCACGCCCCCAGGTTGCACGCACTCTGGCGTGACCAGCGTCACGCCATCCAGACTATATGCCCCATTGCCCATACCTAACCCCCACAATCCGGTATGCAGTTTCGGACTGGCTACAGCGTCATGACCACACCCAGCGCCAGCGAATCCAGCTTGGCCTCCGGCGGGTCAGAGCGCGAAGGCAAAATCAGCGGCACCTGCGCGCCGACCACCACCCCGGCCATGTGACAGCCGCCGAAATAAATGATCGCCTTGGCCATCAGGTTGCCGGCTTCGATGTCCGGCGGGATCAAAATGTCGGCGTATCCGGCCACCGGGCTGGCAATGCCCTTGATCTGGGCCGCTTGAGGCGAAATGGCATTGTCGAGCGCCAGCGGGCCATCGACCAGCGCGCCGGTGATCTGGCCGCGATCGGCCATCTTGGACAGCGCTGCCGCTTCGATGTTGGCCGGCATTTTGGGGTTGACCACCTCGTTGGAGGCCAGCACGGCCACTTTGGGCTGCTCGATGCCCAGCTTGTGCGCGACGTACACAGCATTGCGAATGATGTCGGCCTTTTGCTCCAGCGTCGGCGCGACCACCACACCGGCATCGCTGATCAGCAGCAGCCGCCCCAAAGCGGCAACCTGGAAAACGGCCACGTGGCTCAACAGGCCGCCGCCGCGTAGCCCCAGTTCTTTGTCCAGCGCAGCACGCAAAAAGGTGGCCGAATCGACCTTGCCCTTCATTGCCACGTGCGCGCGGCCTTCGACCACCAGGCGCATCGCCCGCCGCGCTGCCGCGGTCAGCTCCGGCTCGTGGATGACCTCCATGCCGGTCAGGTCGATGCCTTCCGCCGAGGACACGTCGCGGATCGCCGGTTCGTCGCCGATCAAAATGATCTCGGCAATATTTCGCGCTTGGGCCGCGCTCGCGGCTTGCAGCACGATGTTTTGCTGCGCGCCGACCACCACCACCGTACGCCGCTCGCCCGCCTGGGCTGCAGCGCGCAAATCGTCAAACCCCAGAATCGCCATTGATTCCCCCTTTTTTCATGGTCAGTGGCCGGTTCCACCGTCGGCCACAGGAACGATAAAACTGAACGTGCTGCCCTCATCGATCACGCTTTGCACGTCGATCGTGCCGCCATGCGCCTCGACGATCTCTTTGACGATGGCCAGGCCCAGCCCGGTGCCGCTGAAACGGCGCTTGCTGGTGCCGTCCACCTGGTAAAAGCGCTCAAAGATTTTGTCCAGCTTGTCTTGTGGAATGCCGATGCCCGGATCGATCACGTCGACGCGCACAAATTTGCCCGTCTGGCGCAGCCGAATGCGGATTTCACCGCCGTCCGGGCTGAATTTTATCGCATTGTGGATGAGGTTGTCAAAAACCTGGTTCAGCCTGAGCCGATCGCCCAGCACGGGCGGTAAATCGACTTCGAAATCTTCGACCAGCTCCAGCTCGCCCCGGCGGGCCGTCTCTGCCGCTCCGGTGATGCAAGATCGCGCCACCTGGGTCAGCTGTAAGGACGCCAGGTTTAATTTTTCCCGTTCCAGTCGTTGCAGCGAGAAAATGTCGCTGATGAGGCGGTTGATCGCGTCGGTGCGGTCGGACACGATTTGGAATTTTTCGCGCTGCATGTTGTTCAATGGGCCAAGCGTGCCGGCCAGTAACAAATCGACATAGGCCTTGATAAAAGTCAACGGCGTGCGCAGCTCGTGCGACACGTTTTGCACAAACTCGGATTTGAGGCGGCTGGCCTCTTCGAGTTCCTGGTAGGCTTGCTCCAGCTTTTCCGCGCGCTCTTTGATGTCTTCGTACAACCGTGCATTGTCGATAGCTACCGCGGCCTGGGCAGCGGCGATGGAGAGCATGCGCCCTTCGTCCTCGGAAAACGCATCGACCTTGGTGTCGTCGACGCTGAGTGTGCCGATGACCCGGCCCTTGACCATCAAGGGCACAACGAACAGCGAGCGCACCGACGGGTCAAAGACGATAAAGTTTTCGTCGCTATACGTATCCGGAATGTACAGCGAGCGGGCCTCCTGGGCGACAATGCCGGTAATGCCCTCGCCCAGGCGCATCCGCGCGTCGCGCTGCCAGCGCGGTTTGACGCCATCTGAGGCGCGAATTTCGAGATACTCGGTTTCTTCATTATACAAAAATATCACACTGCTCCGGCAGTTGAGCGCGCGCCGGAGGGTGATCACGATGGCGTCGAGAACCACGTCCAGGTTCAGCGAGTACGATACCTGGTTGGCCAGGGCATAAAGCGTCGACACTTCGGTCAGGCGCTGGTTCACCGTGCTGTACAACTGGGCATTCTCGAGGGCAATCGCCGATTGGTTGGCAAATGCGCTCAACAAGGAAATGCTGCGCCCAACAATTTCAGAATGACGGCCGCCGGCAAACATGCTGCCAACAAGTTTGCCGCGCGCCAGGAGCGGGACGATTACCACTGTTTCGATGCGCAGCAGTTCGCCAAACGTCTCAAATACATCGATCTGACCGAGCGCCTCGAACAGCTCGCGCAACGAGTGGAGGGTTACAATCCGCCCCTGAGATACGGTCTGGGCAATCAATGTTGGGCCGTCGAGCGGGATGGATGCCCCGTTCAGGGCGGTGGTCAGGTAGATGTGGGCCGGCAAATGCTCGTCGAGGGTGGTCGCCACCGCACGGATGCTCAAGACATCGCGCTTGTGATCGACGACGGACAGCATGGCAATCTCGTAGCCCAGGTCGTTGACCAGTCCGTTGACGATCACCTGATAGACGCTGCGCAGTTCCAGGCTCGACTGCAAGAGGCCGCTCAGGTCTTGCAGGGCCTGCATTTCCCGGTTGGCCTGCTGAAGTTCGTCGAGTTGGTTCTCGGCTTGCTGGTGAAGGCGGACGTTTTCAATGACGACCGTCGTTTGATCAGCCAGCGCTTGCAGGCTGTTCAGGTCTTCATCGTCAAAAGCAGCGGCCTGCTGGCACTGCAAGCACAAAATGCCTACCACCTCGCCCTGGATGATCAGCGGCAGGCTGAGCCAGGATTGGGTGCCGGGCTGAAAAAGGCGGTCCTGGGCGATGGGCCAGCGGTCGCCCTCGTCTGCGCAGTCGCGGATGAGCAAGGGGCGCGCGTTGCGGATCGTCCAGCCGATCAATCCCTGCTCCTGATCGTAAAACCAGGGCTTGACCGAGATCGACGCGCCGTTGTGATACACGAGTTTGGGAACCAGTTGCCGCGATTCGGATTCGTATATCACGAGCGCAAACGTGGAAAAGGAGAACAAGCGCCGGATTTGATCGTAAACCAGGCTGACGATCTGGTCGATATCCAGTGTCAGCGAGCCAGCAGAGCCGATGCAGTGCAGCGCTTCTATCTCGTCGCCCCGGCATTCCAGCGCCTCGCGATAGCGCGCGCACTCGTCGAGCAGGCCGTGATAAGGGGTGATGTCCCGGCAGGTCACCTGCGCGGCGACGATCTCGCCATCGCGCACGAGCGGGCAGGCATCAAAATCCGCGATCAACTCTTTGCCGCGCCCGGTCAAGAGATGAGCCTGCCAATCGCCCCATAGACCTTGCTCGAAAAGCGCGCCCAGTTCGTCTTGCACCTGCAAGCGCGAATCGGGCGCGAGCACACGATCTAGCCGGCGGCCGATCAAGGCGTCGACGGGCGTGTCCAGGTATTCACAAAACCAGCGATTGACAAACAAAAAACGCCGTTCCCGGTCAATCACCAGAACGCCGGCCTGGATACCGTCTATGAGTTCTGGCAAGGGAATGGGCGATATAACAATTTGCTCCCCCGCTAAATCGGTTCGGTTCGCCATATACAAGGAGCCTCTGGATAAATTTCTCGCCACCTGGCAGCCGCCGAAAAGTGCGGCAGGGCAGATTCTGATACCTGCCACGCGCCTGGAAAATGGTTTCTCGGACAAGCTGCTGACCCTGAATGCTGCCTCTTCCTCCTCCGGAGCATCGCCCGCCAAAGTGCCGATTCTCCTGCTCTGTAAATCGCCTTGATCGCTCCGCGCGGTGAGTCACCCTCACTCGCCTAAAAGCCAGCCCCAACTTTTCCAGGTCACGCCCAGGCTGATGGTCATCCCGGCGGCCAGCGGCAGGTGGTAAAAAAGCAGGTAGAACCAGGAATTGGGATTGAGTAAAAAGGCCGGGCCGCTGCTGCTCTCGAAATAACTCATGCGCAGCACGCGCGAAACCGCAGCCACGCCCACCAGCACCGCAGCGACGTAAAAGAAGCGATAATAGGATTCGATCTTGGTAACAACTTGCCACTTGTGGGTCAGCCGCGCCAGGATGAGCAAAGTCGAAACCAGGGAAACCAGCCCGGCAGTTCCGAGGACTGCAAACAACAACCTCATGACTGCCCTCCTGTCATTTTGTGTTGCAGGCGGTATCCAAGCACAATCAACAGCACACCGCCGATAAAGAAGGCCAGGTCGCCGCCGAAATCGCCGGACAGGTCAGACAGAAACAGCGCATATCGCGCGGCCGCCAGGCAAAAGAGGAAGATGGGGATCAAAAAGAGACGATAATGGGTTCTGTTTGAAGAAGCATCTCGATACAACTCGGCATACTTGCGCTCGTAAAAGCGCGCAATGTAAAAGAAAAAAAGAATGACGAGCGCACCGAGTATCCAGGCATACAAGGTCAAAAGACCAGAGAGGATCGTCATTGGGCACTCCTATTCCAAATCCATCGAAACTGAACCAAACGCCTGCGCGCGATAGCATCGCTCGCTGTCATATCGATATCTGCTGCCCCCCTGACGAATATTCCTGCCCCCGTCTCAGCCGAGCGCCGGCAGAATGACGGGCGCATCAACGGCGGATAAAGGCATCGACAAAAGACTCGGCCATGCTGCGATGCGGGCTGCCGCTCATAATGCCTTCCTGGCCCTCGAACGGCGCCTGCACGTCGATGCCCAATGGCGTGATCTGAAATTGGCGGATATCTTTGGCGTGGTCGCTGCCGCGTACCTTGAGCACCACCAGGGCCTTGCGGATCGTGCTTTCGATCTCGACATAGCGCAGCAGTGTGTAAGAATCGACTACAAAGGCAATGTCTTCTTCGGTGTCCGCCTGGCCGAGGATGGCCTCACTTTCTTTGGTCAGCACGGTGGTCAGGCCTTCACGCTTGAGCGCGTTGATAAAGCTGTACTGGAGCGAGCGCAACTCGACCGGATCGTCGGTCAATTTCTCAAAGTGCGACAGGCTGTCCACCAAAATACGGCGCGCGCCCATCTGGGCTACCATCGTCTCGATCATGCCGCCCACGTTTTCCAGGTCCATCTTGGTGATTTCGGGGCTGGTCATAATCACCTTGAGCAAACCGTCTTGCTCCAACTGGCGGAAATTCCAGCCGAAACTGAGTGCGTCGTTATAGTATTGCTGGGGGAATTCTTCAAAGGTCAAAATCAGCCCAGGCTCGTTATATTTGACGATGCCATTGTAGACAAACTGCATCCCCAACGTGCTTTTGCCCGTCCCCGGAGCGCCCTCGACCAGGTTGGCCGACTCGGGCAAAAAGCCGCCATGGAGCATTTCATCAAGTTCGGGAATGCCAGTTTTCACCCTTTGCATCTTGTGCCTCCTGTCAACCTGCCAGAAAACCGGTCTGCCCTGAACAAACAACGCGGGCAAATGGCGACGGTTTTATCTCATCCCCCGGATAATGTGGTACACTGCTTTGACGCGGAAATGTCGATCCGAACACGCTTCGACAAACTGTGTGATCTGCTGCCGCCGATCGGGGTCTGACGACAACGAATAGGCGGCAACCGGCCCAAGCTGGCGCTCTTCCATATACCCACTTTCGACCAGCTCTTTCAGCTCGGGCTCCACCGCAGCAGCATTGCGGCCCAAATAGCGGGCGATATTCTCTATCGAGTCTGTCGTATTGGGGTTTTCGTAAAAAAACCGGGCCAAGTCCCATTTGATGAATGAATTGATCGCCGATTGAACCATTTCGAGCAGTTCTGGATCCATATCGTCCATCAATTTGGCTGTGAAATCATCGCCGATTGCCACGCCTACCCTCCATTTCCTGCCTCACAGGCCGCCAAGTATTTCACTGCTGCCCCCTGCGCCGGGCCAGCAACTGGCGGACTGAGGAATGTCAACGACCCGCCTGAGACTCGAAAATCTACAACATGAAAACATTGTACCATATCCCGCCAGTGCGTGCAAGTGAAAGAACCATATATAACATAACGATTCATCCATTGTCCACACTGGCTATTTCCGCTGCTTGCGCCGCTTGCGCTGCCTGCCCCCTTCACTTCGCCCTTGAGCGGTTTCGCGCGTCGATGCGCCGGTCTCGCGGCGCGATTGAGGTGCATCACGGCGCTTGCGCTCGACGCCGGCCCCGACTTGAGACATGTCTCGCGGGCGGTAGAAAAACATTGCCGCCACCACCTGGGCGCGGATCGATTCGAGCAGTTCCTGGAACATCTCGTAGGCGCGCACCTTGTATTCGGCCAGCGGGTCTTTTTGGCCATAGCTTTGCAGCCCGATGCCCTGGCGGAGCACTTCGATCTCGGTCAGGTATTCCACCCACAGCCGGCTGGTCGCATCCAGCATCGACTGGCGCTGCATGTTAAAGAGCATCTGCTCGCCCAGGTACGCGCGCACCGCCTCGGCGTCTTGCGTGGGCAGCGCGGCCACCTGCGTGCCGGCCAGTTCGTCAAACCGGGACTGCCCCAACGCCTGAGCCAGTCCGGCGCGCGTCAGTTCGTCCAGGTCGCCGAGTGCGCGCGCGCCGACACGCTGAAATTCGAGCCGGCCCCAGACTTTGGCCCACGAGTCGATGGCGTCGCTCAAGTGATCGAGCACCAGCTCGCGCAGCGCGTCGCGCCCCCACCCGGCCAGCCGGTCGGCGACCCAGGCCGTATATTCGAACCGCTGCATCCGCTGGTTGACCCGGCGGTGTTGCTGATCAAAACCAGACTGGATGCCAAAGCGCAGCTCTTCCAGCGTTTGCAGCAGCGTTTCAGGCTGGCAGTCTTCTGCGCGGCTGATCCGCTCGACCACGTCAGTATCCAGGCCTTGCTTGATCTGCTCGACCCGCTCGGATAGGGCGCGATCGACCGCGTCGAGCAGCACGCGGGCCAATGTATCATCATCGGCCTCGGTCAGCAGTTCACGGTCGACTTCTAGGGAACCCAGCCCGGCCCGAGGCGCTACCTGACCGATCAGACGCATCTTGGCCTGCACCTGCGCCTGCTCTTCGACCTGGGCAGTGATGGCGCGCTCGAGTTGGCGGCCGCGCAGATCGCGAAAAGCGGCGTGATCGAGCGGCAGGCCGGTTTGCCCGGCGACGGCCTGGACGGCAGTACGCGCGTCCAGCTCTCGCCCGGCCTCCTGCGCTTCCATCTCGGCCCCTTCGTAGGCGATGGCGGCCGCATCGAGCAGCCGGCTCACACCGGATTCGATCTGTTCCAGACCGCGGTGGACGAGTTGTTCGAGCAAGGCCCGAACGCGGCGCAGCTCACTGTCGAGCGCATCGCCGGCCATCTGGCGCACGGTCTGGCGCATAGACGTGGGGTCGGTCTCTTCGGGCAGCTCTGAATGGGCAAAACCGAGCGAAAAGCTGGGGAAAAACTGTCCCTCAGAGAGCGCCACCGTCGGCTGGATGCGATCCAGAAAAGCCACCAGGCGAAACGTATCTGGTCCGCCGTCTGGCCCCGGTTCGGCGTGAATCAGGGCCAACTGCCGGTCGATTTCGCCTTCCACCATCGCCCACACATCATCGCGCAAATCGCGTTTGGAGAGAATGCGCTTGCGCTGCTCATAGATGACTTCGCGCTGCTTGTTGAGCACATCGTCATATTCGAGCAGGTGCTTGCGAATGTCAAAGTTGTAGCCTTCGACCTGGCGCTGGGCGTTTTCAATCGCCTTGGATACCAGGCCGAGCGAAACGGGCAGGTCGTCTTCGGCGCCGAGGCGCTTGAGCAGCTCGCCGGCGCGGCCGGCGCCAAAGCGATACATCAGGTCGTCTTCCAGCGAGATGTAAAAACGCGACGAGCCGGTGTCGCCCTGGCGGCCGGAGCGCCCGCGAAGCTGGTTGTCGATGCGGCGTGCTTCATGCCGTTCCGTGCCGAGGACGTGCAGCCCGCCCAGCGCCTTGACTCGCGACTCATCGTCCACGTGGCGGAGAAAGGTCTCGACGGCCTCCTGGTACAGATAATACTTGTCCGGCTCGATGCGTCGCAGGGCCTCGGCCATTTGGGCAAAAGACAGGCCAAACGGCGACACGCCGTTCTGGCGCAGCACACGGTTGACCTGGGCGACGGTTTCTTCGTCGATCTCGCCGCCGAGTTTGATGTCGACGCCGCGCCCGGCCATATTGGTGGCAATCGTCACCGCGCTCACCTGCCCGGCGTGGGCGATGATCTTGGCCTCGTGGGTGTGCTGGCGCGCGTTCAGCACGTTGTGCGGAATGCCCCGGTTGAACACATTGTTGAGCGCTTTGAGGTCATCGATGCCCCACAGTTGGCCCAGTTTGGCAGTCACACTTTCCTGGCGCAAATCGATTGGCACGTCCAGTTCGGCGGCCATCTTGCGCAAGTCAGTGGGTGACAGCGAGGCAATCGGCTGGTTGAGCACTTGCATACCCTTGCGCCAGGTGGCGTTATCGACCTCGCGCGAACCGAGGTGATCGCGCAGCAGGGAAACCGTCGCCAGCTTGCGCATCGTCGGCCCGTCGAGGCGAGCGCTGAGGCGCTCCGAAGATTCGACCGAGGCCGTGCCGACCAGCACCGGCCGGCCCAGGCAGTGCATCTGGGCGATTTCCTGGGCAATGGCGCGCAGCTTGCCTTCCAGCGAGCGAAAGATCGCGTCCTGGTCGTCTTCTCGGATCACCGGGCGGTTGGTCGGCAGCACCAGCACGTCGAGTTCATAGATTTTGCCAAATTCCTCGGCTTCGGTCGCCGCCGTGCCGGTCATGCCGGACAGTTTTTCATACATGCGGAAATAGTTTTGCAGAGTGATCGTGGCATAGGTGACGTTTTCTTGCTGCACCTCGAGGCCTTCTTTGGCTTCCACGGCCTGGTGCAGCCCGTCCGACCAGCGCCGACCGGGCATGGTGCGCCCGGTGAACTCGTCGACGATGATCACGCGCCGGTTCTGGACGATATAGTCGCGGTCGCGTTGGAAAATGTACTCGGCCTTGAGCGCCTGCTCCAGGTGATGGTTCAGCTTGGCCTGTTCGGGCGACATTTCTTCGGGGTAATCGGGGTTGAAAATTTGCCGGCCCAAAATCCGCTCGACGTGATCGTATCCCACATCGTTGAGGGTGATGCTGCGCGCCTTGGGGTCGATTTCGTACTCGTCTGGTGAGAGCTGCCGCACCACCTGGGCCACGGTGTAATAGGCATCGATCGGCTCGCTGGCCGGGCCGGAGATGATCAGCGGCGTGCGCGCCTCGTCGATCAGGATGCTGTCCACCTCGTCGACGATGGCATAATAAAAAGGCCGCTGCACCCGCGATTCGAGTGAATAAACCGAGTTGTCGCGCAAATAGTCAAAGCCGAACTCGCTGTTCATGCCATAGGTGATGTCGGCCAGGTAGGCTTCCTGGCGGCTCACCGGGCGAAACTGGTCGTAATCGTCGCCGGGGCGGCGATATTCGGGGTCGTAGAGAAAAGCGTTCTGCTCGTGGCCCTGCTGGAGCAGCCCCACCGACAGGCCGAGCAGGTGATAGATTTCGCCCATCCAGCGCGCGTCGCGCCGGGCCAGATAGTCGTTGACCGTGACCAGGTGCGTGCCCCGGCGGGTAAGCCCGTTCAGATAGAGCGGCAGGGTAGCGACCAGCGTCTTGCCTTCGCCGGTTTTCATCTCGACTACCATGCCGCGGTGCAGGGCGATGCCGCCCAACAGTTGCACGTCGAAATGACGCATGCCAGTGGTGCGCTTGCTCGCCGCGCGCACGGCGGCAAACGCTTCGGGCAGCAGGTCGTCCAGCGATTTGCCACCGTTCAACCGCTCGAGCAATTCGGGCGTCTTGGCCGCAAGTTGTTCGTCGCTCAAGGATTCAAAGGTGGGTTCAAGGGCGTTGATCTGATCCACCAACGGCTGCATCCCTTTCAGGAGCTTGTCGTTGGGATCGCCCAAAATTTTGTTCAAAAAACGTCGCAGGCTCACAGGCCCTCCTCATTTGTTCTGATTTTCATCGCGCCTATTTAACTGCTCAGCCTGCGCTGGTCGAGTAGGCCTCACCGCATTTGTGAGGCTGTATCGAGACCAAGCAGGCTACGCAAACGCGCTCGCGTGGTCTCGATACAGGCTTTAGCTTTGCTAAAGCCTTACTCGACCGACGCTCGACCTGTTTGCCTGAGCAGTTACGCGCCTATTATAGCAGGATCGCGGCTGAATCGGAAATTGACAACGAAGAATGCGTTTTCATTCCCCGACTTGTCCTGCCGCCTAACCTGTGATACACTGTGAGGCCGAATCCCCACCCACTTGTGATCGACGGAAAACCATGTACCTGACCCAACTCGCGTTGACCAATTTTCGCAATTATACACGCCTATCGCTGGATTTTCCCCGGCATACGGCCGTCTTGCAGGGACAAAACGCGCAGGGCAAGACCAATCTGCTGGAGGCGATCTATTACCTCGCCGCGGCCCGCTCGCCCTATGCACTCAGCGACGCGCAGTTGGTCAACTGGCTGGCCGAGCAGGACGACCTGCCGCACGCGCGCGTCGCCGCCGAACTGGCCAAGGGCGACATGCTGATCCAGATTGAGATCGTTCTGGCGCGCAACGGCAACGGCGGCTACCAAAAGCACATCCGCGTCAACGGCGTGCCCCGCCGGGCGATGGACCTGCTCGGCGTAGTCAATGTGGTGCTCTTTGTGCCGCAGGACATCGCCCTGGTCGACGGCTCACCGTCGCACCGCCGCCGCTACCTCGACGGGATGCTCTGCCAGATCGATCCGGCCTACCGCGAGGCGCTGGCGCAGTATAACCGGGTGCTGGAACGGCGCAACGCGCTGCTCAAACTCCTGCGCGACCGGAACAACGCACGCAATAAGAATGGCACGGCCAACGGAACGTCCGAGCAGCTCGAATTCTGGGACGAGCGGTTGATCGAGCACGGCGCGCTGATCGTCGCCCGGCGACAGCAGGCCGCCGTCGATCTGGAGGCGCTGGCCCGGCCCGTCCACGACGACCTGAGCGGCGGGCGCGAGCGGCTGCGGCTGCGCTACCTGCCCAGTTTCGATCCCCGCCCGCAGCAGGTCGACGCGCGGCAGATGAGCCTGACCCTCGATCTGCTGCCCGCCGTTTCGCTACCGCAAAAGCCGGAGGCGATCCGCCCCGTCTTTGAGCAAGCGCTGCGCACGGCACGCCCTGAAGAGCTGGCGCGCGGGATGACCATCCTCGGCCCGCACCGCGACGAATTCCGCTTTTTCGACGGCCAGATCGACCTGCACACCTACGGCTCGCGCGGGCAGCAGCGCACCACCGTGCTGGCGCTCAAACTGGCCGAGGTGGCCTTGATGGCCCGCGCCACCGGCGAACAGCCGATCCTCCTGCTCGACGACGTGCTCTCGGAACTGGACACCGACCGGCGGCGCTACCTGTGCGGGCAGTTGGGCCGCGTCGAGCAGGCGGTGATCACCACCACCGACCTGGGCGATCTGACCGAGGAGTTGCGCGGGACGGCGACGGTGTACATGGTATCGCAGGGGCGGTTGGAACCAGTGTCAATCGAGCCAGATCGCTCAAATCTGTGATATAATAGGTCTACCACAAACGATAGAGATAGAATGCGAGATGCAAAATGACCGCACAAACTCGATACACCAAGATAAAAGAAGTCTGGGTACGGATGGCAGACGAACTAGGCGAAGAACAACTGCAAGAAGCGTTGGATTTTGCGCTGTTCTTGCATTCGCGACAGACCGTCGAGGATGAAACAGTTTGCGAACAAAACCAGCCCTATCCGTTGCGCGGCACGGTACTCGAATACAATGCGCCTTTTGAACCCGTTGCCGAATTCTGAACTATGCTCACGTCAAAACTGCACGCCTCTGAATCCATCCATACGGCTCAGTCACTTATGTCGAACCCCAACCACAAAATCACAAAACGATATTTTGTAGTTATTTGTATCTATTTATGTGTCAGCGTCCTGCCGCTGACCGCCTGCCACAAGGCGACGGTCGACCCGGCAACGCCGACGCCCGTTGCGCGGCTGGCGACGGAAACCGCAACCAGTATGCCGACGACCACGCCTGCCGCCACAGCGGCAACGACGCCCACACGCATGCCCACCTGGACGCCATGGCCGACATCTACGCGGCGACCCACGCGAACGTCCACAGCAACAGCGACGTCGACTTGGACACCTACGCCGACACCAACCGTCACCCCAACACCGACCGGCCCGCTGCCAACGATTCCGGCCTGGTCGCCGTTCCAGCCGGATTCCGAGAAGGCCTGGTGCTGGCAGGAGATAGTGGGCCTGGTCAATGCGCTCAACGATGTCTTTTTCATCGACACGCAAACCGGCTGGGCGGTGGGCGAAATGGGTACAATTTTGCACACTCGGAATGGTGGAGAAACATGGCTGCGGCAAACAAGTCCGGTCAATTTTGACTTGATGCGCGTCGTTTTTGTGAATGCCGATATTGGTTGGATCACGGCAAAGGAAGAATATAGCGGCTGGGTTCTTTTACGCACCGGTGATGGTGGTCAAACCTGGGGACAATGGCCGCTCCCTTCCAATGTTGACACATCCATTGGTATTGTAGACATTGCATGGGCCAACGAACGCACGGGGTGGCTGACCATCGTCGATCAAGTCTTTCACACCACCGACGGCGGGCAAACATGGGAAAGACAAGAACTGCCCGTCAAAGGAGAGTTGGAAGCTGTCAAGTGTCTCGACGAACAACATGCCTGGCTTTCAACCTGGAGAGAGTTCTTCCGCACCACCGATGGAGGCAAAACCTGGACATACCACTTGACTGACTTTCAAATCAATGATTTTGTGTTTCTGGATGCGCAGACGGGATGGATGACCACCAGTGGTATTGTTTTTGCCAAAACAACAGATGGTGGGCAGACCTGGCAGGAACAAGAGCTAAGTGATGGCTATACTACCTGGCTTGATAGAATCGTCTTTTGGGATAAAAACACAGGCTGGAGTCTCACCTCATATGGCAAACTCTGGTACACCACGGATGGCGGCGAAACCTGGCGTGAGGGACGTATACCATCAAGTCGCTCGGCACTGATTTTTATAGACGCGCAACATGGCTGGGCCGTGGGCGGGACAAACTGGATAGCTGGAACGGGCCCAAGAACCTCAATTGCCCACACCGACGATGGTGGGCAGACCTGGCAATTCCAAGATCAGAACATCGAGACCGCTCCGCTGGCTTTTAGAAGTGTTGAACACTTAACCCCACTGCTCACGCAACCAGATCCTCCACTCGAAGCATTGCTGCTCCAACTGCTGCCCGGCCCGTGCGGGATTGAAGAGAGTCAATGGATGGACGTTGTCCTGTATAATCTGGGCTGGAACGGTGTAGCCTGGAGTGATCCACCGCTGGAACCCAAATCTTTGGAAATGTTGGACATCCAACATCTTGACGTTGACCTCGACCAGGATGGCGAAAACGAAATTCTGCTTTATGGTGGAGGTGAATCGTGCGAATTATTCGCCGGTGTGCTGGACTGGGATGGCCGGCAGTGGCAAACAGCATGGTTTGAGCGCACAGGCACTTCTGACAGCGGTAACATCCGGGTTGATGTCAAAACAGTGGGCGGAAAGCCCTTGCTTCAAGTCGAAACGCTTTACCATCCATACAAAGGGACGGGAGAGTTGGGACAAAGCTGGGAATGGGTGTGGGTACAATGCGAACATCTCAACTGCCACGTCATCTGGCGTGATTATCCAGCGACAATGAACAGATTTTGTCATTACTGCAATCACTACGATTATAGTGGAATAAGTTATAGGCTAATTGACGAGTCTCATAAACTCGTACCCCCTGCACATTAACAAAGTCTCATAAAATT
>CAYRXM010000035.1:0-37188 GCA_964428175.1 uncultured Anaerolineae bacterium
GAGATAATGAGCGGTGACTGGAGTTCAGACGTGTGCTCTTCCGATCTGCATACTCGCCGGGCGACCTGCTGCGCCGCGCCGCCGATCAGGGTATGACCACCCTCGCTTTTGCCGATCACGACAATGTGCGCGGCGCGCGCGAAGCGCTGCCCATCGCCGCCGAATTGGGCCTGGAACTGATCCCGGCCATCGAAATCACCAGCCGTTGGGATGACTGCGACACCCGCCAGGGCGACCGCGACATCGACGTGCTCGGCTACTGGATCGATCTGGACGATGCGGATTTCCAGGCCTTTGAAAAAGACATCCTTGACGACATCCACGACCGCGCGGCCGAGTGCTGCGCGCGACTGACGCAGGAAGGCTATCCACTGACGGTGGCCGATCTGGCAGTCGAAAACCCGCGCTACGGCGGGCTGATGCAGATCGTGCAGGCCATACAGCGCAGAGGGCATACCGCCAGTTGGGAGGAAGCCGCCCCGCTCGTCTTTGAGCAGTGGCACGAGACTCGCCTCAGCCGCCTGACGGTCGATCGGGCCATTGCCGAAATCCATCGCGCGGGCGGGGTAGCTGTTCTGGCCCACCCAACAGCGGTCATGTGCGCCGGGCACTGGATCGACAAAGGGCAACTTGCCCAACTGGTCGAGATGGGGCTGGACGGCCTCGAAATCTACCACCGCCGGCTGGACGAACATGCCCGCGCTTATTTCGGCGCGCTGGCCGGGCAGTTTGGCCTGCTGATCAGCGGCGGTTCGGATTTTCACGGCTGGTGGGAAGGCGATCTAGAGATCGGCACGCAGCCCGTCAGCGGGGCAATGGTCGAAGCAATTCGCGCGCGTCACCTGGAACGAACGCGCACAACTGCCACCCGGTAACACAAATTGTAGAGAGGAGGAAAGGCAATGCAATCTATGGACGAAAAAAAGCACAAAAAAGCCATTTGGGCCTGGGCGATGTATGACTGGGCCAACTCGGCCTTTATCACCACCATCGGCGCGGCAGTGCTGCCCACCTATTTTTTCAGCGTTTCTGCCGCCGGGCTGTCCGAGATTCAACAAAGCCGGGCCACGCAAATTTGGGGGCTGAGCACCTCGATTGCGGCGTTGATTGGGGCGGTGCTGGCGATCACCCTGGGCGCGATTGCCGATTACACGCGGGCTAAAAAGAAATTCCTCGGCTTTTTCGCTATCATGGGCATCGTCGCCTCATTGTTCATGGTCACGCTGGGGCGCGGCGGCTGGCTGTGGGCGGTCGTCCTCTATCTGTTCGGACGGCTCGGCTTTTCGGGGGCCAACGTCTTTTACGATTCGCTGCTGCCGCACGTGGCCCGCGAAGATGAGGCCGACCGTGTGTCGAGCATGGGCTATGCGCTGGGCTACCTGGGCGGCGGGCTGCTGCTGGCGGTCAACATTGCCATGATTATGCTCGCGCCAGATGGTGAATGGAACGGCGTCTCGTGGACCGAGTGGATGACGCGGCTGTCTTTTTTCAGCGTCGGCATCTGGTGGCTGATCTTTTCCATCCCCATTTTCCGCCACGTGCCCGAACCGCCCGGCGTCGCCGTCGAGGGGCCGCGCATCAACCCGATCAAGGCCGGGATGCAGCAGTTGGGGCGCACCATACGCGACATTGGCCGCTACAAGCAGGTGTTGATCTTTTTGTTCGCATTCTGGCTGTACAACGACGGCATCAGCACAATCATCGATATGGCTACCATTTATGGGCAAGAGGTGTTTACCGCGCAGGGCATCGAAAACTCGACCATCCACCTGATCGCCGCGTTGTTGATCACCCAATTCGTCGGCTTTCCTTTTGCTTACCTCTTTGGTTGGATCGCTGGCAAGCTGGGCGCCAAACGTTCGATCATTCTCGGCCTGGGCTGGTACGCACTGATCTGCATCGGCGGCTTTTTCATGACCGCCATTTGGCACTTTTACGCACTGGCGGTGGCGGTGGGTTTCGTGCAGGGCGGCACCCAGGCACTCAGCCGCTCGCTGTACAGCTCGATGATCCCGCGCGTCAAGAGCGCCGAGTTTTTCAGCTTTTTCGACATCATGGGCAAGTTCTCGGCCATCCTTGGCCCGGCGCTGTTTGCGCTGGTCGGCCGCCTGTTTGGTCAGAGCCGCTACAGCATCGTCTCACTGATCATCTTTTTCGTAGTGGGGATCGTGCTGTTGTCGCGGGTAGACGTGCAAGAGGGCGTCCGCGTGGCCGATGAGGAAAACGCGGCGTTGGCCGCATGAAAAAAGGCGGGCACAAGGCCCGCCATGCATATGTGCTCATTGCAGTTGTTCAGCCATACCAAGCTCGCACCGACGGAGACCGTCGGTGCGAGCTTGTGCTAATGTCCCATCCGTGCGATTTCTTCGGCGGCGACGCTCTCGTCCAGCTTGGTGAACAGCGGGCGGGGTTCGCGCAGCGCCTGTCTGGGCGGGAGCTGGCTGGGCATCCAGCACTCGGTCAGCACGCCGGGATCGTAGCAGAGCGCGGTGTGGCTGCGTGTCGATTCCTCGAATGTGCCCACGTACTGCCGCCCGAACACGCTGCCCTCATAACCAAACATCTCGTGCAAGGCTTGCGATGAGAAAGGCAAAAAGGGCGCGAACAGCGTCTTGAGCGAATCGATGGCCCGCAGTGCGACGTACACGCTCGTCGCTGCGGCCTGCGGATCGCGCTTGATCGCAAACCAGGGCGCTTTGTCGTCCAGGTAGCGGTTGACCTCGCGGGCCAGATTCATCACCTCGCCCAGCGCGGCGCGGAACTTGCAGCCGTCAATCAGCGCGCCCACCCCGTCAAACCCCGCCTCGATCAAGCCCAGCAGCGCCCGGTCGGCCTCGTCCAATTCGCCCGGCCCGGGTACCTTGCCATCAAAGCGCTTGTACGAGAACGACAGCACCCGGTTGGCCAGGTTGCCCCAGGTGGCGACCAGTTCGTCGTTGTTGCGCTGCACAAACCCTTCCCAGGTGAAATCGGCATCCTTGCTCTCCGGCGCAATGGAGGTCAGATAGTAGCGCAGCGGATCGGGGTCATAGCGCTGCAAATAGTCGAGCACCCACACGGCCCAGTTGCGGCTGCCGCTGACCTTGCGGCTTTCTATGTTCAAAAATTCGTTGGCAGGCACATCATAGGGCAGGTTGAGCGGCGGTGCGCCGCCGTCGGCGTACAGGCGGTTGGCCCCGCTCAAGATGGCCGGCCAGATGATGGTGTGAAAGGGGATGTTGTCCTTGCCGATGAAATAGACCGTCCGCGCCTCAGGGTTGTACCACCATTCCTGCCAGCGCTCCGGCGCGCCGCTGTTTTTGGCCCATTCAATCGCCGCCGAGAGATAGCCGATCACCGCCTCGAACCAGACATAGAGCGACTTGCCCTCCCACCCCTCCACCGGCACGGGGATGCCCCACTCCAGGTCGCGGGTGATCGGGCGGGCCTGCAAATCGCGGGCCATGTTGCGCGAAAAATTGATCACCTGCGGCCGCCAGTGATCCTTGCCCTCATCCAGCCAGGCAATCAGCGGATCGGCCAGTTTGGGTAAATCCAGGTAATAGTGCGTCGTCTCGCGCACCTCGGGCACACTGCCATCGGTGCGCGAGCGCGGGTTGATCAACTCGATTGCGTTGAGCAGCTTGCCGCAGGTTTCACATTGATCGCCGCGCGCGCCATCATAGCCGCAGTTGGGGCAAACACCTTCGACGTAGCGGTCGGGCAAAAAGCGCCCTTCCGAAACCGAATAGAGCTGCGCCTCGGTTTTGGTGATCAGGCAGCCGTTTTCGAGCAGGCGCAGAAACAACTGCTGGGCGACGTGGTGGTGGTTTTCGGTGTCGGTGTGGGTGAACAGGTCGTAGGCCAGCCCCATACGCTGGAACGTCTCCAGAAACTCGGCGTGGAAACGCTGGAACACTGCCATCGGCGTCGTGCCTTCCTCGCTGGCGCGCACGGTGATCGGTGTGCCATGCGAGTCCGAGCCGGAGACCATCAGCACATCGTTGCCCTTGAGGCGATGGTAACGGCTAAAGATGTCGGGCGGCAGGTCGGCGCCGGCCAGGTTGCCGACGTGAATCGAGGCGCTGGCATAGGGCCAGGCGACCGCGACCAGAATTTTTTCGCTCATAGTGTGCTCCTCACAATCAAGTTGGGAAATTGCCAAGCAGGTTTTGCTTGTGCCAGAATTTGCGATGGGTGCGCGATGGCCTGCTCGTCGCCGGGACGGCAAGCACCTGCTCCGTCCAGCGGCGCGTGGCGCTGGCAGCACGGTCAAAACAGCGGCGGTCAAATTCGGCGAGCGCGGCCTCTCGCTCCGGCGCAGCAGCGCCTTGGATACGCCGGTATAGCGCTTCTTCCTGGGCCACAAACACCGCTTCAAGCTCATCTCGCTCGGCGGCATAAAGCGGCATGCGCGCCGCATAATCATCGATCACCGCACGGTGCAGGCGCTCGTGCGCCCACCACAGCGAGGTTTCGTCATACACGCCGCCCGGCTGGCCCAGTTCCGGCGGCAGCGGCAGCAAGTGAAAGGGCTTGAACACCCCCGTACACGGCGCCGATGTAGCGGTCATCCAACAGGTGGGCATGCCGGCGCGCAGGTGGGCCACCAGCGAAGCCGTCGATTGGCTTTTGCGCACGAGCGGGCCGGCGGCGTGCATGCACACGCTCACCTTGCCTTTCGACGGGTTCCAGGCCGGGTGCTCGCCAGCGCGGCCATGATCGCGCAGATAGTGCATCATGTCGATCACTGTAATTTTACCCCGCTCATCTTGCAAATGCCCGGCCGTGATGCTCTGGCGCAGGCGGCACTGGCTCAGGCGGGTGTAGAAAAAATCGGAATAACAGCGCGCAAAGCTGAAATCGGCGGCGCGCCGGCACCAGCCTTGTTCGATAGCATGTTCGACCAGGCCCGGCGAGGCAAGGTCCCAATCGCCGTCGATGGTGATGCCGTTCGAGATGCTGTAGGTGTCTTGTACCTGCCTGGCCGCCCAGTATTGGCCCGCCGTTTCCAGCACCCACGCATCGCCCGGATCGGCGATCAAAAAGCTGTTGTGGTAGGTGAATTTCTTGTCGAACGGATCGCACCAGCCGCCCTGCCCGTGAACACCCAGCAGTCCGACGATCACGTCCAGCGCGCGGCGCGCCGTTTCTGCGCGCTCCAGGGCCAGGCGGATCAGATCCATTCCCAACAGGCCGTTCGGGGCATACGGCTCTTTGGTGAACACGGCCTCATTGCCGATGACGACGCCAAACTCGTTGGCGCCCATTTCGCCGCCCCATATCCAAAACGGCCTGGAGAGCAGCACGGCAAACGTCTCGGCCACCTGAGGGACTTCGATGTGTGTGCATTTGACCGTCGGCTCACTGTGCCTGGTGCGCGGGATGTACACCGGCACCTGCGCCTCGTTGGGCGCACGGTCGCTGTTCTTGGCGAGCATCACACTGCCGTCAGCGGTCGAGTTTCCCAGGGCCACCAGTGTATCGCACATAGCACACCTCCTGCCAAAATTGCCTCAGAGCACGCCGTAAATGCGGTACACCTCGTCGATGGGCATGCCGGCAGCCAGCGCCTCACGTTCCTCGTTTTCCTTGTCGAAAATGTCCTCCACGCGCAGCAGCACCTCATCGATGTATTTTTTGGGGATGAGCTGGACGCCGTCGTTGTCGCCAAAGATGAAATCGCCGGGCATCACCTTGACATAGTGGGTCAGGTGGCCGGGCAGGTAGATCGGCTTGTCGACCTCGGTGATGATCCAGCCGCCAAAGGCGTTGGGCCGCGTGCCGAATGAAAACATTGGAAAATCGGGCATTTTGAGCACGTATTGGGTGTCGCGGCAGTTGCCGGCCAGCAGCATGCCCCGGCAGCCGTGCGCGTAGGCGAGCTGGCAGCTCATCTCGCCGAAATGGGCCGGCTGCAAGTCGTTGCCGCAGTCGAAACAGAGCACACTGCCCGGCGCCGATTCGGCGACGGCGCGCATCATGCGTTTTTGCGGGTGGCCGCCCTCGGCGGCCCACTTGTTCTCCATTTCTTCCTGCCAACCCTCAACAGCCCGGTAATCGATCTGTGAATGCAGTTTGATCGGTAGCGCGCGGCCCACCAACTGCATACCCTGGCGCAGCGGTTTAAAGCAGTCGCAAAAGACGGTGTCGAACACACCCAGGCTGGCCAGCGAGTCGGAGACTGCGCCGCCGTACCCGGCGCGGCGGTAGCGATCGATGCGCTCCAGATCGGTGATGTCCAGGGTACGAATGTTGTTGTTGTCCCACTTGAAAGCTTCGCCCATCGCACAGTATCCTTTCTGAGAATGATAACTGATTCCACTGAGAAAAGGGACGCTGATGAACACTGGCTAACGCTCACTGATAAAAAAATCAGCGTGCATCTGTGAAAATAAGTGTCCTATTTCTAGGGTCGTATCTGATTTGGGCAGTGAACACCATTATGAAACTAACCGTTCCCAAATTCCCCAGCGATCCCACTCGGCGGCAATCTCGGCGCGCGCCTGTTCGATATCGGCCTCGGGCGGGACCGCCACCGCCGACATCGGCGCGCCGCGCTCGATGGGCCGGACCGGCGCTTCGGCGATGTGGATGGGGCGGTAAAAGCGGCGCACGTGCTCGCCTCCATCGGGAGTGAGGATGGCCCAGGCGGCGACATAACGCGCCGTGCGTTGCTCGAAAGGCACGCCTTCGAGCCGCTTCAGCAGGTAGGCCAGCCAGGTTTCGTCGTCCACGTCGTCGGGAAAAAGGCCGTTCCATCGACGGGCCTGCAAGCCGGGTTCGCCGTCCAGCGCGTCGATCTCCAGCCCGGCGTCGTCGCCAAAGACCAGCGGCCATTGCGGGCTGTGAAAAATTCGCGCCTTGAGCAGCGCGTTTTCTTCCGGCGTGCGGCCATCTTCCGGCACCGGGTTGGTCAGTCCGGCTTCGGCCAGGGTCACGCATTCCAGGCCATGTTCGGCAAACAGGGGCGCAAAGATCCGCTTTTTGTAGGCGTTCCGGGTGGCAAAAAGGATGGTGTGGTTCATTTGGGCTGCTCTTGTTCCTTCTTGATCGCCTCGCGGGCCTTGCGCGAAATGCGGTTCCACGCGCCGGTGAGGCCCATGGCCTTTTTCATGGCCAGCAGCGTCTCTTCGGCGACCTGGGTCATCTCGAGCGTGCCTTCGTAAATCACCCGCTCGACATAGCCCGAACGGGCTTCGATCTGGGCGCGGCGCTCGCGCATGGGGTCGAGAAATTGGTTGATCGCCGCGGTCAGTTTTTCTTTGACCTCCACGTCGCCGACCTGACCGGCGCGGTAGCGTGTCTTGAGATCTTGAACTTCGGCCTTGTTCGGGTTGAACGTGTCGTGATAGATGAACACCGGATTGCCTTCGACCGTGCCGGGGATGTCGGCGCGGATGCGCTTGGGGTCGGTGTACATGCCGAACACTTTTTGGCGCACCGTTTTGGCGTCATCGCTGAGCAAGATGGCGTTGCCCAGGCTCTTACTCATCTTGGCCTGACCGTCGGTGCCGACCAGTGTGCCGATGTCGGGCACCATCACGTCGGGGATGGGGAACACCTCACCGTAAAGATAGTTGAAACGGCGGGCGATCTCGCGGGTGATCTCGACGTGGGCCTCGTTGTCCTTGCCCACCGGCACCAGGTGCGCGCGCGGCATCAAAATGTCGGCGGCTTGCAGCACCGGGTAGCCGAGCAGGCCAAAGGGCATCGCTTCCTCGTCGATTTGGGCGGCGCGGGCCATATCCTTGATGCTGGGCAGGCGGCTCAAGCGGGGCACGGTCACAAGCATCTCGAAAAAGAGGTTCATCTCGTACACGGCGTGTACCGCCGATTGCAGGTAAATGGTCGCTTTGGCCGGGTCGATGCCCACGGCGAGGTAATCGAGCACCATGTCGTAGACGTTTGTGCGCAGCGCGTCGATGTGCTCTTTTTCCGGTTTGGTGGTCAGCATGTGCAGGTCGGCGACAATGATGTAGCATTTGTATTCGTCTTGCAAGCGTACACGCTCCTTGAGGCTGCCAATATAGTGCCCCAGGTGCAGTTGGCCGGTGGGCCGGTCGCCGGTGAGGATGCGTTTCTTCTCCATAGCTTCTCCCTTGAGGTGGTGTGATGGGGGAATTTTACACCAGACAGGAGGATTGCGCAATTGGGGGATAAATCTGGAGCATAGTTAGCTTTCAGAAGTGGGTTTAGTGGTCGGTGTGGGTTCCGACGTTGCCGTCGGCACAACCGCCGTCGGCGTCTCAATGGTCGGCGTCTCAATGGTTGGCGTCGGCGTCTCGACGGTCGGTGTCGGCGTCTCAACGACCGGCGTCTCGATGGTCGGTGTCGGCGTCTCGACGGTCGGTGTCGGCGTCTCAACGACCGGCGTCTCGACGGTCGGCGTCGGCGTCTCGATGGTCGGTGTCGCCACCGGCACGGTCAACGTACTCGAGGGGACGAGCGTCCAGGTGGGGGTCGCCGTTGGCAGCAACGCAGGCAGATAAAGCTGCTGTCCGGGCGAAATGGCGTCGCTGCTCAGACAGTTGACCCGGCGCACTTCGTAAATCGTCGTGCCGTGACGCAGAGCCAGATCGTACAACGAATCTCCCGACTGCACGATGTAAATACTCCAACCGGCCGGCGGGCTGATCACGCACAGTGTGGGTGTCATCGTTGGCGGCAGCAATGTCGGCGTAGAGGTCGGCGTCCACGTCGGGTAAATCAGCGCGCGCGGCAGATACAATCGCTGTCCGGCAAAAATAACCGTCGATTTGAGACAGTTGGCGTTTATAATTGCTGCGACGGTCGTGCCGGAACGCAGCGCCAGGCCGGTCAACGTATCGCCGCGCTGCACGAGATAGGGCTGCCATCCAGGCGGGCGGCCGCAAGTTTGCGGGGTGGGCTGGATCACCGTCGGCACCGACGTGGGCGTCTGTGTGGGCGCGGGCGAGGCTGTTGCCGTCTCGGTTGGCGAGGGGGTCTCTTCGAACGGTGTCCCGTTCGTCGGTGTCCCGTTCGTCGGTGTCCCGTCCGTCTTCGGCGGCATCTCCTCAAACGGCGTCGATGTGGGCGTGACCGTCATCGTTGGCGGCAGGGCCGTCCAGGTCGGCTCGCGCGTCGCCGTTTGGGTTGGCGTCCGGGTGATTGCGGCTACGGGTACACCGCCCTGCTCTTGAAGGGTCAGCACGCTGCTGCCCAATATGGAGCAAAGCAGCACACCGACAATGCCGCCTCCGATCAGCAACTGGCGTACCAGATCAGAAGACAAAAACCCTGTCCCCGCCGACCTAGTCATGCCCGTTGCCCCGTTCGCCAGGTTTCCCCTCGCCGTGATCATCCAGCCCAAACGGGATGGTGAAATGGAAGGTCGAGCCGATGCCCTCTTCGCTCTCGATCCACACCTGCCCGTGATGCGCCTCGACCAGCGACTTGACAATCGACAGCCCGACCCCGGTCTCGCCCAGGCCTTGAATCAACGCATCGTCGGCGCGATAAAAGCGGTCGAACACGCGCGGGCGATTTTGCGGAGCCACGCCGCCGCCGGTGTCACTGACCGAAACGCGCAAAAAGGCCCGGCTGGTATCATCAAATTCGCGGCGCGCCTTGATCTTGATCTCGCTGCCCACCTGCGAAGATTTGCAGGCATTCGACAACAGGTTGTCCAGGATTTGTTGCAACGATTCGGGATCGGCGCTAATGGGCGGCATTTCCTCGATCTCGAGAAAAGACCCCAGTTCCTTTTCCTCCAGGCGAAACTGCGCCCGGTTGAGCGCTTCATTGATCAGGTACTTGAGATCGATGGTCTCCAGTTCGAGACGCAGCTTGCCCGAGTCGATGGTGGTAATGCCGATCAGATCGTTGAGCATCGCCCCCATTCGCTCAATGTTGGCCTGGACCCGGCGCAAAAACTTGCGCGACGTATCGTCAAGTTCGCCGACTGCCCCGCTGAGCAGCAGCTCGGTATAGCCGACGATAGAGGTCATGGGCGTGCGCAGTTCCTGGGCCAACGAGCCGACAAACTGCTCCTTGGCCTGCAAGCGATCGTCGGCCGCCAGGCCCTGGGCCAAATCGCCCGGCGACTGCTGCCCGGTGAGCATTCCCTGCAACTGCGCGGCCTGCGCCACCAAATCATCATACTTGTTTTGCAGCACCGACAGCGCGGTTTGCAAATCGATCTCGCTCTGCTTGGCCGTCTGGAGGCGTCGTTCCAGTTCCAAACGCTGCGCATCCAACTGGCCGATCTTTTGCGTCATCAGGCCGGTCTGCTTGATGCTTTGTTCAAGTTCCGCACGGGTCTGCTTGAGTTCTTTGATTTGCTCGTTCTTGAGCCGGTTGAGCGCCTCGCCCAACTCGCGCACGTCATTATGCGCGCGCTGCTCGCTGACCTCGGTTTCATAGAGCTTTTGAATGTACAGCGAAAGCTCGTTCTGGCTCTGCTTGAGCCGGTTTTCCAGGTCGGCCCGCGTGCGGGCGTGCTCCATTTCCAGCAGGCGAAGGTCGGCCGCGGTATGCTCGTACTGCTGCTCGACCTCCCGATACTGGCGCGCGTTGCAAATCGCCTGCACCAAATTTCGCGAAAACGTTTCGCTCTTGTTGATCTCGACTGCCGTAAAAGGCTGTTGGTGATCGGGCCGCGCCACCAAAACCAGCCCGATCACGGTATCTGCTTCGGCCAGCGGCTGCACGATCAGCGGCCCGCGCTGCTCGTTGCCCAGCAGATGATAAATAGTCGCCGTCTGGCCGTTTTCGCCCGGCGACAGGATCACCGGCCGGTTGCGGGTCACGACATATTCGATCGCTGGATAATCTTCGGCCAAAAAGCGCGCACCGTGTTCGAATATCTGACGGTCATTGTAAATCACATCGAGGCCCAGTTCGTTGATCTCGGCGCGGCTCACCAGCGCAATCGCACACAAGTTGGCGGGAATAATTTGCGAGAGGCTGAACAAGGCGTTTTTGAGCACCGCGTCCAGGTTGAGCGAGGAAGCCATCCGCCGGTTGATGTCCACCAGGTCCATCAACCCCGTCACCTGCGACAGCGACTCCTGGCTGACGGCGTGCAGCTCGGCCAATTGCGCATCAAAACGCTGCAAGATGAAACGAAACGAAGAGACAGAAATTAGCGGCAAAGCGACCAGGTTTGCCAGCCGCACCCAGCCGGCAGCGTGAGGGATGGCCTCGGCAAAGGGCAGCCCGGCCTGCATCAGGTGTCCCAGCGCCAATACCGCCAGGCTGACGATCAAGGTGCCGCGTTCCGGGAAGGGAAAGACAAACAGATAGGCCAGCATCAAAATAGCGCAGACCAGTTGGCCGATCTCCCACACCCAGGTGTGCCAAAAAAGGTTGTAGGCCAGGCTGCTGTCGACCTGCCAGGCGGATGCCCACTGAATGGCGGCGATGACGTAAAAGCCGGCAAAAGCCAGCGCTGCGACCGCCGTCAGGATACGGATCATGGTTTGCTTGCGCGACGTGGCCGTAAAGGCCCAGCAGAGCAGCACCAACGACAGCGCATCGACCACGCGCTCGACCGGCGGGCCATAGGCCGCCAGCGCCGCGCCGTCTTGCCGGTCGAGCAGGGCAATGACAAAGAGGACAAAACGGCCAAACGACATCACCGCGCCGGTGACGAGCAGGCGCGGCACCACCCCACGGTGTTCGCCCCTCGACCAGCGAGAAAGCGCCAGCCCGGTAATTGCCCAGATACAAAACAAAACAACCAGGTAATAGGCAATTCCACCACCGGACGCACTCAATATGGTGAGAATGTCTGTAAATAGAGCCATTTTGCTCCGCACCTACCGACCAAAGCGATTGCTATGACCATTCTACTATATCAGTAAGCAAAGGTCAACCGGATTATGCAAACCAAACCACTCATTTTCGTTACAGTTGCGTAACAACTCGACCGGCCTATTCGACGCGCAGCGGAGTCAACAAAAGCCGCTCATAGGGCGCCGGCGGCCCGCCGGTCGACGACACGGCCAGGCGCTGCAAGGTATCCGGCGCATAGACGCCTAATTGAACCCGCAGCACGCCCAGAGGCGCGTCGGCAGGGATCGCCAGGCTATGCTTGTGGATCAGCACATCGCCGGCGGCCCAACTCTCCACCGCCGAGTGCAGGCCATCCCAGCCGGCCCGCACCTGGTTCTGGTCGTCAAGGAGATGGACAAAGATCGCCAGCGGGCCGCCCGCAGCGTCGATCACCCGCCAGGCGGTCGTGATCTGCCACACATCGCCGGGCGTGGCGCTGATTTGCGCACACTCGTAGCCCAGAAAATCCAGCCGCCCGCCAAATTCGACCCCGCTCAGCGGCACGCGCGACCGCTCCGATTCGCCCTCGACATAAACCGTCTCCGGGCCGGCCCACACCGGCGCGGATGCGAGCGTTTCCAGCCACGCCTCCAGCGGCGCGCGGTCGTTCCAATGGTAAAGGTCGAACGTCGAGCCGATGCGGTCGGCGGGATAGTCCTTCTCGACCAGCATCGAGCCGGCCCGCAGCAGCGCATCCAGGTCGGCAGGCAGGGCCGAGGGCAGGTTGATGTGGTCGGGCAGGAAAAACCAGGCCTCGCCCGGCGGGATGAGCAGGCTCGATGTGCCGTTGAACCAGGCCACACGCGCCGTCCCGCGCCGGGGCTGAAGGTCGAAATTCTTTTTGCTCCACGGATTCCAGTAATCGACATACGGCGCAGACACCGCCGCGACGGGCAGATCGGGATGCGCGTCGAGGTAGCGCGACACCGCCGTGATCGGCGCCTGGTACTCGTGGCGCACCTCGGCAAAGCGCGGCCAGCGATAATAATAGTCATAGAGGTTGTGGATGGCAAACACCAGCACCACCAGCGCCGTCAGCGCGGCGGCAAAGGGGCGCAGCCGTTCCCAGCGCGGGTGATCGGCCAGCCAGCGATACGCGCCGACCAGCGCCAGGGCCGGAAAGACAAACGTCACCGGTTGGGCGACGATGCTATGCCCCAAACTGCCCTGCGGCCAGCTCAACACCGAAGGCGCCAGGCCAACCACCAGCCAAAGCAAAATGAACGCACAGCGCGGCGTGCGCCAACGCCACAGCGCCAGCAGCACCCCGGCATAAAACGGGACCGCCGTCAACCCATCGAACACCGGCCGCCCGGAGATATTGTAGAGCCATTCCGGGTCGCCCCGCACGCTGAACATTTTGAGCGTATCGACCACGTAACCGGCCAGCAACGGCCAGTTTCCGGCGCGGATCGCCGCCCATATCTCGCCGCCCACCTGCCCCAGCCGGGTCTCAAGCTCCGGATGGCGGTACAGATACAGCGCCATCGGCGCGACCATCACGATGGGCAAGACGAAAAAGACCAGCAGACCGATCCAGCGTCCCTTGAGCATGGGGCGGTGAAAGAGGGCCAGATAGAGCACAAACAGGCCAAAGAGGATCGGCGCCAACCGGCCGGCGAAATAGGTGTACAGCCCGGCGCCCACGCACGCGCCGCCAAAGGTAAACCAGCCGATCAGCCGGCGGCGGCGTTCGAGCGGCGTCTCCAGGCCGCGCCAGAAACCATAGATCGCCAGCCCCAACCACACCGGCAGACTGATGTGGCGCTCGCCAAAGCGGCTGTACAGCATCGACCAAAACGAAACGGCCAGCAGCAGCGATGCCACGCCGGCCGTCGTGCGGCCAAAAAAGCGCCGGAACACCAGATATGCCGTCAACACGCCCAGCACGCCGAAAAAGATCGAGACAATGCGAATGCCGAGGACATTCTGCCCCCAAATCAGCATACCCAGCGCGTGCAGGTAATGGTACAGCGGCTCGTGTCCCCAGGCCTCCTGGAAATAAATCGGCCGCTCGCCGGCATAGATGCGCTCGGCCATTTTGATGTTGACCAACTCGTCAAAACGGATGCCCGGCGGCGACGCGCCGATCAGGGCCAGGCGCAAAGCCAGGGCCAGGCCCGCCAGGACGAGCACAAAGGCCCACTCGTATCTGCGTTCGACGCTCATCGCGGCGCTAAAACCCTTCCAGCAGGCTCAAATCGATCACCCCATCGGTCAGCGCAGCAACGGCCTGCACCAGCGCCAGCCGGTTTCGACGGATGGCCGGATCGGGGTCCATCACCAGCACCCGGTCGAAAAAGGCATTGATGTCGGGCGCCAGCTTTTGCACCGCGCGTAAAACCTCGCCCACGGTGCATCGTTCCGAGATGGTAGCCTGGGCCACGCGCAGTGCATCGTAGAGGTGCGCCGTCGCATCTTCGGTAACGGCCAGCGGATCGAATGGGCCGGGTTTTTCTTCACCGCGCACGATGCGCGCGCAGCGCCCGTAGGCGTTGAGCAGATCGGGCCAGTCTTCGCGCTCGACCCAGCGCAGCAGATCGACGGCGGTCTGCCGGGCCAGCGCCGGATCGTGACCGCGCCGGGCCAGCGCCGCATCGACCACGTCGTAGCGCAGCCCCTCTTCGAGCAAAACGCCGCGCAGACGCTGGACGACGTAATCGAGCACGGCCACCTGAACCCCTTCGCGCAGCACCGGGTCGTCGAGGATGCCTTGGGGCAGCGTCTCCACGGCCATCTCGATCCCCCGGCGCAGGTCGAACTGCACCTGCTTGCCCAGCAGCGCCTGGACGATGCCCAGCGCCGCGCGCCGCAGCGCAAAGGGGTCTCTGGTGCCGCTCGGCTGCAAACCGACCGCAAAGAGCGCCACCAGGCTGTCCAGCCGGTCGGCCAGGCCGACGGCCAACCCCGGCATCGACGCGGGCAGTGCGTCGTTGGCAAATCGAGGCAGATGGTGCTCAAAAATACCCTCGGCGACGGCCTCAGGTTCGCCGCTCAAGCGGGCGTACTCGCGGCCCATGATCCCTTGCAGGCTGGTCATCTCGACCACCATTTGCGTCGCCAGGTCGGCCTTGCACAACTCGGCGACACGGCGCACGGTCATCAACCCGGCGGCGTCCAGTCCCAACATCTCGCCGATGCGCGGGGCCAGCTTTTCGATGCGCCGCACCTTGTCGAGCATCGAGCCGAGCCGCTCTTGGAAGGTGAGCGTGTCCAGGCGGGGCAAAAAGCAGCCCAGATGCTGCCGCGTATCGGCTTTGTAAAAGAATGCGGCGTCGGCGAAGCGGGCGCGGATCACATCCTCGTTGCCCAGGCGCACCACGGGCAGGTTTTGTTCGTCGCCGTTGCGCACGGCGATAAAGTGGGGCAGCAGCTTGCCCTTTTGATCGATTAGGGGGAAATAGCGCTGGTGCTTTTTCATCACCGATATCAAAATGTCGGCGGGGAGTTTGAGATAGTCGGTTTCAAAACTGCCGCGCAGCGCGGTGGGCAGTTCGACCAGGTCGGTCACTTCGTCGAGCAGCGCGGGGTCATCGGGCGCCGCGCCGCCAACCTCGGCGGCCAGCGCCTCGGCCTGCTGGCGGATCAACTGGCGGCGTTGGGCCACATCGATGATGATTTTGTGTTCGGCCATCAGCTCGCCGTATTGATCGGCGTGCGGAATCTCGATGTCTTGTGATCCATACTGGCGCAGCCCGCGCGAAATGCGCCCACTTGGCACGCCGGCGTATTCAAAGGGCAGCAACACGTCGCCGAGCAGGGCCACAAACCAACGGATGGGCCGAGAAAAGGCGACGTTGCTGGCGTTCCAGCGCATACTCTTGGCAAACGAAAGCCGGGCGACCAGTTCGGGCAGCGCCTCGACCAGAACCTCGCCCGCCGGGCGGCCCGCTTCTTTGACCGTCGCAACGACATATTGGCCGCCGTCGATCTCGCGCACCTGCAAATCGGCCACCTCAACGCCCCGCCCGCGCGCAAAGCCCTCGGCCGCCTGGGTGGGCTTGCCATCGGCGTCGAAAGCGCGGCTGGCCGGCGGCCCCTTGACGGTCGTTTCACGGTCGGGCTGGCGCGGGGCCACCGCCTGCACGCCGATCACCAGGCGGCGCGGCGTGCCTTCGATGCGGATTGCGTCGTAATCGAGGCGCAGATCGGCGAGCAGTTTCGGCACGGCCACCTTGAGCTGCGCCAGCGCATCGGTGAGATCGCCGTGCGGCAGTTCTTCGACGCCGATTTCGAGCAGCAGCGTCTGCACCGCGTCGTTCAGCCGTGCCGCATCGAGCGCGGGCAAGGAGGGCAGTTCGGGCTTTTTGAGGTATTTGAGCAGCGGGTGGCCCAACGATTCGCGTTGGGCGACAAAGGCTTTGGCCACCTCGCGAGAGAGATTGCGCATGCGCGCAAAATACTTGGCCCGCTCGGTCACGCCGATGGCCCCGCGCGAGTCGAGCAGGTTAAAGGCGTGCGAACAGCGCAGCACATAATCGTGCGCGGGGATGACCAGCCCTCTCTCCAGACAGGCTTTGGCCTCGGCCTCGAACAGGTTGTACATCTGGCCCAGCCGCTCCACGTCGCCGATCTCGAAATCGTAGACACAGTTTTCGACCTCGGACTTGAGCAAGATGTCGCCATAGGTGTTGGTGCCGTCGAAATCGATCTCCCACACGCTGCGCACCCGCTGCAAGGCCATGACGATGCGCTCCAGGCCGTAGGTCATTTCCACGGCGACGGGATCGGTCTGAAAGCCGCCGGCCTGTTGAAAATAGGTGTATTGGCTAATCTCTTGCCCGTCGAGCCACACTTCCCAGCCCAAGCCCCACGCACCGAGGGCGGGGCTTTCCCAGTTGTCCTCGACAAAGCGCAGGTCATGCCGGTTGCGGTCGATGCCGATCGCCTCCAGGCTTTTCAGATAGACCTCTTGCGGGTTGCCCGGTTCGGGTTTGAGGATGACCTGGAATTGAAAATGCATCTGCATACGGTTGGGATTGTCGCCGTAGCGACCATCGTCTGGGCGATAGGATGGTTCGACGTAGGCGACGTTCCACGGCTCTGGCCCCAGCACGCGCAGCACGGTGGCCGTGTTGTACGTCCCGGCGCCGACTTTTTCGCTGTGTGGCTGCCAGAGCGTGCAGCCGTAATCGGCCCAGAACTGCTGTAGCCGCAAAATGACCTGTTGAAAAGAGAGTGCCTTCATCTTGACTCCTTCGATCTTATTTCCCAAACGACAGGATGTTTGTTCAATCCTGTACCTCTTCGCTCATCTATTTTGGCCCTTGATCCAGGCCAGGTTTTTACCCTGGTGGGCAATGTAGCGGGCCATCTCAGCCTGGCTCTGCTCGACATCATCATAGCGGGCGCGAAATTTTTCCAGGTGGGCCTGCATCGTCTCATCCATATCGACCTCAAACTGGCTGGCCAGCTTGAACACGAACGCGGTCAAATCGGCCAGCTCGCCGGCCAGCGCCTCACGCAGTTGATCGACGGTCTGGTCGGTGATGCGATAGCCCTCGAAACATTGCAGCACGCGACCGATCTCGCCCAGCTCTTCGCCCATGTGCATAAAGGTGTGGCTGGGCAGCACGCGATCCCAGCCGCGCTCGCGTTCCATTTCGACCAATTGCTGTTGATAATCTTGAAATTCCATTGCTCTCCACAACCTGTTTGTGATCGGCAGTCAGCCGTCAACGTTGGACTTTTGCTGGCGCACGCGCTGCAAAAATTCAACCGATTTGAGATTGCGCTCCAAAATATAGGTCAGGTAATGGTGCATCAACGCTTCCAGGTCACGGTGGGTGGCCGCTTGAAGTCTCAGACGGCGGCACTCGTCGTAGGATCGCGTTTGCAGGTAGCGCAGCACCTTGAGCGCATTGATCGACACCGGGCGCGCCAGGCGCGCCCCGCCGGGTTGGGCGATCAGCCCTTCGCCGCAGCGCGGGCAGAGGATGCCGCCCCGCTCGGCGCTGAAATAATTGACCACCGGCTCGATCTGGGTGTCGCAACCCAGACAGTAGAAAAACTGCGGGCGATAGCCCTCCAGCGCCAGCAGCCTGACCTCGTAAAAGCGCACCGTCAGGGCCAGGTCTTCGCTCTCGCACAACCGGTCCAGTGTCTCGACAAGCAGGTCAAATAGCGCGTGGTTGGACTCGCCCTCGCTGGCAAAGCGGTCGAGTAGTTCGACGGCATAATGGGCATAGGTGATGCGCTCCAAGTCCTCGCGCAGCGCGCGAAAGGGATGGATCGTCTCGGCCTGGGTGATGATGTCCAGATTTTGCCCGCGGGCGACGAGCAGCTGGCTGTGAATGAACAGTTCCAGGTGTCCGGCCTTGCGGCTGGCCGGCTTGCGAATGCCCTTGGCAAGGGCACGCAGCTTGCCGACCTCCGGCGTGTACAGCGTCAGCAGGCGGTCGGCCTCGCCGATATCCTGGCGACGCAGAACGACGGCTTCGGTACGGTATAATCGCTCACGACTGGGAGACATAATGGCCTTTACTCGGACAAATCGCCCGCCCCAAACGCGCCGGGCAGCAGTTCGGCGACCCTTTTTTGATCGACCAGCCGCTCCGGCGTGGCAATGAGCACGCGAATGTCCAGCCCAAATTCGGCCAGCACCTGCCGGCACGAGCCGCAGGGCGTGCCGCCGTTGGCCGTGACCACGGCAATCGCCTCGAATCGGCGCTCGCCCTCGGACACCGCCTTGACCACGGCCGTGCGTTCGGCGCACAGGGTAAGCGGATAGACAGCATTCTCGACGTTGCAGCCAGTGTACACCCGCCCCGATTTGCCGAGCAGCGCCGCGCCGACGCGGTATTTTGAATACGGCGCATAGGCCAGCTCGCGCGCCTGTGCAGCCAGAGCGATCAGGTGTTGGTCGTCAATTGGGTCTGAGTTGGCCATCGCACAATCCTTTACTGACCTTCCCGGAAGTTGGTCAAGCCTATTCCGCAACTGGCCTGGGCCGCGCCGGGACGCCGTAAACCAGCGCGCCGTCCGGCACGTCGTGGGTCACAACCGATCCCGCGCCGGTCTTGGCTCCCTTGCCGATCTCGCACGGCGCAACGATCATCGTCCCCGAGCCGATAAAGGCCGCCTCGCCGACGACGGTGGGGTGCTTGCGCGCGCCGTCGTAATTGCAGGTGATCGTCCCCGCGCCGATGTTGGCTTCGGCGCCCACCGTCGCGTCGCCGAGATAGCTGAAATGGCCCATCTTGGCCCCCGGGCCGAGGGTCGAGTTTTTCATCTCGCCAAAGTTGCCCATATGCGCGCCCCGGCAAAGCCGCGCCCCCTTGCGCAAATGACCAAACGGGCCGATGTTGCTGTCATCTTCCATGACCGCCGCTTCCAACACCGAGGCGGTGACGCGACAGCGGTCGCCGATCTGGCAGTCCTCGATAACCGTGTTGGGACCGATCTCGCAGTCTTGGCCGATGACGGTGTCGCCGCGAATGTGCGTGTTGGCAAGCACGACCGTATCCGCACCGATGCGCACCGCCGCGTCGATATATGTGGAAGCGGGGTCTTGCAGGGTCACGCCATCGAGCATCAACCGCTCGTTGATCCGCGCGCGCATCACCCGCTCGCACCAGGAGAGGTGAACGCGGTTGTTGATGCCGATCGTCTCGTCGGCGTCGTGGGTCACAACGGCGTCCACACGCTGCCCATCGGCGACGGCAATGCCGATCATATCGGTGAGATAGTATTCCTGCTTGAGCGGGTTGAGCGGAATCCGCTCGATGTTCCGCCACAGCCAGTCGCCGTCGAAACAGTACAGCCCGGCGTTCAGCTCGTCGATTTTGAGCTGCTCCGGCGTGCAGTTTTTCTCTTCGACCACCTCGAGCACGCGCCCGTCATCGCCGCGAATGACCCGCCCAAAGCCCATCGACTCGTGGTGGATCAGGGTGAGGATGGTCATGATCGACCCGCCGCGACCCTGGTTTTCGACCAACTGGCGCATTGTTTCCGGCTTGAGCAACGGCATGTCGCCGTAATAGACCAGCACCAAATCAGCGCGGCCCTCGAGGGCCGCGCGCGCCTGCATCGCCGCGTGGCCGGTGCCCCGGCGCTCCTCCTGAACCACATAGCGTACCCCATCTGCACCGATCGCCTGGCGCACCGCGTCGCCGTCCTTGCCGATCACGAACACCGTCTCTTGGGCGCCGACAGCGCGGGCGATGTCTACCGCATAGCGGGCGACGGACTGGCCGGCCAACCGGTGCAGCAATTTGATTTGTTTCGATTTCATCCGCGTGCCTTCGCCGGCCGCGAGAACGACGGTCGCCAGTTTCATCTCAACTTTGCTCCTGTTGATAGTATTTCCCCAAGGCCCACTCGAACAGCCGCGAGGGCAGTATCACTTTTAGCCACACCGCCGCCCGCTCGTAGAAAGGGCCAACGATGTAGCGCAGCCGGGGCGACCGGCTGAGAATGATCCGCTCGATCAGCCGCGCAAACTGGTCGGTCTGCGCGCCGGTCTGCTCATCGTGCGCCATCACCCCGACGGCGCGGCGCATATTGGCCTCGTAAACGGCGTCCGGCTCGATCGATCGCCGATTGGCGGTGAACCCGGTGGCAAAGTCGCCCGGCTCGACCAGGACGACGCGGATGCCAAAGGGCCGCGCTTCCAGGCGCAGCGACTCGCTCAACCCCTCGACAGCGAACTTGGAGGCCGAGTACATGCTCTGAAAAGGGACGGCGATCAACCCGGCGACCGAGCTGACATTGACGATCAGTCCGACGCGCTGCTCGCGCATGGGCGGCAATACGGCCTGGCAGACGCGCAGCGTGCCGTAGAAATTGGTCTCAAACTGGGCCTTGAAGGCCTCGACCGGCGTGCTTTCCAACGCGCCGGCCATGCCATAGCCGGCGCAGTTGATCGCCACATCGATGCGCCCTTGGCGCTGCAGCAGTACGTCGATCCCCTGGCGGACGGACGCACTGTCGTCGACATCCATGCGCAGCGACTGCACGCCGCCGCGTCGCTCACCAGGAGGTGAGACATCGCCTTCGAGCGGCGCGCGGCGGCTGGCCCCATAAACAATGTGCCCTTTTTGCGCCAGGAGTTCGGCAGCCGCCTGCCCCAACCCCGACGATGCCCCGGTGACGAGGACAACCCTGGATTCCATACGCCAACCTTTCGAATGTGCTGTATTGTACTCAAAAAGGGGGAATTTTCAAAGCAGGCCCAGCAGGGACTGCAAAACGTGGAGACCGTCTCGTGCGTGGTCGAAAAAAGATGGCTTGAGTTCGATGATCACATCGCCGTGATAATCGGGCCAGCGCGCAAACACCTCGCGATAGGGGATTTCGCCCCATCCCGGCGGCATGTGTACGTCGGCCTCGCCAAACGCCCAGCGATCCGGCTCGTCATTAAACCCCCGGTCGAGCCGCCCCCAATTGTCGCTCAGGTGAACGTGCTTGAGCCACGGCGCGGCCTGCTCGACCGCCGTCAGGTAGTCAAAGCCCATGTCGCAGGCGGCGATGTACAAATGGCCCACGTCCACGGTCAGGCCGATGTTGGGATGGTCGATGGCCTCAAGCTGGCGCACGATCGGCGGGATGTGAACCCGCGCATGGTGTCTGGACAACGCCTCGCGCGGCAGGCCAAAACGGGCAATTTCCCGGTGTTCCCACAGGTGGGTGTCGCCGTTCTCCATGCCGACCGTCACCCCGGCGTCGGCAGCGAGCGGGGCCAGGCGGCGAAACGCCGCTACCTCGCGTTGTGCGCCCTCGGCCAGCTCGTCGTCGCTCAACAGGGTTTGCCGCACGCCGTGGCGCACCTCGTCGAGCGCCTGCAACCCGCTGTGGTAGACCAGGACGGATGCGCCCATCGCCCGGCAAATCTCGATCTGGCTGCGCATGATCTGCTCGCACAGCGCGTGACGCGAGTCGTAAGCCAGGTTGAGGCGCAGCAGCCCGTGGACGGTGTAGCGCAAATCCAAGCCGCGGATCACCCCCAAAAACGCATCCAGCGATGGGCGGTGGATTTCGCCGTTCACAACCAGGTGGAACGCGGTGATGTCGATCTCGATCAGCCTGAAGCCGAGAGAATGGAAATGATCGAGCTGCTGCTCAAGCTGGTCGAGCTTGCGCCAGGGTTCGATGTGGTCGAGGTTGAGGCCGATGTCGCTAACGCGCATAGGGGTTTAGTTCTTGGGGTGTTATCCATTCACCGGTCGGGTCTGCCTCCAGGTCGATCACCTGGCATACAGCCGACACGGGGAACGCACCGTACAAATGAGGAAAAAGGTCGCCGGTGTAGCCGGTTTCATAGCGAACCTCGACGCCGCTCCGGGCTACGTCGATGCCCAGGACGATCAGCCCGCTTTGCCCCCGGTAGTAAAAATTGGCGACGGGCATAACCTGGGCGGCAGTCGAGCAGTGGATGAATCCGTCTGTAGCCAGTGAATCGGGCCGGTACAGGCCCGCCTCCTGTGCCTGCTGCCATTGTTCGCGCGTGGTGATGTGAAAAATGAGATCGCTCATTGTTCGATCTGTCCTCTCAACAAATAGACGGGCCGGTCTCGGCCAGCAAGTGCATAAACCAGATCAAGGTCTCGATGCCCCGGTACAGGTTGGGCAAATGAAACTTTTCATTCGGCGCATGCGAGCAGTCGTCGGGCAGGCCAAAACCCATCAGGATCGTCTCGATGCCCAGCACCCGCTGCAAGGAGGCCACCACCGGCAGCGAGCCGCCCTCGCGGACAAAAATCGGCGCTTTGCCGAACGCCTGGGTATAGGCGCGAAACGCCGCTTGCATAGGCGGGCTGTCGCGGCGAACGATGGCCCCGTCGCCGGTGTGCAGGCCACGCACCTGCACCTCGACCGATGGCGGGGCGATCTGCTGCAAATAATTCTGGATCAGAAGGATGATCTCGTCCGGCTGCTGGTCGGGCACCAGGCGCATTGAAATTTTGGCAAAGGCCTTGCCGGGCAGCACCGTCTTGGCTCCAGGCTGGGTGTAGCCGCCCCAGATACCGTTCACGTCCAGCGTGGGCCGCGCCGTCGTTCGCTCGATGATGGTGTATTCCTGCTCGCCCCAATCCTGCTCGATCCCGGCTTCGGCCAGCCAGGCGGCGCGCTCGAAGGGGATTTTGGCCAATTCCTCGCGCTCGTCCGCTGACAGATCGCGCACGCGGTCGTAAAAACCGGGGATGCGGATGTGCCCGCTTTCATCTTGCAGTTGGGCGATCATGCGGCACAGCGCGTTGAGCGGATTGTTGACCGCGCCCCCATAGCTGCCGGAGTGCAGGTCGTGGTCCGGTCCCGTCACCTCGACCTCGACGTAGGCCATCCCGCGCAGCGCGTAAACGATGGAGGGCAAATCCTTGCCCAAAATGTGCGTGTCGGAGATCAGGGCCAGGTCGGCGGCCAGCAGGTCAGTGTGAGCCGCAATAAAGGGTTCCAGGTTGTGGCTGCCGATCTCTTCTTCGCCTTCGAATATGCACTTGAGGTTGATCGGCGGGCGACCGAGCGTGCGGGCAAAAGATTCGACGGCCTTGATTTGGGCATACATCTGCCCCTTGTCGTCGGACGCGCCGCGTGCAAAAATGTCGTCGCCGACCACGGTCGGCTCAAAAGGCGGCGTGCGCCACTCGTCCAGCGGATCGGGCGGCTGCACGTCGTAATGGCCGTACAGCAGCACCGTCGGCGCGTCTGGCCCGGCCTCCAGCCACTCACCGTAAACCACCGGATGCCCGGCGGTGGGCATCACCTCGGCCTGGGGAAAACCGGCCGCGATCAGGCTGTCGCGCACCCAACCGGCGGTGCGCTGCACATCGGCTCCATGCGCTTCCTGCGTGCTGATGCTGGGCATACGCAGAAATTCGGCCAGCTCGGCCAGAAATTGGGCACGATTTGCACGGGCATATTCGATTGGTCTCATAGACAACCTCGTCTGGATTTGGGCAAGTGAGGATAACTAATACTTTAACGCAAAAGCGCATTTTTGGCAAGTTGTATGATGAGCGGGCAAACTTGGCGAAAATGAGCAGCGGTGGTACACTTGGGACGATTTCGCGTGGAGCAGCAAGGTTGATCAAGTATGGCGCGCACTGTTACCTGTTCACCGAACGCTGGGCCGACGACCAACTGCACCTTTTGGACACAGCCCAAGCGCTGGGGCTTGACCTGTACGAGATCGCCGTCGGCGACGACGTGCAGTTTACACCGCGCCGGACGCGCGCGCACACCGAAGCGTTGGGCCTGGCGCTCACCATCAGCCCCGGCGGCGAATGGCCGGCCGGGTGCGACCTCTCTGCCGACGACCCGGCCGACCGCGCGCGCGGGTTGGCCTGGCACAAACAGCAGATCGATCTGGGCGCCGAACTCGGCGCGGTGGCCTATTGCGGCGCGTTGTACGGGCATCCGGGCACGGTCAAGCGCCGCCGCCCGCCCGCCGGTGAGTTGGCGTGGACGGCGGAAGGGCTGCACGAACTGGCCGCATACGGCGCGCAGCACGGCATCGCAGCGGTCATCGAGCCGATGAGCCACTTTCGCACCCACCTGGTTAACACGGCCGAACAAGCCATGCAGTTGATCCGGATGGCCGATCACCCCAACCTGCGCGTGCTGCTCGACACCTATCACCTGATCACCGAAATCCGCGATTACGCGGCGGCAGTTCACACCGTCGGCGAGCGGCTGTGGGGTCTGCACGCCTGCGAGAACGACCGCGGCGCGCCTGGCGGCGGGCTGGTACCCTGGGCGTCGATTTTCCGGGCGTTGCAAGACGTCGCCTTTGACGGGCACATCCTGTTCGAAACCTACAACTCGGCCATCAACGATTTCGCCTTCCAACGCGGCATGTTTCACGATCCCTGCCCGGATGGAGAGGCATTCGTGCGAAAAGCGCTGGCATTTGTCAAAGCGGGTTTGGCGTAAAATCACAATGCGTATTGCGTATTCCGTAAACGACCGATCACGTAATACGCAATACGTAATACGTAATACGCAACATGTACCTGGAACACTTTCAACAAAAGGAGATAAACCAATGCTCAAAATCGCTTTTATGGGCGCCGGCAGCACCATCTTTTGCAAGAACGTGCTCGGCGACTGCATGCTCTGCGAACCGCTGCGCGACGCGCACATTGCGCTGTACGACATTGACGGCGAGCGGCTGCAAGAATCCAAATTGATGCTCGATGTGATCAATCGGAACATCAACGACGGGCGAGCAACGATTACCACCCACCTCGGCGTCGAAAACCGGCGCGAGACGCTCCGGGGCGCAAAATATGTCGTCAACGCGATCCAGGTCGGCGGCTACCGCCCGGCGACAGTGATCGACTTTGAAATCCCCAAAAAATACGGCCTGCGCCAGACCATCGCCGACACACTGGGCATCGGTGGGATTTTCCGCGCCCTGCGCACCATCCCCGTTTGCCTCGATTTTGCGCGCGACATGGAAGCGGTCTGCCCGGAGGCCTGGTTTCTGAACTATGTCAACCCGATGGCCATGATCACCGGCGCGATGCTGCGCGGATCGAGCATCCGCACGGTGGGGTTGTGCCACTCGGTGCAGGTCTGCGCACAAGGGCTGCTCAACCGCGTCGGCATGTTTGACGTGCAAAACCTGCAATGGAAGATCGCCGGGATCAACCACCAGGCCTGGCTGCTGGAAATCACCGACGGCGGCCAAGACCTGTACCCGGAAATCAAGCGCCGCGCCGCCGAACTCAACGCCGCCGCACGCCAACCGGGCGCGGTCAAGCACCACGACATGGTGCGCCTGGAAATGATGCGCCATTTCGGCTATTACATCACCGAGTCGTCCGAGCACACCGCCGAGTACCTGCCCTATTGGATCAAGAGCCAGTACCCGGAGCTGATCGAGGAATTCAACATCCCGCTCGACGAGTACCCGCGCCGCTGCGAGCACCAGATTGAGGATTGGAAGCAGCGCAGCAAGGAACTGACCGAAAATCCCAGCCTGGCCCACCATCGCACGCACGAGTATGGCTCGTACATCATGGAAGCGATGGAGACCGATGTGCCTTTTCGCATCGGCGGCAACGTGATCAACAATGGGCTGATCTCCAACCTGCCCGCCGAGGCGGTGGTTGAGCTGGCCTGTCTGGTCGACCGCAACGGCGTACAGGGCTGCTATGTCGGCGCGCTGCCTGAGCAGTTGGCCGCGCTCAACCGCACCAACATCAACGTGCAGCTGCTGGCCATCGAGGCCTCGCTCAGCGGCCGGCGCGACGCCATCTATCACGCGGCCATGCTCGACCCGCACACCGCCGCCGAGTTGACGCTGGATCAAATCCGCGCGCTGTGCGACGATCTGATCGAGGCGCACAGCATGCAAGAAATGTTTAAATAGTCCTGGTGGAGGCTCTATGCCCTCAACTTTGCACAAAGTCACCGCGCTGATCACGCGCCAGGGCGAAAATGGTCCCGAACTGCTCGTTTTTCAGCACCCGTCGGCCGGCATCCAACTGCCCGCCGGCACGGTCGAAGCGGACGAGCCGATTGAAGCAGCTCTGCTGCGCGAGGTGGAAGAAGAAACCGGCCTGAGCCGTGTACGCATCGTCGGGCTGCTCGGCGTGGATCGCCGCAATCTGCAAGACGGCTGGCGGCTGGTGCTCCAATACACCTACCCGCTGGTCGGCCCCGTCGAAGGGACACTGAACCTGGGCTTTTGGCTGACGCGCGGCAGTTGGGTGCGCCAGGTGGGTCAGGAGGGTGCGTTTGCAGAGGTGGTATACGAGGAGCACGACCTCAACGTCGATCCACCGCGCCTGACCTGCCGCTTTAGCGGCTGGCTGCCCGCCGATCTGCTCACCGACCGGCTGGAGCGGCACTTTTTCCACCTGACGCTCACCGCGCCAACGCCGGAAATCTGGGATCAACCCTCCGACGGCGGACGTATTTATCGGCTGTTCTGGACGCTGCTCGTGCCGCGCCCCCGGTTGGTCACAGGTCAAGACGAATGGCTGGACCTGGTCTATGAGCCGCTGATCGCGTCGGTGCAAAATTCGTTTGCCTGATTTCATTCGAGCATGGTAAAATACATTCATTCTTGTACCAAAGAAAGGAAACGACAATGTCAGAACTCGGGCACTTTATGCAAGACCTTGCCGCAGCAATGGGAGTCACGTTTCAGGCCAATCAGGATATGTACAGCATGGAACTGCCCACCATCGGCGGGCGCAGTCAGGTTGTCAACGTGACCACCCGCCCAAGTGGCGTGGGCGGCGAGATGATTTTGTTCTATACGCCGGTGGGGCCGGTCAACGACGACATTGACTGGCAAACGCTGCTTGAACTCAACGTGGGCACGATTTACGCGCGCACGGGGATCATTGACGACTATATCGTCGTCGTCGCCGGGCAGATGCTCGAAACTGCCGACATCAGCGAGGTAATCACCATCCTCACCGAGGTCGGCTCGCTGGGCGACATGCTCGAAGACATCTTTTTCGATGAGGATCGATTCTAGAGCCGCGCGTATGCGTCCCAAGCCCGACAAACGCAGCATTTTGCTGTTCTACCTGCTCAAAAAACTGAACAAGTGCCACCGTGAGCACCAACTGCTCCAGGATGGCGACCGGATCGCGCTGGCGCTGTCTGGCGGCAAGGATAGCTGTGTCCTGCTCGACGCGCTGTTGCAGCGCCGGGGCCTCGAGCGCTACACAGTGATTCCCATCCACGTCACGCCGGCCTCAGATATGGACTGTCACGGCGGGGCCGACCTGCCTGCGCTGCGCGCCTGGCTCGACGGACTGGGGGTCGAATATCATATTGTCGCCGCCGAAGAACCGCAAGGCGAACCCAAACGGCGGCATGTCCATCCATGCTTTTACTGCACCTGGCGGCGGCGCAAGGCGCTGTTCAACCAGGCGCAGGCGCTTGGCTGCAACAAGCTGGCTCTGGCCCACAACGCCGACGATGTGGCGCAGACGACGCTGATGAACCTTTTTTTCCAAAGCAAACTGACTACCATGTACCCGCGCGTGGCATTGTTCGGCGGCAACCTGACCGTCATCCGCCCGCTGGCTTATGTGCCCGAAAAAGAAATCGTCCGCTATGCGCGCGAGTGCGACTTGCCGCCCTTCCCGCCGCCCTGCGAGAGCGCCGAAACGTCCAAGCGCGCCCTCATGCGTGACGTGCTGCACATGGTCGAAAAACAGCATCCCAAAGCCAAGGTCAACCTATGGAAAGCCGTCTCCCGGTTTGGAAGTGGAGAGGAAAGTGATTGATGCACCAATCTGTCTTGATCTGCTCGCCCGATTTTTGGTCGACCAGCCACGGTGAGTCGCACCCGCTGCGACCGGTGCGGCTGCAAATGACCTGGGAGCTGCTCCAGGCCTATGCCGCTTTCGATCACCCCGGCTCGCAAGCCATCGAACCCGGCCAGGCCAGCGACGACGAGTTGGCCCTGTGGCACACACCCGAATACATCGACGCCGTCAAGCGGGTAACCACCAATGACAAGACGATCATCCCCTGGAAGTATCGCCTGGGCTCCGGCGACAACCCCATCTTTCCACGTATGTACGAGGTGGAGGCGCTCAAGGCCGGTGCGTCGCTGCTGGGGGCCAAGATGCTCATCCGTGGCGAGGCCGACGTGGCTTTCAACTTTGGCGGCGGGCTGCATCACGCCATGGCCGGCTATGCCTCCGGCTTTTGCGTGTTCAACGACGCAGCGATTGCCATTCGTTGGCTGGCGGCGCAGGGCCGGCGGGTGGTCTATGTGGACATTGATGCCCATCACGGCGACGGCGTGCAGGCCGCTTTTGATGACAGTGAGCAGGTGATGACCATCTCGCTGCACGAATCGGGCGAGTTCCTGTTCCCCGGCAGCGGCTTTGTCGACGAACTGGGCAAGGGGAAAGGACGCGGTTACAGCATCAACGTGCCGCTGATGCCCTATACCGGCGACGATGTCTATCTGCATGTGTTCGAGCGCGTCGTGCTGCCATCCATCGACCGCTTCAAGCCCGACATACTGGTCACGCAGCTTGGCACGGACTCGCATTTTCAGGACCCACTGGCCCACCTGAACCTGACCACGCACGGCTATGCGCGGATGATCCGTGCCTTTCGCAACCTCGACCTGCCCTGGCTGGCCCTGGGCGGCGGCGGCTATAACGTCAACACTGCGGCGCGCATCTGGGCCAACGCATACGGAACGATGAGCGACCAGCTCCTGCCGGACGAAATTCCCGCCGCCTGGACCGCGCAGTACGGACCAACCCACCTGCACGACCAGGACACGCCGCAGATCGGACGTCGCGAACGCGCACTGGCCCGCGAGTATGCTGAAACGCAAATCGCCGAATTGGAAAGGCTGCTGTTTTAAGAAACGCCCCCACCCCTCGCCGGAAATACCGGCGCCCCTCCCCCGTTTCACGGGAGAGGGAGTGCTTCCCCCCTGCGTGCAACCCTGTGGGTTGCACGGGGGGGATTGAGGGGGAGGCGCATCTAGGCGTCACAGGAGGCCGGAAATGACCCCACGAAAACGCTGGCGCGCTACCGAGGCCATTCAGCAGCAGGCCAAAGAACTTCGCCAGCGACAGACGCCAGCCGAACAAAAGCTATGGGCGCGGCTGCGAAATCACCAACTCGATGGCCTCGGATTTCGCCGCCAACACCCAATTGACCCTTTTATCACCGACTTGTACTGTGCGGCTCACAAACTGGTGATCGAGATAGACGGACACAGTCACGGAGAACAGATCGAGTACGATCAAGAGCGTACTGCCTGGCTGCAAAGCCAGGGCTACCAAGTCATTTGCTTTACAAACGATCAAGTAAACCGCCAGATGGATCAAATCTTGACCGAAATTGCCCGTCAGTGCGGCGTTTCATTAGAATAATGAGTGCGACGCCCCCCCTCATTCCCCCCCGTTTCACGGGGGGGAGGGTTGGGGAGGGGGATTCTTCAAAACGGACAAACCTATGCTCAAACACACTCTCAACTTTTTCTCTCTCATAGCCCTCACCCTGCGCCGGCTGTGGCACCACAAGGGACTGGCCTTTTGCCTGCTGCTGGGCTTGATCGCCGCCGTCTCGCTGACGGTGAGCATTCCCATCTACACCGACGCGATCAGCCACCGCATTCTGAGCACGCAGCTTGTCCAGCAAGCCGACACTCGCATGCCGCCCTTTTCTTTCCTCATGCGCTACGTGGGCAGTTGGAACGGCTTTTTGGAATGGGAAGACTGCCAGGCCGTCGATCAGTTCATCAGCCAGGAAGCGGCCGCACTGCTGGCACTGCCCGCCGAAAGCCTGGTGCGCCACTTCAAGACCGACAAGATGCAGCTTTTGCCCACCTCCGACGCGCAGTACCAGGACACCCGCAAAGCGATCACTTATGCCGCACTGGGCTTTATCAGCGACATCGAATCGCACATCGACCTGATCGAGGGGGATTTGCCGCAGCCAGTGACCAACAACTCGGCCCCCATCGAGGTGCTGGCGCCACTCAGCCTGGTCGCTTCGTTCGGTTTTCAGAGCGGCGAAGAATACATCGTCAGCGTGGGCGACGATACGCAGGGCTTTAGCCATCGCGTGCGCATCGCCGGCGTCTGGCTGGCCCGCGATCCCGCCGATCCATACTGGTTTTACGCCCAGTCGGCCTTTGACGACCTGCTGCTCATGCCCGAAGCCAGTTTTGCGCAAATGTCCACGGCGATGAAAGGCGAAGTGGGACTGGCGCTGTGGTCGCTGATCTGCGACGGCAGCGCGCTGCGCTCGGAAGGGGTGTCCGGCCTGGTAGGACGAATCATCACCCTGCAAAACAGGTCGAACGCCTTTCTCAGCAACATCGAACTGGCCCGCTCACCCCAGGAGGCGCTGACCGCTCACCTGCGCGTCACACAGTCGCTGACCGTGCTGCTCTATATGTTCAGCGTGCCCATCCTGGCCGTGGTGTTCTATTTCATCAGCCTGATCGCCTCAATGATCGTGCGGCGGCAGCGTAACGAGATCGCCGTGCTGCGCGGCCGGGGAATGGCCACGAGCCAGGTGATCGGCCTTTACCTGCTGGAAGGATTGATCGTCGGCGTGCTGGCCCTGGTCACCGGGGCTTGGCTGGGCGAGCGATTTGCCCAGATGATGGGCCAGACCCGCTCCTTTCTCGCCCTGGACAACCGCCCGCTGCTCTCGACGATGCTCTCGTGGAGCACGCTGCGCTTTGGGCTGATCGCCGTCCTGGGATCGATTGCGGCCACCCTCGGCCCGGCGATCCATGCGGCCGGCGAAACCATCGTCAGCTATAAGCAAGATCAGGCTCGCACGCTCAAAGCGCCGTTCTGGCAGCGCGCCTTCATCGACCTGCTGCTGCTCGTCCCGGCGGCGTATGGGTTGTGGACCCTGCGCGGGCGCGGCTCGGTCGCCGTGCCTCAGGCACAAACCGCCTCGACTGCGGCGGCGTCGCCTTTTGGCGATCCGCTGGCTTTTGCGGTGCCCGTGTTTTTGATCTTTGGCATCGCGCTGTTGTCCATCCGCATCTTTCCGGCCCTGATGCACCTGTTGGCCTGGCTGGCCAACCTGTGGCACGGCGCGGTGCCGGCGCTGGTCTTTCGCCACCTGTCGCGGCTGGCCCGCCAGCACACTGGCCCGCTGCTGCTGCTGATTTTGACGCTCAGCCTGGCCGTGTTTACCGCGTCGATGGCGCGCACGCTCGACGATTATACTCTGGCCAAAGCCTACTATGACGTGGGCGCAGATCTGCGTCTGGTCGAAACAGGCGAGAGCACGCAGACCCAGGCCATATCCGACTCGACGCTCGCCCCACAGCCGGCCGAAACGCAAACCGAAGGCGCACAGTGGCTCTTTTTGCCGCTCGAAACGCACCTCGACATACACGGCGTCGAGTCGGCGGCGCGGGTCTGGGTCAAGACCGCTGATGTGACTTTGGCCAACAAAAAATTCGCCGCCCGGCTGATGGGCATCGACCGCATCGATCTGCCCCAGGTGGCCTTTTTCCGCTCCGATTTCGCCCCCGCCTCGCTCGGCGCGCTGATGAACGCGCTGGCCTTGCGCAGCGATGGCATCCTGGCCAGCCGCGAGGTGTTCGACTATGGCATCGAGGTGGGCGACAAGGTGGACATGGTGCTGCCGCTGGGCAACAACCCGCGCGCCCAGTTTACCGTCGTCGGCATGGTCGACCTTTTTCCGCGTCTCTACCCGCAAGATGGGCCTTTTTTCATCGCCAACCTGGAGCACATTTTCAACCTGGCCGGCGGCGTTTATCCCTACGACGTGTGGCTCAAGACAGCGGAAACGCTCGGCTCGGAGGGCGTTTCAATCGAGGCGCGCAACCTGGGCTACAACGTGACCGCCGTCTATAATGCCCGCGCCGACGTCGAAAAGGCAATTCAGCAGCCCGACCGCCAGGGCGTGTTTGGGCTGCTCTCGGTGGGCTTTATCGTCTCCGCGCTGCTGACCGTGCTGGGCTTTTTGATCTATGCCTATCTTTCGTTCTGGCAGCGCCAGATCGAGCTGGGCACGCTGCGCGCGTTGGGGCTGTCGACGGGGCAGATGGCGCTGTCGCTGATGCTGGAGCAATTCATCCTGGTCTTGACCGGTGCGGCGGCCGGCACCGGGATTGGGGTGCTGGTCAGCCGGGTGTTCATCCCCTATTTGCAGGTAGGGGTGAGTGAACACGCGCAAACGCCGCCCTTTGTGGTGCAGGTGGCCTGGCCGGAGATTTTTTACGTCTATGCCGTTTTCGGCGCGATGTTTGTCGCCGCGGTGGTGGTTATGTTCCTGTTCCTGCGGCGGCTGCGCATCTTTGAGGTGATCAAGCTGGGCGAGACGACATAGAAAACCTTCCCGGAAGCTAGCTCAGGAGGCTCGATGAATGCCAAAGAGCGTGCCCTCACTGCTTTTGCCCATCAAGAACCCGACCGCGTGCCGATCAATTACCTCGCCAATCCCGGCATCGACGGAAGGCTCAAGGCGCATTATGGCCTGTCGGCCAACGACGATGAGGGCTTGCGCCAGGCGCTCGGTGTCGATTTCCGCCACGTTGGCGCGCCCTACGTTGGCCCGCCGCTGCACCCCACGCCCGACGATCCCGAACTGAGCATCGACATCTGGGGCATCCACCGCCGCTGGATTGAGCACCCCAGTGGTGGCTATTGGGATTACTGCGATTTTCCGCTCCAAAACGCCGATCTCGACCAGGTCGAGACATGGCCGATGCCCTCGCCCGACGATTTCGACTATGATCAGGTTGTCGAGCAATGCAGACGCTATCGAGACTATTGCGTCGTCGGTGGCGGGGCCGGGCTGGGCGACATCATCAACAGCACGGGGATGATTCGCACCATGCAGCAGGTGTTGATCGATCTGATCACCGATGATCCGGCCTGTCTACGCCTGATCGACCGGCGGCTGGCCGTTTTGCTCGAGGCGACTCGCCGCACGCTGGAAGCGGCCCGGGGCGGCATCGACGTGCTGCATATGGGCGAAGACCTGGGCACGCAGCTCGGCCCGATGATCGGCCCGGCGCTGTACCGCAAGCACATCAAGCCCCGCCACAAACCTTTTGTCGACCTGGCCCGCTCCTTTGACATTCCGGTGATGATGCACTCGTGTGGCTCTAGCAGTTGGGCCTACGACGATTTTGTCGACCTGGGCATCGGTGTTGTCGACACCTTGCAGCCCGAGGCTGCCGATATGGCCCCGGCCTATCTCAAGGCCCGTTTTGGCAGTCGGCTGGCCTTTCATGGCTGCATCTCGACCGCCGGGCCGGTGGCTTATGGCACGGTGCAGGAGGTGATCGAAGATGTGCGCCAGACGCTGGAAACGATGATGCCCGGCGGCGGCTATGCCCTGGCTCCCACACATCAGTTGCAAGACAACTCGCCCACCGAAAACGTCGTCGCCATGTACGACGCGGCCAAGCGGTACGGGTGGTATTAAATTTGTATTGACTTTTCCCTTTAGACTGTGTACAATCCTGTCATCTGCCCATCCTCAATCGCCTGCCAATTGGCAAAGGAGAAGGATATGGTCAAAGGCTATGCCGGGAAGATTTTACACGTCAACCTCGCCGACGGTTCGATCGCCGTTGAAGAACCGCCAGAGTCTTTTTACCGCCGCTACCTGGGCGGCAACGGCTTTATCGGCTATTACCTGCTCAAGGAAATTTCCAAGGGTGCCGACCCACTGGGGCCGGACAACGTGCTCGTCTTTGCCAACGGCGCGTTCACTGGCAACGCCGTCGCCGGAGCCGGACGCAACGCCGTCGGGGCCAAGTCGCCGCTGACCGGCGGTTACGGCGAGTCTGACGCCGGCGGCTTTTTCGGGGCCGAACTCAAGCTGGCCGGGTTTGACGCAGTCGTCGTCAAGGGCCAGGCCCAGACCCCGATTTATCTGTGGGTTCACGACGGCCAGGCCGAACTCAAACCCGCCGATCACCTGTGGGGCAAGAGCACGCTTGACTGCGAAAACGCCCTGCGCCAAGAACTGGGCCAACCCCGCGCACGCACGGCGATCATTGGGCCGGGCGGCGAAAAACTGGTCCGCTTTGCCTGTATCCTCAACGACGTGACCCACGCCGCCGGGCGCACCGGCCTGGGCGCGGTGATGGGATCGAAAAAGCTCAAAGCCGTCGTCGCGCGAGGCAAGGCTCGGCCCGAGCTGGCCGATGCCGACAAGGTGCGCGAGATCGCCCGCTGGATGGCTCAGAATTGGAAGGAAAAAAGCCTGCAAATGCACGAACTGGGCACTGCCGGCGGCCTGCTCGGCCTCAACGCAGCCGGCCAACTGCCCACGCGCAATTTCCGGGACGGCCAGTTTGAGGGCGCCGAGTCGATCGGCGGCGAAGCCATGCGCGACCAGATTTTGATCGACACCGGCGGCTGCTTTGCCTGCCCCATCCAATGCAAGCGCGTGACCCGGGTCGACGACGACGAATACCAGGTCGATCCGGCCTACGGCGGCCCCGAGTACGAAACGATCGGCGCATTCGGCTCCGTCTGTGGGGTGAGCGACCTGCGCGCCATCGCCAAGGCCAACGAATATTGCAACGCCTACGGCATCGACACCATCACGGCCGGGATGACCGTCGCTTTTGCGATGGAGTGCTTTGAAAACGGCCTGCTCACCCGGCAAGACTCCGGCGGGCTGGAACTGTGTTTCGGCAACGCCCGGGCCATGGTCGAACTGGTGCGCCTGATCTGCGAGCGCAAGGGGATCGGCGATTTGCTGGCTGAAGGCCCACGCCGGGCCGCCCAAAAGATCGGCCCGGCGGCGCTGCCCTACGTGATCGATGTCAAGGGCCAACCCTTCCCCATGCACGAGTGCCGCACCCGCCACGGCCAGGCGCTCGGCTATGCCGTCTCCCCCACCGGCGCCGACCACATGCACAATATGTGGGACGAGAGTCTGGCCGACAGCCCGCTCGGCGAAGGCTGGCAAAGCATCGGCGTCTATGAAAGCGTGCCGTCGACCGAACTCAACGCGCACAAAGTGCGCGCCTATACGGCCAACACCAACTGGCAGTGGGTGCATAACCATCTCGGCAGCTGCATGTTTATCCCCTGGTCGCGCGAGCAAGTGATCGAGATCGTGCGCGGCCTCACCGGCTGGCAAACCAACCTCTATGAACTGATCAAGGCCGGCGAGCGCGGCGTGACCCTGGCCCGCGCCTTTAACCTGCGCGAAGGCCTGACCCGCGCCGACGACCGCCTCCCTGGCCGGATGAATATGCCTTTTGTCACCCAGTCGGTGGCCGAAAAGCCGGTCGATCCGCAAGTGCTCGACGAAAGTCTGACCCTCTTTTACGGTATGATGGGTTGGGACCCGCAAACCGGCGCGCCCACACCCGCCAAACTACACGAACTGGACATCGCCTGGGTGATCGAACACCTGGAATGAAAAATTGACCGCCGGCCGCAGATGGCGGATCGCTGCACAGCCATTGGGCAGTCGGCGGTCTGCGGCCAAAAATAATCTCTGCCACATAGAAAGGTCCACGATGCCACTTACATTTGATTTCTCACTTGACAAGCTGCAAACCTACCAGGGCATCAACCCCAAGCCCGCCGATTTCGACCGTTTCTGGGACGCCGGCCTGGCCGAAATGCGCGCCCTCGATCCACAGGTCGAACTCGCACCCGCCGATTTCCAGGCCCCCTTTGCCGAGTGTTTTAACCTGCACTTTACTGGCATCGGTGGCGCGCGCGTCTATGCCAAACTGCTGCGCCCCAAGGATGCCCCTGCGCCGCACCCGGCCCTGCTGTTGTTCCACGGCTACAGCGGCGACGCGGGCGACTGGGCCGACAAGCTGGGCTACGTCGCCGCCGGGTTTACCGTCGCCGCGCTGGACTGCCGCGGTCAGGGCGGGCGCTCGCAAGACGCCGGCGGCGTGCGGGGCAACACCCTGCACGGGCACATCATCCGCGGCCTCGACGACGCGCTCGACGGGCGACCGGACAAACTGCTCTTTTACCAGATTTTCCTCGACACGGCCCAGTTGGCCCAAATCGTCATGGATATGCCCGACGTGGACCCGACCCGCGTCGGCGCGACGGGCGGCAGTCAAGGCGGCGGGCTGACCGTGGCCTGCGCCGCGCTCGAGCCGCGCATCAAGCGTGCTGCGCCGGTCTTTCCCTTTCTCAGCGATTACAAGCGCGTGTGGGAGATGGATCAGGATGTCGCCGCTTACGCTGAACTGCGCGAGTATTTTCGCCGTTTCGACCCGCAGCACAAAAACGAAGCCGCCATCTTGGAAGCGCTCGGCTATGTCGATGTCCAGCATCTTGCGCCACGCATCGAGGGTGAAATCTTGTGGGCGATCGGCCTGATGGACACGATCTGCCCGCCCTCCACCCAGTTTGCCGCTTATAACAAGATCGCCTCCCCCAAGTCGATGGCCATCTATCCCGACTTTGGGCATGAGGGGCTGCCCGGCATCAACGACCAGATTTTCCAGTTTATGCTGGGGCTGTAAAGCCGATGGACTACACATACACACAAGTCGCCAAAATGATCGACCACTCGCTGCTCAACCCGACAATGGATGTTGAGACGTTGGAGCAGGGCATTCAGATCGCCCTGGCCTACGACGCGGCCAGCGTGTGCATCATGCCCTATTATTTGCGCCGCTGCGCCGACCTGCTGGCTGGGAGCGCAATCAAGGCCAGCACGACGATCGGCTTTCCGCACGGCGGGCACACCACCACGCTCAAGATCGCCGAAGCCGAGCAGGCCCTCGCCGACGGCGGCGAGGAACTGGACATGGTGGTCAACATCAGCAAGGTGCTGAGCGAAGACTGGGCCTACGTGCGCGCCGAAGTCAAGGCCATCGTCGACCTGGCGCACGCCGCCGGGCAAAAGGTGAAAGTAATTTTCGAAAACTGCTTTTTGCAAGACGCACACAAGATCAGGCTGTGCGAAATTTGCGGTGAGGCAGATCGGAAGAGCGTCGTGTAGGGAAAGAGTGTAGGATAGGGTGTA